>PCYE01000034.1:11079-17801 GCA_002762865.1 Candidatus Woesearchaeota archaeon CG10_big_fil_rev_8_21_14_0_10_33_12 | reverse complement strand
GCCCATCATGGGCTTGTTGGGTTATAAATCTTTCGAGATTTTCAACGGTGCCTAATATCGCGTTGAAATTAAAACAGCCTTGAGAAGTCGTCGTAAACATTTTTTCTGTGCCCTATAAATAACACAATTGCCTTTTTTTCTTTATTATTTATTTCATATATTGCCCTATAGTCTCCTATCCTAAGCTTCCAGAATGTTGTATACTTAAGGTGATTTCCTTTTCTGTCTGGAAAGTTTTTTAATACCCTTAATTTATTCTTTATCCTTTCTCTTATTACTGTTTCATTTTTTTCCAGAAACTTATTTGCTTTTGGGTGCAAAAGGATTTTATAAGTCATGCTCAGTCCACTAAGGGTATAAGAATTTCGGGCTTTTCTCTTGCTTCATTGCTCCTTTGCATCAGCATATTGTAAAACTCTCTTGTTTTTTCTCTTTCTATGTAGAAAGCAAGTATGGTTTTCATAGTATCACTTCTGCTTTTGAATTTTCCTTGGTTTATCCAATTATCAATCACTCTAACTTTTTCCTCAGGAACTCTTACTTGAACTTGGATCATATAAATCACCTGTAAACAGTAATGTTTACATTATTTATAAACCTTTCTATTATAACTTAAGGTTTGTGTATAAAACCTTAAGTTATAGTGTCAAAGACCACTTATCACAGATTGGAGGCATAATGTGGTAGGCAAATCCATATACATTGGGTTTTGAGACTCAAAATTCCCTCTTAAGACTGACTAATAATATGTCTTAAGCTTCTTGAGTTTTATTGCATAAATCTTCAGAAAAAGTTTTGAAAAATAAAAAAAAAGAAAAAAAGCTTATTCAGCTTATTCAACTGTTGGTACACCAAGTACGATGTCTGCATCACTTGTTGCAGTCATCTCTACTTCCATGCCGCCTAAGTCATCTGCATAGTCTTTGTAGTTCTTCATGACAGTGCATGCTCTCCTTGTGTCATCTGCAGAGTAACCAGCTATTAATAAGGCAACGTTCTCGCCTTCGAACAATTTAATCTTTGCTTTGCCTTCTTCGAAGCCTGTTGTGCAATCTGCTGGATTGCCCATAAGCTCTGCTGCTACTGTGTTGACACATGGCCCACCAACTACAATGACATTCTGTGCTTCCCAGTCAGCTACTTCTGAATCCAACATAGCTGATCCAACATCTACCTGAACAAGTCCGCCTACTTCTCCTCCTGCTGCAGATGTTGAAACAACACCGCTTGTTATGTAGACGTCTGCTATTGCTTCAGCTTCTGGATATGTCAATGTTACACTGTTTTGGTCATTTGTGTCCAACTCAACATATGTTCCCCATCTTGTGTAGCCTGACTGATACTCATCCTTGCTGTCCCATGATTTCAATCCATCACTAATATACTGGTCAGTTGATGCCACTGTGGAACTTACTTCAATCTTATTTGTACCGCTTATTGTTGAGTTAATTACATTCATTGTCACTGTTTTTTCAGCGCCAGATGAATCTCCTGGACCATCAGCATTTTCAGTAAACACTACAAGTCCCTGAGCACCATTTAGCGAAATTGTAGCAAATGCTTCTGAAGAGGTGTATATTACACCTGAAACACCATTAGCACCACTATTGGTGAAGTTGATTTCGTCATTTCCGTAGTTTGCTGTAAAGGTGTATGTCTGTCCATCCAAACGGAATGTCTTTGCTACACCGTCTGCCATAGTTACCTTAAAGCTTGTTCCTAATCCAACATCCTTAAAGGTTGCCTGGTGGTTTGTTTCATCCAAGTTAGTTAACTCAAGCAAATGGCTGTATGTATTGCTAGTTGCTATGAACTCATAGTTCTCCTTAATTGGAATACCTGCAGCAATAACAAGTGGCCTGTCAGCATTCTTTCCCAATAAAATGTCTGTTAAATCAGTGTAGAATGCATAGAAGTTCAAGTCACCGCCTGTCTTTGTTGGAATGCTTAGCTTCATAGTAGTACTTGAGCCATCCTTTAACTTTATTTCTTCTGTTTCTCCAAAGTCAACTCCAGTAAACTCAAAATCCAGGTTCTCTAAGAACAATTTGTCTTTTTCATCTGCTTCAAGTTGGTCTGAAAGTTTTCCTCCAATTGGCACATAGTAGTCATCTCCTGTTGTCCAAGTAACATCAATATTGCTTATTGATGTTGTTGTAGAGCTTGTTGTTCCGGCAGTAAGGCCTGCTACAACATCGGAAACATCCTCTCCTCCAACAGTTAATGTACCTGCTCCATCAAAACCAGCGTCTGTAAAGGTTATCTTCTCAGCTCCAAGATAAAACTCTACAAGGTCTTGTGTTACATCTCCTGCTTCATTAGCAAGTATTTCCTTAACACCAATCTCTGTTCCATCTGCCAGCTTGAATGTGTCAGCTGCTACCATTGCGTCTGTTGTCTCGCCATTTATCTTGAATTTGACTTGAGATGTTCCTGTATCTGTTATGATTATTACTTCAGTCTCATAGTCAATTCCATTTATTGTGTAGGTCTTTGACTCACCCTCTGATAATGTATCCTGGACAGATCCTGCCATTAGGTCAATAACTCCTGTTGAATTATCTGTGGATATAATGGTGAATTCCTTTCCAAGCATTGAGATTCTCTTGTTGTCCAAGTCATCCAGGTCATCAGCATCATCTATATCAGATTTAACTGCACTTCCAAATGTCAACGAGTACTTATATCCTTGTGAGCCATCAACAAACTTCAAATACAATGCAGGGTCATCTGAAACATCACTATTTACTTCATAAACAATGCTTGCATTGTCTGGCATATCAATAAATTGGCTGTAAGTAAATGTTCCCTTTTCATTGGTAATGCTTCCGTCTGCTAATGCATTTAACTCGTTCTTTGTTACTGTTGATATAGGTCCTTGTTGAAGGGCTACAGCTCCAGAATTACCTGAAAGATACTCGTACAAGTTGAGTACATCTGTGCCTTTGGCTATCTTATATGCATCTCCTTCGAGACTTGTTGTTGCTGTTGTTGATGCTGCGCCTTCTATATAGGCCAGTCCTAGCAGTACATCTGCCACCCCGATTGAGTCTGCTGCCTTTGCATTTGCTCCAACTATAGCAACAGCATTATATGTGCTGCCTACTACAAATGGTGCAGGGTAGCTTCCTAAATCAGCTGCGGCCATTGCTCCTAAAACAGTCGCTCCAAGCATTGTTGCGCCTGTTCCCAAAGCAATAATTCTTTTTATTGCTTTTCTAATTTCCATTTCTTAACACCTCCATGTGTTTTTTTTATATTGACCAGCATAAATACAACTTATACTGAATCATAGCTATAAGAATATTGTTTTGTTTATAAACATACTTGCCTGACACTTAGCTTAAAGCTTTATAAAGCTCTTTAAAACTTTACAAACCACTATAAAAGCTTATTTTATCAAAAATAAGCTCATTTAAACATTATTTACTCTTTTTAATCTTTTTTAATCATTTAAAATTGTCTATATATAATGCGGGGAAAGGGATTCGAACCCCCGCAAGCACTAAGCCAACAGGTCCTAAGCCTGTCCCGTTTGACCGCTCCGGCATCCCCGCATAAAAAGAGAAACATATATAATGTATAAAAAGCTTTTTGTTTAAGGCTGTTTGATTTTAAAAACCAATTATTTAAATATTAGTTAATAATTTGATAAAACCAGATGATAGAAATATTCAAATCCTTCAAAGGAGGACTAAAACAAATAAAAAAACCTGTAAAGGATTGCTGGATAAATCTTATTTCTCCGACTGAAGAAGAGTTGTTAAAAATAAGTAACCTTATTGAAATGCCGCAGGAGATTATATCCTCCCTTAAGGACATAGATGAAATGTCTGATATGGAAAAATATGATAACCTTTTCTTTATTGTAATCAGAACTCCTCAGAAAAATTTAGACAATGCTGAATTAGAGTATTCAACAATACCCTTGGGCATAATTATCTTAGATAATTATCTGATAACCCTTTGTTTCAATGAAAATAATGTTATAACTCAATTAAAAACACAGAAGATTTATACTGAAAAAAAAATTCAGACAACACTAAAAATATTGCTAATCTCTGCAAAGACTTACTTAAAATACTTAAATATTATCAATAAAAAAATTCACATTATTCAGGATAACTTAAAAAAATCAATGAAAAATGAGGAAATTTTTGACCTATTGAATATTGAAAAATCATTGGTTTATTTCAGCACCTCTCTAAAATCAAACCAGTTCTTGATTGAAAGATTAACTAAAACAAGCATGTTTACACAATTTGAGCCTGATAAAGAGCTTCTTGAGGATACAACAGAGGAAAACAAGCAGGCAATTGAAATGACAAACATTTACTCAAATATTCTTAGCGGGATGATGGATGCATTTGCTTCAGTTATATCAAATAATTTAAATATGGTCATGAAACTTCTGACTTCTATAACCTTAATCCTAATGCTGCCAAATCTTGTTGCGAGCATTTACGGCATGAATATTGCATTGCCATTTCAAAAATCTCCGCATGCTTTTCTGATTACAATGATAATCTCAGTAACTCTTGCAATAATAGGAATTATTATTCTCTGGAAAAATAAATTGTTTTGAATACAAGAAAAATAGTATAAAAAGAGATTTATTTAACTCTCTTCCATTTATAGCTTCTGAGCTTTGGGGATTTTCCAAACCCGCATGACGAGCATACCTTCTTCCTTATGTGGTATGTTCTCTTGCCGCACCTGCGGCAGTGAATCATGTTCTTCTTTCCGCTTTTCTTGCCCATTGAGGCAGTTCCTTTAGACATTTTAATACTCCAAGAAAATCATTTATGCTGGTGAAACCATAATGATTGTATCTCCCCTTAAAAAAACAACACCAAGCTTTCTTGTTAATTCTCCATTAACTTTCTCTTCAGCTTCTTCCAGAACAACATTTATGTGTATGTCAAATGCATTTAATTTTCCAACATATTGTTTTCCGTTCTTTAGTTCGACAATTACTCTCTTGTTTCTTGCCTTGTTTAAGGCATCTAATGGTCTTGAATCTTCCATTCCAAATCACACTCCCAAAATTAAAATATAATAAAAGGGGTAATGGTTGCATATATAAACTTTGCTATATAAAATATCTGGAGAATCAAAAAGCTTATAAATAATTCAGAAATCCCTAACCCTATGGTTATAAGTCAAAGAAGATCAAAGAGAACTTCAACAAGCTCAAGATATAAGAAGAACAGAACTAAAAGATTGTTTGAGCAGGGAAGAGTTCCTTCCTTAACAAAGGTTGATGAAAGAAAACTAAAAATAATCAGGACTAAGGGAGGGAATCACAAACAAGTGCTGCTTAATGAAAATATTGCTAACCTATTGGATAAAAAAACCAAAAAATATTCTAAGGTAAAAATAGTCTCTGTTGTTGAAACACCTTCTAACAGGCACTTTGTAAGGAGAAACATAATGACAAAAGGCAGTTTTATCCAGACAGAGAAAGGAAAAGCAGTGATAACAAACAGGCCTGGCCAGGAAGGGACAATCAACGCTGTTTTAGTTTAATTAATTTTCTTAATTCCAATTCCAAATTCTTTTTGCTTTACCTTTTCTTTTGTTGAGAACTTGAATTCTTTGGAAACCTTCCCAAAAATAGTCTTTTTTGAGCCTACTTTTTCCTCCAGCTCCTTAAGGTTTTTTCTGATATAGTTCTCAAACTCTTTATCAAGCTCTAGAACAAGTTCTATTTTATCTCTTTTGTTAAGCTCTGCCTTTTTTCTCAGGCTTTGTATTCTTCTTGTCAACTCTCTAAAATATCCTTCGTTCTCAAGCTCAGGATTCATTGTTGTATCAAGGTAGACATCAAAATCTTTAGCACTAACGAGAATAAATGGTTTTGGAACAATTTTAATCAGATTAAGGTGTTCCTTTAAATCAATCTCATTTCTATTAAAGGAGATTTTTTCTTTTCTAGTATCAAAGGCCTTTATTACCTTATTTTTGTTCTTGTTAATCAATTCAATCATATCTGCTGTTTTTTTGCCATATGCTTTCCCAAGGTTTTTGTAATTAATTTTAAAGTCATATTCAATGTTAAACCTTTTAGTATATTCTAATCTCTTTATGTTTGTCTGTGATAATACTAATGATTCAACATCCTTAGCTGGTTTTTTTGACTTTTCTTCTTTTTGGTGTATAACAGCCCTGCTTAATGGCCACCTTATTCCAACCTGGGCTTTTTCCCTTGCTGCAAGAATTGTTTGGATTATATCAAAAGCAGATAAGAATTCCTGCTCAAGGTTTTTGTCTATTTTCTCATGCTTTGGCCATTTCTCAAAATGTATGCTCCATGATTCCCCTTTTAAAAATTCCTGATAAACATATTCTGACACAAATGGTGTGAATGGAGCCATTATTTTTATAAGCCTGTCAAAAACATACTTAAAAGTAAATGCAAGTTCTTTATCCTCTTCCTGGGTTCTGTCTCTTATAATTTTAATGTAAGTCCTTGAAAAATCATTTATTACAAAGTTTCTTATAAATTCAATGGCATGTGCATAGTCATATTTTTTCATGCTTTTCTCAACATCATTTATAGTTGAGTTTATTCTTGATATAATCCATCTATCCTCTACTCTTTTAACATTAATATTTTTTATATTATCAAGCTTGAAGTTGTTTATGTAATCCGCAATATAGTAATATGAATTCCAGAGTATGTTGAAAAAGGGCATTATCACTTCGTCAAAGACTGAAAG
>PCYE01000034.1:2876-11063 GCA_002762865.1 Candidatus Woesearchaeota archaeon CG10_big_fil_rev_8_21_14_0_10_33_12 | reverse complement strand
AGAGCACATAAGCAGTCTTACAGAATCCACGCCTTTTTTGTCAAAAACATCATTTGGGTATAGCATGTTGCCCTTTGACTTGGACATTTTTTCCCCGTTTTCATCACATAAAAGCCCTGTAACCGGAACATTTCTGTAGCTTAGGTCATCAAACAAAAGTGTTGATAAAACATGGAGTGTGTAAAACCAGCCACGGGTCTGGTCAATTGACTCTGAGATGAAATCATATGGAAATCTTTTCTTGAACAAATCCTTGTTTTCAAATGGATAATGAAATTGTGCAAATTGTGCTGCCCCGGAATCAAACCAGCAGTCAATTACCTCTGGTGTTCTTTTCATTATTTTGCCGCATTTTGGGCATTTATATGTCAATGGATCAACAGAGCCAATATGCAGGTCATTAACCTCAACACCTGTTTTTTCCTTAAGTTCTTTTATGCTTCCTATTGCCTCCATATGATTGCATTTTTCATTATTGCAAACCCATATGTTTAATGGAGTTCCCCAGAACTTGTTTCTTGATAAAGCCCAGTCCTTTGCCTCTGAAATCCAGTTTCCAAACCTTCCCTGTTTAAAGCTTTCAGGATACCAGTTAATCTTGTTGTTATTTTTAACTAATTTATCCCTGAATTTTGAAACAGAGATAAACCATGCATTCATTGCATAATAAATCAATGGGCAGCCAGTTCTCCAGCAGAAAGGATATGTATGCTTAACTTTATATGTTACAAATAATTTTTCCTCTTTATCTAATCTTTTTATTATATCCTCATCACAGTCCTTTACAAACCTTCCATTATAATCAATTACCTCTTTAGTGAACTTGCCCTCAAGGTCAACTGGATTGACAAAATCAATTTCTTTTTCCCTGCAGATATTGAAGTCATCCTCTCCAAAAGCCGGTGCCTGGTGAACAAGGCCAGTGCCTTCTTCTGTTGTTACAAAGTCAGCAAGAATAAATCTAAATGAATTAGCTTTGTCTTTAAAATAATTAAACAAAGGTTTATATCCAAGATTTTCAAGCTCTTTTCCTTTTATTGTTTTTATTATTTTTCTGTTGTTTTTATCAGGAAAATATCTTTCCAATAAATCTTTTGCAATAATATAATATGCTTTTTCTTTTTTCTTGTCTGAAAAATCTGTTTCTATAATTATATAATTTATATCATCCTTAACTGCAATTGCAAGATTGCTTGGAAGTGTCCATGGTGTTGTTGTCCAGACCAGATAATAGAGTTTCTTGCCTTTTTCAAGCTCTGGAAATTTTTTGTAAATATCCTCTTTTGCCTCAAACCTGATGGTTACTGTATCCTCTATAATATCTTGATAGCCAAGTGCTACTTCGTGGCTTGATAACGGGCTTTCACAACCAACACTGTAAGGAACAACCTTATAATCTTTGTAGATAAGGCCTTTATCAAACAATTGCTTTAATGCCCACCACTCGCTCTCCATGTAGTTTTTTTCCATGGTGATATAAGGATTGTCTAAATCAACCCAGAAACCCATCCTTTCTGTCATATCAGACCATTCCTTTACAAATGAGAAAACATCTTTTTTGCATATATTAATAAACTTTTCAACCCCAAATTTGTAGATGTCTTTTTTTGTTTTAAGCTTGAGTTTCTTCTGTACCTGTATTTCAACTGGCAGGCCATGGCAGTCCCATCCACCTTTTCTTGGAACTGCAAAGCCCCTCATAAAATTATATCTGCAAACCAAGTCCTTTGAAACACGGGCCTCAACATGATGCAGGCCAGGCGGGGCATTTGCAGTTGGAGGGCCTTCCAGCCATGAGAATAATGGCTTTTTGTCTTTATTATTTTCCTGAAAAGAATCATAGATTTGTTTTTTATTTTTTCTCCAAAATCCAAGTGTTTCTTTTTCTATCTTGTTAAAATCATATTTTTTGTCCATTTTTGCCTCATTTACCTTGATTTTTTTTATTTGTTTATATTTATTTCTATCTTTAAACTCATTTGTCAGCCTAAAAACTAAAGCCGGCATTATTAAATAATGATAATGACAGAAATAAAACTAACTAAAGCGATGCCAATAAAACCTAATTTTTGGTTTGGTTTCATATTAAACAAGAATTTATAATTGTTTATAAAGGTTTTGTTAAAATTTATGAAAATTTTAATTAACCAAACTTTAATAAAGCAGAGGCTGTTTTTACTCTGTATGGCAATAGATTCTAAAATACTAAATATAATACTGATAAAAATCTTAGATTTAAAACCAAATGAAAGTTTTTTGGTTATAACTGATGAGCCAAAAAAAGAATTAGCAATGCAAATTTATGAATATGCAAAAAAAATAACCCGCTCTGCAAGAATAGAAGTTATTGAAGAACTTGAAATAAATGGGCAGGAGCCAGATAGAAAAACTGCTGAACTAATGCTTGATTATGATGTCCAGTTTTACCTTACTTCAAAATCATTATCACACACTAATGCAAGGCGGGATGCAACAAAGAGGGGCCACAGGATAATTTCATCCCCTGGATTAACAGAAGATATGATGAACAGATGTGTTGATATTGATTATGACTGGCTTATAAGACTCCATAAAAAACTTAAGCTAGTTGTATTAAACTCAAAAGAAATCCATATTAAAACAAAAGCAGGAACAAACATAAAAACAGCAGTGCATGACACAAGAAGCGAGAGTGATAATCTTCTGAAAAACAAAAAAGGGGCTTTTGGAAATCTGCCAACAGGGGAGATTGACAGCGGGATAGTAAGGGAAAAAACAAACGGAACAATTGTTTTTGACAGCTCTTTTCCTGACATTGGAATTCTGAAAAATCCTGTAAAGGTTAAGGTTTTTAATGGAACAGGAAAAATTATCCTTGATAACAAAGAAGCAAAAAAGATTAATCAAATGCTTTCTTCATTCGGAGAAAAAGCATTCCTGCTTGGAGAGCTTGGCATTGGAACAAACCCAAAGGCAAAAATTACAGGAAATATTTTGGAAGATGAAAAGGTTCTTGAAACTGTGCATTTTGCATTCGGAAATGACCTAAGCTACAATGGGACAAATAATATTCCCCTGCATTTGGATGGAGTCATAAAAGAACCAACAATAGAAATTGATGGCAAAACCATAATGAAGAATGGAAAGCTTTTGATCTGATTGAGACCATGTTCTTTATCAAAAATTGTTAAGATTAAATTATAGTATTTGTGGAAAACATACCTTATTTAACATATTAATGTAGTCCTGCAGGTGTCTTGTAATAAGAAAATTGTTTTTCACGTGCTCATGGCCGGCCTTGCCTAATTTATCGCGAAGCGATTTATCTCTCAGTATGTTTAATGCCCTGGTTATGCCATCTTTTTCATCCTTAATAACATAACCTGTTTTGCCATTGATTATCTGCAGTGGAATCCCGCCAACTGCTGTTCCAAGAACAGGTGTTCCCTTCCATAATGCCTCAGTCACAGTTAATCCAAAACCTTCTCTCAAAGAATTCTGAAATACAAAAGCAGATTCTCTCTGCAGGACATTAACCAGCAAATCATTCTTTTGTGTTATTGTGTAAATGTCTTTAAATTTGTCAGCAGTCTGTCTTATTTTATGATATAATACTGGACCTTGCGGGTCATCACTTGCCATATCACCCATAAAAATCATCTGGCAGTCCTCTTTTTCCCTTATTTTCTTGAACATATTAATTACGCCAATATGGCCTTTCCATGGGTCAAACCTCCCAATCTGTGTGATTATTGGCTTGTCCATATCAATCCCTGATTTTGACAATAGCCTTTTTGCTTTGGCATGGCTGATATTTTTATTTTTTACAGATAATGGGTCTATGCTCGGGTGAATAATTATTTGGGGTTTTCTTAAATGCTTTATCCTAAACTTTTTGGATGAAACAACAACACCATCATATTTTTTTATGAAAGGCAGCAGAAAATTCAATGCCTGGTTGTTAGGGTTTGAAATATCTATATGGCATCTCCATATCCATTTATTTCTTTTGTTATAATTGGCTATCATCCCCAATGGCTGCGGATCATGCGCAATAACAACATCATGCTCATTAATATGGTTTATCATGGAGTTTCTTTTGCAATATTCAAGGTATATCTTCTTGTAGTTGCTTGTCATGTTTCCTTTTTTTCCCTGAAGAAAATTATGCATTTTTTTTGTTACATTAAAGAAAGAGTGGCTTCCCAGAACAACACGCCATCCTGTATCTATGCCCACATCATTCATAAGAAAAATCAGTGAATTCAGAATTTCTGCAACACCTCCTCCCATTGATGTTGCGTTTATATGCACAATATGCCTGCCATGAAGAGGCACTGCACTTTCCCTTATTTGTTTTACAACCTTATTTCCAACAATTTTTTTGTAATTATCAAGCTTAGGAATCATTTTTCGTATTATTTTTTCTTATTATTAATCTTGTCTTATTTAAATTTTTTGAATTGTTTGCATAAATTTTTTATAACCCAAAAACTTATATAAAATGCCCACATCACATAATAAGGAATAACAAATGAAGATATACTATGCAAGCCAGTCTTTCTATCCTCATATAGGCGGAGTATCAACTTATCTTCTTAATCTCTGCAAAGAGATGGTAAAGAATGGCAATGAAGTTGTTGAAGTCCATTTAAGGCCGTCTGGAGATGAAAATCAGGATGAAATAAAGGGCGTATCTATTTTTAGGGTTCCTAAAGAGCCTATTAAATCTGAAATAATGGTGGGCTACAGCAAATTCAAAGAGGCAGTATACAAAGAATGCCATTATAATAAGAATGAGTTCAGGAAGCCTGCAGACCAGATGGAAGGGTTTTCTGATTTTAATACTGTGAATGAGTATTTTGGGGAAAAAATAAAAGAGCTTCTTGAAGAGAATCATGCCGATGTTGTGCATATACATGATTTTCAGCTTCTTTTTGCTTATAAATATGTCCCGAGAGGAATTCCATTAATTTTAACATGGCACATACCTTTTATTGAGAATATATCAAAGCCGCTTTCAGAATTTCTTATAAAAAATCTAAATGAGTATGACAAAATAATTTTTTCTTCGCCAGAGTATATAGAAGCAGCGGTAAATGCAGGCCTCTCAAGAGACAAAACAGAATTAATTTATCCAATAGCAAACACTCATCTGTTTAAGGTTATGAATGTTAATAAGGCAGCTGTAAGAGAAAAATATGGCATTCCTAAAGATTCAAAAGTTATATTATGCGTACAGCGTGTTGATGCAAAGTGCGGCCATGAGCAGCTTATTAAAGCCATGCCAAAAATACTGAAAGATGTTCCTAATGCAAAGCTTGTCTTCGTAGGTGGAAAATCAATGAGCAGCAAGCTGTCAAAAGACAGGGAAATTCTGAATCAAAATGTGCACCAGCTTATAAAAGACCTTAATCTTGATAAGGATGTTATTTTTACCGGAAATATTGATTACAACATTCTTCCAGAGCTTTACAATAGTTCTGATATTGTTGCATTATGCTCAAAAAATGAGGGTTTTGGCCTTTCTGTCACAGAAGGCATGGCCTGCGGAAACCCAATTGTGGGGACAAAAGTTGGCGGCATCCCAATACAGGTCAAGGATAATGAGAATGGATTTCTTGTTGATATTGGGGATATTGATACAACCTCTGATAGTATTATAAGAATTCTTAAAAATAATAAATTAAGAGAGAGGATGTCAAAGAAGTCTGTTGAAATTGTAGAAAATAATTTCAAGATGGAAATAGGCATTGAGAAACATTTGATTGTATATAATAAGGTCATTAAAGCTAAGAATGAATTTCATAAGATTAAGTATTTAAATCGGTCTGATGTCAAGGCAATAATAACTGACCTTGACAGAACAATAACAGACAGGCCAGGAAAGCCGGAGTTTGACCCTGCTGATTTTGACAAGGAACTCTTAAATGATTTAAAAAATTTAGGAATAGATTTAATCCTCGCAACCGGAAGGAGTATTTATTATGTAAAAAAGCTCTGTCATAAATTCAATATATGGAGATGTGTTGTTGCGGAGAATGGTGCAGTAATATATTTCCCTTCCACTAAAAAAACAATTACTCTAAACACACTTTATATGAGAAGAGCAAGGAAAATAATTAAGAGTCTTAATCTTCCAAATACAGTAAAAGGAAGAGTAATAACGAGCAATAAGATTGAATATGAAAAATTTATAAGGAAAGAATTAGGAAATATTGCAGATAAAGTGTGTTTTGTGAAAAATGTGGATGAAATTATGGTAACACCAATAAATGTTAATAAGGGGCTTGGATTAAGGCTGGCAATGCAATACCTGAATATTGATATGGAAAAGACAATTGTTGTCGGAGACGGAGAGAACGATGTAGATATGTTCTTGAATCCAGGGTTTAAAGTAGCATTATCAAACTCTGACAAAAAGCTCAAAAAGCTTGCAAACCAGATAACAAAAGATCCCTCTACAATGGGAGTTAAGGAAATAATCAGGCAATTAAATGAAATAAAATAATCTTTTTTTGTAGAGCAAGGTTTATATAGGACATATGCGAATCATTTTGTATGAAAAAATATATACCCCTTAGCCAGCTGCTAAGCAATTTAAAGAAAAATAGCATGAATGCCTGGTTTGACAAGTTATCATTTCTGAATATTTTCTTTATATGGGCTTTTGTTATAATGATGTTTGGCTTTGTGTATCATTTCTTAACAAAAGGCAGTTCTTATTTATATCAATCTTTAGGAAATACAACCAGTTTAAGTATGTTTGATGCAATATACTTTAGTTTTATAACTGCAACAACAACTGGCTTTGGTGATATCATACCTTTTGGGGGATTCAGGATTCTTGCCTTAATTGAAGTTATTTGCGGATTACTTTTACTGGCATTTGTTACGTCAAAGCTTGTTTCTATAAAGCAGGATATAATCCTAAATGAGGTGTATGAGATTTCTCTCGGTGAAAAAATTAGCAGGATCAGATCTTCATTGCTGTTATTCAGGCAGAATATAAACAGGATAATAGAGCATATTGAAGAAGGCATAATAAGAAAGAGAGAAATTATTGATATGTATACCTACATCGCATCCTTAGAAGACTCATTGCATCAGATATCTACATTGTTTACAAAAAGCAGAATCAATCATTTTACAAAAGACATTGACCCTGTGAATGCAGAGCTGATTTTTATTAGCATTACACAGTCATTAGAAAAGCTTCTCGAATTAATTAATATATTAGAAGACCAGAAGATTGAGTGGAGAAGAGATATCACAATAAGTTTGATAAAGAACAGCACCAAACAAAGCAGCGTGCTCTTTGAGAATATTGGGACAATTAAAAATTTATCTAACCTGTCTGTAAAGAACTTAAAATCTCAGATAGATGTTGTTATTCAGGATATAAATAAAATAGTAGAACTTAAAAAAGAAAAGAAACAAGATGAATCTGCTAAAGAGAGTATATAATATATTGCTCAAGAAATATGGCTTCCAAGGCTGGTGGCCTTTATTAGATTGCAATGGCACAAATCCAACAAAAACAGGCTTAATAAAGGGTTATCACCCAAAAGATTATTCTTATCCAGGAAACAACAAGCAAAGATTTGAGATTTGCATTGGTGCAATTTTAACACAAAATACAAGCTGGCCACAGGTTGAGAAAGCTTTGCTCAATATAAAGGGATTAAAAGCATTAACACCGCAGGCAATTAAAAAACTTAGTCTGGAAAAATTAAAGCAGGCTATTAAGCCAGCTGGCTATTTCAACCAGAAAGCGAGGAAAATAAAAGAGTTTACTGATTTCTATTTAAGCCTTAAAAATAGAGTCCCAACAAGAGAAGAACTGCTTAATGTTTGGGGCATTGGCCCTGAAACAGCTGACTCAATATTGCTTTATGCATTTAAAGTTCCAACCTTTGTAGTTGATGCATACACAAGAAGAATTTTTTCAAAACTTGGTTTTATCAAAAAACATGCATCATATGAGGAAATCAAAAAATTGTTTGAAAACAACCTTGAAAAAGATCTCAAGCTGTATCAGGAGTACCATTCCCTGATAGTTGAGCATGCAAAAAGACATTACAGCAAAAAGCCTTATGGAAAAAATGATCTGCTCTTAAAGGTAATAAAAATAAAAAGGTTTAAATAAAAACATGTTTTAAAGATATAAAAAGAGGTAAAAATGGATACTGGTTTGATAATAACAAT
>PCYE01000034.1:0-2836 GCA_002762865.1 Candidatus Woesearchaeota archaeon CG10_big_fil_rev_8_21_14_0_10_33_12 | reverse complement strand
TCAAGGCAGTTCTTATGATATTGATTATTGCTTTTCTGATAACAAGCATTTTTGGCTTTTTTACTTATCAGGATGCAGTTGAGCTAAAGAATAATCTTGAAAGCCAGCCAAAGCTTATGCTTTTGCAAAATAATGAAAAGATTGTTGCTGGTTTTGTTGCAACAGATTCTGAGGAAGAAGCAGAATTTCTGACAATAAGCCAGGTTGCAGAATATCAAAATAGTTTCAAAAAACAGGATTATAAGAAAATGCTTGGTGATAACTATAAGATGTTTATAATTGAAATTAAGGCATTTGATTTAGTTGATGAAGAGCTTTATTTTAATGGTAAAAAAACTTCAAAAAGTTTTCTTTACACTTTGCTGAAATCAAATGATCCAATCAGCTTGTACAAGAGTGAAACAGGCATTGATCCTGCTCTTAATGGTAACAGTGACCCTATGGAATTCAAAGCAAATATTTTTGCTGTTTTATTCAGCGAAGCAATTGACAAAAGAGGCACGTTCTTCATATTCGGCGAGTATAAGAAAAAAAATATTATTGTTTATCCTGAAACAATTGTGTTTAAGTTCATGGGGCTAATTCCAACATCTTTCGTTAAGAATATGTTTGAAAATGCAAAGAACAGTACAATTAATAAAATAAATCAAACAATAAAAGGGTGATTAACATAGGTTTTTTTGACAGGATTCAATTTGGTAAAAAAAAGGTCTCTGAAGATAATTACTCTGCTGCAGAGGATAATTTAGGGCTAGATAATGAAAATATTGGTTATGAAAGGACAGGGATGCCAGAAAGCGATATGTTTAGTTCTGGGAGAAGTATGCCTAATTTTCAAAATACAGATAGCAGCTTAGAAACTGGCAGCGGAAAAAGTGGTTTTGATAGGTCAGGATTGCCAACACATGAAAGCTTTGGTTCTCAGGAGATATCTGCACTTGACCAGGCAGGTTTTGATGCAAATAAGCCATCAAGCATAGAATCATTTAAGCAAAGTCAGAAACTAACTACAGTTGATAAGGAATTAGAACTCATATCTGCCAAGCTTGACACAATAAAGCTAATCCTGAATGACCTTGACAGGAGGATTGCTAATCTTGAAAAAATTGCAAAAGAGTAATTCTTATGAAAAAAAAGACTCCTAAAAAAAATGGTTTAACCTTCTTTTTAATTTCTTTATGTGTGATTTTATTAGACCAATTATTCAAGTTTTTTATCAGAAACAGCATGAATATTGGAGATTCTATAGCTGTAATAAAAAACATTTTCCATATAACTTATGTAACTAATTTTGGTGCGGGTTTTGGAATAATGCAAGGCAAAACAAGCTTGCTGATATGGTTTGCAATAATTGTTGTTGGCATAATCTTGTTTTATTATGGTAAGATTCAGAAAAAAAAATCATTGCAGATATTTTCAGGGCTTATTCTTGGTGGAACATTATCAAACCTTATTGACAGATTATTATTTGGTTTTGTTATAGATTTTCTTGATTTTAGGATTTGGCCGGTCTTCAATATAGGAGATTCATGTGTATGTATAGGGGCTGTATTTTTAATGATTTACATTATTAAAAAAGAGAATTAATTTATTTTACACACTTGCATGGCTTGAAGCCTTCTTCCTCAGCCTCTTCTTTGCTTTTAAGCCATATTTTCCTTTTGGGCAGAATCTTCCTCGCCCACCTGCACTTTAGTTCATGATAATTAACGCCTTTCCTGCTTGCTACATATAATGGTTTTTTTGTTATTTCTTTCTTTTTTGGCTTTTTAACTCTGGTTTCAACAAGGTATTTTGATGGTTTTACCTCTTCAACAATAATATCAGGAATTTCTTCTTCAAGATGTTTCTCTGCTTTAACAAGTTCCTTAGCTTCATGTATAATCTCTTTTTCATATTCTGACCTTGTCCTTATTTTTCCCTTGATGTTTTCTATTGATAGAATAAATCCAATGATAGTAGTCAGTATAAGCAGAACAAATAATGCTTGGTTTTGTGAATAAAAATAGAGGAAAGTTATATTTATGAGATATGCTGCAAAGAAAAACAAGGACATAATCCATGCTGTTCTTCTCTGGTTATAGAGGTTATAGGTTATTATAACTGCTGATATAAGAAACAGTAATAATACTAATAGCTCTGGAACAAAAAAATCCTTTATATTGAATATTGTGCTCGCCAGTCCTATAATACTTATAAAAAATAAGATTATAACTATAAAATATTTTTTGTCCATAACATCTAAATAACAGTGCTTATATATAAAGTTTTTTATTCTGGAGTGGTGATTAGAACTCTTCAAAAGAATCTAGCTCTTTTAGATAACCCTTCCTTCTGAGCCAGCTTACCTGCACAGGCCTGTATTTATAGATAATATCACCTTTCTCATCACCACCAAATTCCCATGGCTCAACTATAACAAGATCACCCTGCCTTACCCAGAGCCTTCTCTTTAGCCTGCCAGGAATCCTACAGATACGGGTCTTGCCATCAAGGCACCTGACTCTTGTCCTGCTTGCACCCAGCCTTTGTTCTAAAATCCCAAATGTCTCCTTTCCCCTTGGCAGTTTTATTCTTGTAATCTGCTGGTTTATCTCTTCCTGTTTTGCTGCTTCTTCCTTTTTTCTGCTCATATAAATGAAAAAACTTAGCTTTTTATATAAATCTTTTGGTAGGTTTCTTTGGAATATTAAAAATTATTATTAAAAGGCCTATAACCAAATTATAAAAATCAAAAACCTGCTATGTGTAAGCCCCTAATCTGAAGAAACATCTGCTAAATTTGTGTGTAAGAAATTCTGGGACTATACCATATTCATAATATGCTCTCGATAGC
>PCYE01000030.1:558-8552 GCA_002762865.1 Candidatus Woesearchaeota archaeon CG10_big_fil_rev_8_21_14_0_10_33_12 | reverse complement strand
ATCATTGCAAGGTTTTTGTGCTTAAGTTTGAGTAGCATTGCTACCCTAACTCAATGCTGTGGGCTTCAGCCCACAGTTGTTTACTTTATTTACCTCAAATTTATTTTTTTCTTAGTTCTTCTATTCTTTTCCTTATTTCCTCTATTTCTTGGTTCAATGCTTTTTGCTCTGCTTCAATAACTTTTGCATCATTCTCAAGCATTGTTATTTCCTGTTCTTTTGTTGGCTGCTGCTGTGTTGGATAATCTAGAGAGTTTTGTACTGGTGTAACTCTTTCTATTGGTGCAAAATCCCATGCTTTTCGTCCAAAACATCTTAATCCTCTTCCAAAAAATCTTCTTCTTGGAAAAAGGTTTGCATATCCTGGCGTGTTATATCCTGCGCAGTATCCTGCTTGTCTTCCTGTCATTGGGCCTATTCCTCGAGGCCCTGTTCTGTCTCCTCCTGGCATTTTATTTACCTCCATATGTTTTATTTTTAGCCCCTTACCATTCTGGTTTTGCATTTTGGGCATATTATTGTTGAGCATGGAACTCCTGGCTTTTTTGCTTCCTGATATCCGCAGCTTGGGCAGACACAATTAATTGGTGGTGCTCCAAAGCCCTGGCCTCTTCCACGTCCTCTTCCTGTAAAAGGCCCCTGTCCTAAAGGCCCTGTTCTGTCTCCTCCTGGCATTTTATAGTTACCTCCCTGAATTTTTATGGCTTTTCCATTTATTATGGCATCTGATATTTTTTCCCTTGCTCTTGTTAATGTGCGTTGAAATGTTGACTGATGGATATTCATTTTATCTGCTGCCTGTGTTTGCTCTAATTTTTCCAGATCTTTTAAGCGCAGTGTTTCAGCTTCATCAACTGTCAAAATTACTTCTTTTAAGCCTGCTAATGGAACAGCTCTTGGCTTAAAATAATAAAAGTTAGGATTGTTCCATATATATCTGCATTTGAATGGTCTGGCCATATTATGCATATATATGCATAACTACTATATAAATGTTTGGTTTTTTATAAATTTAGAAATATATACTCTTTAGTTTATTGTCATTAGATCAATTGTTTAATACATTCAGCTTTTTTGTTAATTCTTTGAATATTTCATATTTTTTCTTAGAATTCAAATGGAACAGCACTTTTGATATCATTGACTTGGAAATTGTGAAGATATAATTTAGCTTGATAACACTATCTTTTACTGCGCCCTCTTTTTTAGTGAGAGGAATACCTTCCATCTTTAGGTTGCTTGTTATTCCAGCGACAACCACGTTGTCAAACTCTTCAAATAGTATGACAGCAGGTCTTGTTTTTACTTCAAATGTATCTGTGAACTGAACTTTAGATAGGATAACATCTCCACTTTTAAGCATTTTCCCATGCCTCATCTTCTCTATTATCCCACAATTCTTTCATCTTTTGCTGCTGTATTTTATGCAGGAACTCATCATACTGACTTTTCTTTTTAATACTCTTAAAAATTTCAATCATGCGGCTTATTAACTCATTATAAGTTTGCCTAGGGTATTCCTTAATCTCCTTTAAATTGCTTACCAATGATTTGTCTAATTGCACTGTTGTTACATTCATTATATATCACCTATAGTTAATATATAATTAATTATATATAAACCTTTCGCTTGTTTTACGCTGATATTTTTAGAAGTCTTAGATATTTTTTATTTAATTCAATAATTTATCAAAAATTGTCAGAATACTGCAAACTGAAGTTTGCAGATGAATGACAATCATCTGACAATTCACGAAGAAATGCTGAAAAGCATTTCTTGTGTCCCAGAAATTTGTTGCACAAATTTCTCAGGATTCTCAAATATGATGGACTTTAGTCCGCAGTATTTATTTAAATAAAGCCCTAAGAAAAGAAATTATCTGCGTTTTTCCTATCTTTGAATAGCCTTTTTTTCTCATTCCAAAATCATAGTAAATGTTTTTTATTTTTGTGTTTTTGTCAATATTTTTTAGGATATCAAACAATATTTTATAGCCCTGCATCTCAAATCTGTTTTTGTTTATACTTTGCATAAGCTTTGTTTTTATCCCAAAAAAGCCAGATAATATATCCTCACAGGTTGCTCCTTTAATGAGGAGTCTTGATTTTCCTAATAACATTGCTGCTTTTGATATTATTTTCCTGTCTAATGACCAGTCAAAAACATTTCTTCTTGCTCCTGCAACAATATCATTTCCTTTTCTTAATTCTTTAACAATGCCCTTTATTTTTTCAGGAGGATGCTGCAGGTCGCCGTCCATAACAACAGCATATTTTGTTTTTACTGTTTTTGATGCATCAACAACGCTTGATGTGAGGCCATGAGCATCTTTTTTTGACCTGTTTAACAGTTTTATTTTTTTATTTTTTCTGCTGTGGCCTTTGACAATCTCCTGCGTTCTGTCTCTTGAGCCATCATCTGAAATAATAATGCTTATGTTTTTGTATAGTCCTTCAATAAGATTCAGAAGCTCTGAAATATTTGATTCCTCATTAAGTGTTGGAATAATAATGGTTGTGTCAGAGTAATCTTTTTTTTTCATTTACATCCTCTGATTAAACTAAACTTTCTCCATCCATCTCTTTTGGGATTTCAATCTTTAATATATCTAACACTGTTGGGGCAATATTCAATAAGCTTGGATTTTCATTGTTTATTTTGAAGTTTGTAAATAAAACTCCGGGAACATGTGATGGGTCAACTATATGGTCTCCGTTCCATCTCTTCAGATTATCTATAACTGGCTCTGGTGTTAAGCCACCAATTGCACTTTGCCAGCTCATTCTGTAGCCTGGCTCAAATCCAATAACAATGTCAGGAGCATCCTCAACATAATCCCCATCATAAATTTCCTCTCTTTTGTATGCATTAGTTATAACTTTTTGATTATTTTTTGGGTCTTTGAAATCTTCTAATTTTTTGATAATATTATTGATAACCTCCTCTTTTTCAGCTTCTTCTACAATTCCCTGCCCTTCCCTTCCTTTAAGGTTAATGTAAATCCCTGCAAAGCCCAGTGAGTAAGCCTTTGTTTTGCTCCAGTCAACAAACTTGAAGAGGGCTCCCTCATCATTTTCATTATAATCATTTGTTAAAGTCATGAATCCATTCTCAACAAGCCAGGTGTTAATGCTGACAGCCCTTTCAAAGCTGGTAAATCCATGATCTGAAAATACCATTAAAGCAGTTTTATTGTCTATCTTATTGAGAACCTCTTCCAAGAGCTTATCTTTTTTGATATAGTAATCAATAACCTCTTTATTTACTGATAATCCTTCTTCAACATTAAATAGGTTTTTTTCATCCCAGTGCATATGCTGAAGCCGGTCTCCTGAGTCAAACACAAAAGCAAGAACCCCTTTGTCAAACCTGTTGAATTCATACCAGAACATCTTATTTCTTTCATCCTCAATCTGGGCAACCTGCTCTAAAAAAACCTTATCAGTTATGGCATTTTCATTTAAGGCATTAGTGTCTTCAGGCATGCCTAATGTGTTGTACAAGCCTATTGCATCTGCTAATTCTTTTGAATATTTGCTTGGATAACTAAAATCAACAACAGGATTTTCAGGGTCTATCTGGATAGAGCTAAGATACATATTGAATTCCGGTTCAATACTAAATAAGTAAGCTTTAGCAATAGCAGAAACTTTTTTCATGAAACCAACCTTAAAATCTATCCTAATCCAGTCACTCCATCCGCCAACATCAACAGGATATTCTTTGTTGTCAACAATAATAGTTGCTTTATCTTTATCCACTTTTATTTGGATTGATTTTTCAATAGATTTTCTATCTGTTCCCAATGGACCAAAAACCTTTGAATTAATCATTCCATCATTAACTGATACTTTTATTTTTTTTTCTTCATCTAATCCTTCAGAAGTATAGATATAATACCCACTTGAGAATCCCCTTATATCCGGAACACCTTCTCCAGAAAACATAACTCCATTGACTTTATCAGGAGGAAAGGTTGCAGGCCACCTGATAACTGTTGTTGGAATTTTTGCATCAGAAGTAATCCTCCAAAAAGGAATCCCTTTCACTGGAGATTCAAACTTAGTGCTGTACTTTGATTTTTGTTTTGTAATAGAAACTTCCAATAAGTAATTTTCCGGGTTTCTTGTAACAAAATCAAACAAGCCATGTTTTCCAGGATTAGTTCCAGTTGCAATAGTTGTCCATGCAACAGGGCTTTCAGCAGGAAGCACAGTACTTAATTTTGAGAAACTTCCTATTTCCTTTAACCTTAAAAAATTTGGAAGCATGCCTTCACTCATTAGTTTATCAGTTACCTTCGGGTCCATGGCATCAATACCTATTAAAAGGATTTTATCATATCTGCTTTTAACCATTTTTTCCTCTCCTGAAAAAAGTATAACAAAACATACAATAATACAACATATTATTATAAATATTGTTAGTTTTTTTATGCTTAATTTCCTTTTTTTGATTTTTTTATTAGTTTCCACAGTTTTAAAAATGTTTTTTTAATTGGTTTAAAAAAATATCTAAAGAAGAATCCTCCAATAGCAGCTAAGATAGCGAGGATAAATGGCCATACAGAGCCAATTATCATTCCCCCTGTTCCTGGGTCTATATAAGCAGATACTTTTAGTGTGCATAATAATATCGCTGAGACTAATATTAACTTTTTATACAATTTTATGATTTCCATTTTTTATTTCCTCACTTTTTTGAAATATATAACCACATTAAATATTACGAGGATTACCACAAGGAATATCAGGATGTATATTGATTTCAGCATAGCTGGCTTTTCCTCTTCTTCTACTGCTATAGCCTTTCCTACTAATGATGCTGTTAAATTATTCAAGCAGCCACTTCCATATTGGAATTATTTTAATCTTTCTTTTAGTGCCAAACCACTCCATTATTTCTTCTTTTTCATGGTTTTCTGTTATGATAAGCAGATTCTTGCATTTTAATTCGTTGCTTGCCTTGAGTAATGCCCTTGCTTCCCTTTTTTTTGTTTCAAAGTCATCAATATTATAACATACCTGGATGAGTTGCTTAATATTATTGCCTTCTTTTACAACAAAATCGACTTCATGATGCTGTGAATTTTCCCAATAATGTATGTCCTTATTTCTTCTTTTAAGCTCAATAGCAACAATATTTTCATAAAGCCTGCCATAATCCTTGGAAAATTTAGTTGAAACATTAGTCAAAAAAATATTATCTATAAAATAATTTTTTCTCGGATACTGCATTTGGTCTTTGATTTTGTATGAGAAAATTGGCACACTGAACATGAAGTAAGAATTTTCAATATAACCCAAATAATGCTGAAGAGTAGTCTTGCCAATCCCATAATTCATGCTTTTTAAATTATTATACAACTTGCTTACTGAATATTTTGTTGAATTAAGCATTAACCTCAGCAGTGCTTTCAATGCTTCCTCATTTTTTATATTATGCCTCTCTATTATATCCCTCCTTACAGTTGTTTGGTAGTAGGAAATAGCTATCTCCGCCTTTTTTTCTTCTTCTGATAAGACTATTTCTGGCAGCGAGCCATACTTAAGATATTCATTTAAGGCATTTAATAGTTCAGCTTTTCTGTTTTCTGAATATTTTATTGTGTTCACATCAAATTTTAGGGCTTTAAATCTTAAGAATTCTTTAAAGGAAAGGGGAAATACTTTAGCTTCAAGAAATCTCCCCCTTAATTCTGTTGGAATTTCTTTACTGGACATTTTTGAACTTGATCCAGAGACAAAGATCCTTATGTTGCTATTATCATATATTCTTCTTAGCCATTTGCTCCAATTGGGAATAGTTTGTATCTCATCCAAAAACAAGAAATCAATTTTTTCCTTAGATATTTGCTTTGCTACTGGAATAATTTGGGTCAAAAATTCTGTTTTTGCGGGGATCCTTTCATCCTCAAAGTTAAGGTAAATAATGTTTTCTCTTGTTTTTTCTTTTAACAGTTTTTTTATTAAATGCAATGCAATATAAGTTTTTCCAACCCTTCTGAATCCTGTTATTACTATAATTTTTGGAACAGTTAGTTTAGAGTAATCAAATAGATCTATTTCCCTTTCATAGATATCTGGCAGATTTTTTTCTTTCCATTCAGTTAAAATTGTTTTGATTATTTCATTCATAGTACAATTTTATATGATTATTGTACTATTTAAATGTTTCGTTTTATTTCCTTACCTTTTTGAAATATATAAATATATTAAATATTACGAGGATTACCACAAGGAATATCAGGATATATATTGATTTCAGCACAGCTGGCTTTTCCTCTTCTTCTACTGCTATAGCCTTTCCTACTAATGATGCTGTTATCTTGTCATATTCAACCATTATGTCAAATATTTTTTCAGTTTTTTGCCCAAGATAGTTTAGCACTATATCCAATTTATATGATCCTGGAATTACTTTTGCAGTGTCCCAGTATGCATTAAGCTCCTGGCTGCCGAAAGCAGGGATGTCTGCTGAAGCTGTCTTAAATTGAGTGTATACTTTTTCTTTGTCATCTTTAACAGAGGTTTCAGCAAATACATTTGGTATTTCTTCATTCCAGTTATTCTCAACTAAAATATCAAACTTTGCTATCCCTCCAAGCTTAAAATTATTAACACTTATTGAAGCTATATCAAGCTCAAATATGCCGATTGTGAATGGTTTCTCATCCTTTGTGTTCAATCCGTCATACATTAATGTTGCAACAGCATGATAATTTCCAGGACCAATCTCTGGAGTCCACTTTGCTATAAGGATTTCCTTGTCTTTTGAATTTATTTGGACTTTATTGCTCGTTGTTGCTGCAAGCTTGTTGTTTAATGGGTCATAAATATTAATTATGGCATATGCCTCTAAAATATTCTCTGTTCCGAGATTTATCACCTCAACAGCAAAGTTTGACTCCTGATTCTGCTTGAAGTTTGTTACAAACAGTTTTATTTCAGCATATTTTCCATTGTAAGGAACCATAACATTTAGCTTTGATGCAACTGCAAGGCTTGCTGTTATTGTTGTTCCGCCCTTTGTTTCTTTTGGTATTTCCCTCACAACAATGCTTGCCTCATGAAGCCCCTGCTTTTCAAGGCTTTTTGGCAGATTTAGTTTGTATGAGATTATCTTTGAATCCTGGTCTTTTGATAGGCTTATTGTTGGGTTTTCTATTGTTATGTATTCTGCTAAAGCACCCTCAGCATAAACAACAGCATCAAAATTCTTGTAGTCATTGTTAATTACCTTTAGCTGGATTGTTTTTTCAAGACCTGGCTCAAATATTACATCAGAATGGCTTGGGGCAATGCCAAGTGCATAGGTTTGATTAGCTAAAATAATTATTACAATTATTAATAATATTGGTTTTAGTTTCATGATTCCCCTGCTTCAAATATTAAGCTTGCTGATTTTGATAATGGGGGTTCATCTGATGCAACCTCAACCCTTATATCAATCTCTGCTAAATCATTTGAGTCAGTATGATTTAATGTATTTATTATGCTTTTAGAGATATCAGACATATTAGCCCATGTTGTTTGGGAGTTAAGCCAGTTAAAAGAGTTTGCTTCTGAGTTGTCTGCCTTGAACTGATAGTATGATGTGTTTAGCTGTGCAGATGCACTTACCCATAATGAGCTTGAGTTTACACTAACATTTGCCTCTGTGTTACCATCATTTTCCAGTTTAAATGGTGCTGGCTGATTGTTTGTGGTATCATTAACCTCAAACTGTGCCATTGTGCCAAAGTTGATTGAGTTTTGGGTTAGCTTTATTGAAACAGAAGGAACTAAAGTGAAGTTCCAGATATCAGACCAAGTGCCATAGTTATCTGAATCATTTGCCCTGACCCTCCAATAGTATGTTGCAAAGTCAAGCTCTGATGGCTGTATGTAATATGTATTTGAAATGCCTGTTTCATTTGTTAAAGGGCTGCTTACATCAGGATTAAGGCTGACCAGTATCTGATATGTTAATGCGTCATTGTCTACATCTGTTG
>PCYE01000030.1:0-507 GCA_002762865.1 Candidatus Woesearchaeota archaeon CG10_big_fil_rev_8_21_14_0_10_33_12 | reverse complement strand
TTTCTGGATATGACAAGCTTACTGTTGATGGAGGGCTGTTTAATACAGTTGCCTGAGTTGTGTTTTCCTTTGTTGTGTTTTCTGTTTCATCCCCTGCCCAGAATTCTGCTGTTAAATTATCTCCCTTGTTGAAGTTTGTGTGTGATAATGTGTCTATTAATGTGTTTATGTTGTTTGTTACATTCAAGCTATGCATTGAGCCAAAGGCAGAGCCACTCACATAAAACTGAGTGTAAGCAGTCAGCACATCGCCATCATCAACATCACTTACAGTCAGATTAAGCATGAAGTCAGTGTTTGTGTAAACATTTGTTGGGCTTGTAATATTTGCTATTATTGTTGGTGGCGTATTTTCAAACAAATTAATCTCAATTTCATGCTCTGAGCCAAGAGTTACATTAAACAAAGGAAGGTCTCCAGAAGAATTTGTTGTTAATGGGCTGTCTGGGATTTCAACACTATTATTGTAAACCTTATAAGAGTTTGAAGCAATTAATCCAGTTATAT
>PCYE01000045.1:11169-12934 GCA_002762865.1 Candidatus Woesearchaeota archaeon CG10_big_fil_rev_8_21_14_0_10_33_12 | reverse complement strand
AGTTATAATGTAACTACAATAAATATTTAAGAATTTCTATACTCAAGGATATAAATCAAGAAATTTGCTTCAGAAAGCTAAATAGATACAAATTTTCGATAGTTTTAAATAGTAATCTTCTGAATATTAACATTTGAATGGTTGAAATAAAAAAAAATTTTATTGATAGTTTTAATCTTTTATTGCATAACAAAAAGATAATAATTCCTATTCTCCTTTCAATTATTTTAAGCATGATGTTTAGCTCGTTGTTTCTAAACCTTTCTGGTTTAAATCCTTTACTGAAAGAAATTATTTCTTCTAGTTCTGAATTTGATAACCAAAAAACAGACTACCTGATGAATACGACTAATATTGGAGAAGAGAACTATTCTTCAGAACTAATAACATACTTAAGCAAGGGTTCAAGCAATTCACCCTACAATAAGGAATTTTCAGGATATCTCGAAGAAAAAGGATTTGAATGGAGCAAATATAAAGAGCTTTTAAATTCCAGAAATATTGCATTACTGGCAATTTTTATTATAATCAATGCAATAGTATTAATTTATTTCTCTTGTATGACTTACGCTATGATTGCTTTAGCAATTCATGAAAAAGATATTGGATTTCAAAACGTAATAAAAGTAACAAACAACTTTCTCTTCCAGTTTATTTGGTTAGGAATATTATTAACGCTTATTGTTATTATACCAATTGCAATGGTTATTGGAATTACTGTATCTCTTTATTCACTTAGCAAAATCCTAAGTGTACTTTCTGGTTTAATATTTTTTATTTTAGTTATGGTTTATATAATCTTTATTTCATTAAGGATTTTCTTTGTAATTCCTATAATGTATGTTGACCAGAAAAATGCAATAGACTCAATAAAATATAGTTTTCAAATAACAAAAGGGCGTATAGGGCAGGTCATTATAATTTTCTTTATAATTGCGGGGATTACAATCTTTTCAAATAATTTTATTAATCAGCCATTATCAAGCATTTATTCAAATGTTATGTTTGGCTCTAACTGGATAAAAATTTCCATAAGCTTAATATTTGTATTATTTTTTATAATATTAAAATCATTCGCATCTGTCTTCGAATATGCATTTTTATTTTATTCATATATTGATTTTAAAGGAATAAATGGAGGAAATAAAATGGTAAATAACTATCTTGTAAATTATATAAAAGAACAATTAAAAAATGGATATGAGATTAATTCGATTAGAGAAGCAATAGTTCAGCAGGGGTATGAAAGAGGAGAAATAGAGGATAGCATTAATTATGCATATGGTAATTCTAAAAATATAACTGAAAAAGAAAGCAATAAAACAGTTGGAATTAATATAACAAATCCTAACTATAGGGGTTTTTGGATAAGATTTTTGGCATGTATGATAGATGGCATTATAATTGGAATTCCTGTCTGGATATTACAAATGGGGTTAGTATATGCTACAGGAATGCAATCAATGATGTATTTAGTATCTTTTGTTGGGATTATATTGATTATATACATGGATGGCATTAAAGGAGGAACTCCGGGAAAGCTAATTCTTGGAATGAGAATTGTTAATGAAAAAGGAGAATATATTGGGATTCCAATGGCTATATTAAGGTATATTGGAAAGGTTCTGTCAGGAATGATATTAGGTATTGGATATTTCATGATAGGATGGGATAAGAAAAAGCAGGGATTGCATGACAAGATTGCCCAAACCTATGTTGTTAAAGTTTAATTTTTAAATATATCCCAAACCTTTTTTTCTTATAT
>PCYE01000045.1:1525-11156 GCA_002762865.1 Candidatus Woesearchaeota archaeon CG10_big_fil_rev_8_21_14_0_10_33_12 | reverse complement strand
GAAGACTAGGCCGGGGGGTTAGCCCTCTCCTGTTACCACCAACGGGCTTTATGGTGGGGCTGAAGCCTGGGAAGAGGTATTGGCCTTAATTATTGGTCTTGGTTCGGACGTTGAGGGCCTGTCCTGCAGGATTGGTTTTTTAGGGAAACATGTCAGATCAGGAATGAAGCAGCATTAACCTTTAAGACTGGTGCTTGCGGGGTCGCGGGTCTGAGGAAGAGTCAAGGTAGCCAATAGTTATGGCCTTTATCCATTTTCAGGCATGTCTTCCCACTTATTTAAATCTGACAACATTTAATGGATTTTGAGAAATTGAGATTTCTATAACAGAGCCTTTCTTAAATTTATATTCTTTGTTGGAATCAACAGCAGCAATGCCATTGTCCATTTCTGATTTAATTTTAAGAACCTTATTATTGCCAATAAATCCTTTTGTAAGCAAGGGCTTTGTTAGTTTTCCAGTGTATGGCTCTCTTACAATAAAATAAAATTTTTTAGATGAAGAAAAAGGCTTGATGCCGGCGGACTTTAGCCATGCATTTGAACCTGAGGAAGTTCCAACAAGAACACCGCTGCTTTTCTGCTCTTCAGTTTTATTAGCTAAAAAAATTTTATAATGAGATGTTTTGTATGGAATTTTATTTCCAATAAAGACCTCATTTAAAGCAAGGCATGCTTCATTTTTATTAATTCTGCTCTTAAGCCTTGCAAGTTTTTCAATATAAAATTTGTTTTTAAGGAACAACTCAAACTTTTTATCAAAATCATTTTTACAAGAGCTCATAAAAAAGCCCTCTTTTCTGTCAGGATTGGAATTAACACCAAATAAAAGCTCATCTTTAATAAAATGCGATGTTCTGAGAAATGTTCCATCACCGCCAACAGCTATTATAAGATTCTTATTCTTAAAAACAGTTTTTTTAAGCCCAGACCTTTCTATGCATTTAAAGTTTATATTTCTTTTTCTCAAAGAACTCTTAATTAATTCAATTGATTTATCATTTTTATTATAAACAACTAGCACATTAAGCATAATATCACATCTTTTTTATGTTATAAAGTATTTACTCAACAACTATTGCTGGCTTGCCAGGCATTGCATTTCTTGCCTTGGCTTCTTTTGAGTCTTCTGCTTTAACTATGACCATATCACATTTAAGTTCTTTTGTAAATGTTTTCTTTAATTTTTCTAATACTTTAAATTCTGTATCTTGATTAAGGATCACTCGCGGTATTTTGTTTGGAGTCTTTACTATAGAAAGGACTAATTTTGAAACTAATTTCCCATTTTCTTTGAATTTTGGATTTATTGATTTTATTATAACATTAATATCCCTTGTTTGTTCAATCTCTTTCTTAAGCTCCTTGAAAAACTTGTATTTCCATTTTTCTGAAACAAAAAAAGTCAGTTTTTTCGGCTTTTCTATTTTAATCAAATTAAGCAGGTAGGCAATGTCTTTCCTAACATTATCAAGCATTTCCTCAGAGCCTTCTGCTTTTTCATCAATCATAGTTTTGTCATATTTTGGCCACTCAGCCAATGAAACAAATCCTTTGCATTTAATCATCTCCCAAAGCTCTTCGCATATGAATGGAATGAAAGGGCTCATAACAAGAATTGATGTTTTTATAAGTTCGCCAAATACTTCTTTGTTTATGTTTTCATTAGAATACTTTCCAACCTGGCTTACGAACTGCATTACATCACTTATTGCAAGGCTGAACTTAAAGCTTTCAATGTTTTCAGTCACGTCTTTAATCAGATGATTCATAATACTTAACATATACTTATCCTTGCTGTTAAGCTGCTTAAAATCAATCTTATTCAAAGATATTTTTTCCTTATTATCTTCAACCAATGAATAAAACCTGTTGAGGAACTTGAAAGCCCCATTAACACCCTGGTCATTCCAGTCAAGCTCCTTTTCTGGAAGTGCTGCAAACAAAATAAACAAGCGTGCAGTATCTGGGCCATAATCTTTTATAATATCTGCAGGATCAACAACATTTCCAAGGCTCTTTGACATTTTAGCCCCATCTTTTATTACCATTCCCTGGGTCATCAATCTTTTGAATGGCTCATCAATTTTGCACAATCCTAAATCTCTTAATGCTTTTGTAAAAAATCTTGCATAAAGCAAATGAAGTATTGCATGCTCTATCCCTCCAATATACTGGTCAACATTCATCCAGTATTCAACAGCTTTTTTGTCAAATGGCGCTTTATCAAATTTTGGGCTGCAGTATCTTAGGAAATACCATGAGGAATCAACAAAAGTATCCATTGTGTCTGTCTCCCTTCTTGCCTTTCCTTTGCATTTTGGGCATTTGCATTTAACAAAGCTTTCTGAAGTTTCAAGCGGGTTTCCGCTTCCTGAAAACTTAACATCCTTTGGAAGAAGTACAGGCAGCTCTTTTTCAGGAATAGGAACTATTCCGCACTTTTCACAATAAACTATTGGTATAGGCGTTCCCCAATATCTCTGCCTTGAAATGAGCCAGTCACGGATTTTATAATTGACTGCTCTTTTTCCAAAGCCTTTTTTTTCAATGAAATTTGAAATCTTTTCTATTGCCTTAATGTTATTAAGCCCATTAAATTCTCCTGAATTAACAAGTATTCCTTCATCAATATAAGCCTCTGTCATTTCACTTTCTTTTAATTTTCTGTCTTTTGGTGTTATAACAACTTTTAATGGGAGATTGTATTTTTTTGCAAACTCAAAATCTCTTTGGTCGTGGGTAGGAACAGCCATAACAGCCCCTGTTCCATAATCCATAACAGCATAGTCTGCTATGTATATAGGGCATTCCTCTTTATTGAAAGGGTTTATGAAATATTTTCCAATAAACATTCCCTTCTTATCCTTTGTTTTATCAATTCTTTCAGTGATTTCCTCTTTTTTTACTTCTTCAATGAATTTTTTCACATCATTTTCATACTTAGTCCCTTTTGTAAGTTTTTTTACAAGAGGATGCTCAGGGGCAATAACCATGTAAGTTATGCCATAAACAGTATCAGCCCTTGATGTGAAAGTGCTTATTTTTTCATCAGAATTTTTTATTTTAAAATTAATTTCAACACCCTCGCTTCTGCCAATCCAGTTGCGCTGCATTGTTTTTACACGCTCAGGCCAGTTTTCCAGCTTATCAATATCTTTTAGAAGCTCATCAGCATATTTTGTTATCTTAAAATACCACTGCTCTAAATCCTTTTGCTCAACAAGTGACTTGCAACGCCAGCATTTTCCCTGCTCAACCTGCTCATTTGCCAAGACAGTTTTGCAGCTTGAGCACCAGTTTACAGATGATTTTTTTCTGTATGCAAGGCCTTTCTCAAGAAATTTAAGGAATATCCACTGGTTCCATTTGTAATAATCAGGGTCACAGCTTTGTATTTTTCTATCCCAATCATAACTCATTCCCATTGCTTTTTGCTGCTCACTTATTGCCTTTATATTGTCTAAAGTCCATTTCTCAGGGTCAACCTTATTTTTTATTGCAGCATTTTCAGCAGGAAGCCCGAATGCATCATAGCCCATTGGGTAAAGCACATTAAATCCATTCATCCTCTTAAATCTTGCAAGGGCATCACCAATGGAATAGTTTCTTAGGTGGCCTACATGCAGCTTTTCAGAGGGATAAGGATACATTTCAAGGCAGTAGAACTTTTTCTTTTTTGAATCCTCAATTACTTTAAATATTCCTTTCTCTTCCCAAGCCTTTCTCCATTTCTTTGAAATCCTGTTAAAATCTGCCATTTATCTAAAAAAATAAGGATTATATTTAAATCTTTATATTCAGAAAGGAATGAAACAATTTATCCTTTAAAAAATCATTCCAATAAATAATTAATCAAATCCGAAAATTCTTTGGAAAAATTTCATAAAGGTTTATAAACAGCAATTATAAAATAAGTAAAGAATAGAAATTTTTAAATAGTTTATTATATTATTAAGTTAAAATGGATATAGAAAAAATATTATTTTGGGTTGTTGGGAGTATTTTAATTTTAATAATTATATATTTAATAGTTTCAGGAAAGGGATTTGCATGAAAGCAAATAACATTACTAATATTATTGCATGGGCATTAATAATCTTAGGAATTATTTTCATATTTTGGAAACTTTTTGGAGGCAGTCCAACAGAATTTAGTATTTTAATCACCCTTATTTCAGGCATTTTGTTTAAGATTATGGCTCTTGGCAATGATTTATCAGCTTTAAAAGAGAAAGTTAAGAATATAGATAACAAATTTAATGCATTAGCCTCTGATTTCAAGACACATATTAAATAATAAATGGTTTCTTTCAAATGGCTTTGTTTATTGATGCTCAAAATCTATGGAAGACCTAAAAATTAAGGATTATTTAGTTTAAGTGCTCTTTTTTATTTTCTTTTGATAGAATAAAGCAAAAATTATAATGAAGATAATTAATAATAGGACATAGATGTACTTAGTATTAAAAGCAGGTTTAATTTCTACTTTATTTTCAGACACCAAAACATCAAATGATTTCTCAAATATTTTATTTTTATAATGAACAATCAATTGCGCATCATATGTCCCTTTATTAAGATTTTTTGTATCCCAATAGGCAGGAATTACTTTTGTTTCTTCTGGTTTAATATCAACTGACTCTGTTCTTATAGTATTCTTGTTTATAACAACATCAGCATAAACATCTTTAATTATCTTATTCCAGTTGCTCACAAGATAAATATCAAGTTTTGCTATTTCACCAAGCTTAAAATCATTGATTATTATTTTATTTATTTTTATGTTTATTTCTCCAATATTAAAGTCTCTTTCTATTTTTGTTTTTAGTTCATCATAGTTTATTGTAACAACTGCTTGATATTCTCCAATTTTTTGTGTATTCCATGTTGTTTTTAACTCTTTTTTTTCTTCTGGCTCAAGAGCAATGGATTTGGTAGTTATATTGAAGATTTTTTCTTCATTTTCATATATTATGATTTCTGCGTCTGCATTAGAGATGTTTTTTTCACCGATATTTTTTAGAGAAATCATAAAATTAGTATTGTTTATGTCAAGTGATATATCTATATATTTTCCATGCGGTGGAACATTAAGTGTCAGCTTATGTGTTAATGACAATGAGCTTGTTATTGTCCCGCTACTATTTGATTTTTTTGGAGCTTCTGTTGCCTTTATAATTTCTTCATATGTTCCTGGCTTTAGCGTTTTTGGAAGATTAATTTCATAGTAAACGGTTTTAAAAGAATCATTTTTAATTAGGGTGATGGATTGGTTTTTTATCTTAATATAGTCAGTTAAATCTCCACTAGAGCTTATTATTAATGTTGACTCTTGATTACCTGTATTGTATAAATGCAGGGCTATTGTCTGGTTAAGTTCTGGTCTAAAGTCAAGGGTTTTGTAAGCCGGACCAATGCCTAATGCTGCTACATTTTTTACTAGCATGAGGATTAATATGATTAAAAGGATTTTTTTCATGTTTTTTATCTTTTTCATTTTAATATTTAAATTCCTTTCTTTATTCTGTCTCAACAATAATTGTTGATGTTTTTGATTCAGGAGATTCGTCTAATGGTACTTCTACTCTTAGTTCTATCTCTGCCTCATCTATTGAATCGTCATAGTTCAGTTCTTTTATAATTGATGTCTGGCTTGAGAGCATGTTTGCCCAGCTTGTTGTTGAGCTAGACCAGCTGAATGCCCCTATTTCAGATGTAACATTATCTGCCCTAAACTGATAGTAGCTTGTTCCGAGAGGTGCTGAAGTGCTTGACCATAATGAAGTTGCATTTAATGTTAAATTAACAAATACATTTCCATCGTTCCTTACTCTTAATGGTGCAGGATTATTATTTGTTGTGTCATTTATATCTCCCAGGCTCATTGTTCCAAAGCTTGAGGTGTTATCAACCAAGGTTATTGCCTTGTATGATTCTATTGTAAAGTTCCAGACACTGCTGTTAACATATCCTGTTTGGTCATAAACCATAACCTTCCAGTAATATGGAATATCTAATTCTAATTCTATTATTGGTGTGTAATTTATTATAGTTGTGTTAGCTGACATGGTGAGATATGAAAGGTCAGAGCTATTATAAACGTAGATAGTATAATTCAGTATATCATTGTCTGAATCAATTGCATTCCACTCAAATGTTGGAGTCTTGTCATGGACTGTTGTGTTATCATTTTCTGGTTTTGTAAGGTTTATTTCTGGAGCTGTATTTCCAAGATTTACGCTTGTGCTGTTTTTCCAGCCGCTCCATACTTTGTCATCATAAACATTTACAGAGCATATCCAATTATCTTCCTTTGATGTATCAGAACTTTCTATATCTCCTGTTGCAGTTGTGTTAGTCCAGCTGTTTAGTGTTACTGCTATATTATTTTCATTATCGCTGCTCCATAACGTGTTATTCCTGTACCATGTTACATTAGCTACAACATCATCATTATTCGCATCTGTAACATTAAATCCGCAGTCAAGAATGTCGTTAGTTGATGGGCTTGTAGGTGTTATCTTAACTTCTTTTATTACTGGAGCATTGTTTCCAGAAGCATAGAAGAATCCTAAATAAGATTTATAGTTAGATGAGTTTATGTTTCCGATTACTACTTGTGCAATTGCTGCTGTTGTCCTGTAGTTTGCTGATGATATGTTTGTTCCTCCGCTTGAGATGATTGTCTGGTTTGAGCTGTATGTTGTTCCGCTGGTTATAAATGAGCTTATCAATGGAGCAGTTAGTGATAGAAGCATGAAAAAGAGTATAGCATAAGCTGCATTTTTGAATAGAGTTTTGTTTATCTTAACTTGTTTCTCTATTTGTTTTTTATTTATTTTATGCATTTTTCTTTTTTGCTCTGTTATAAACTGTCCAGATAGTTTTGTCGCTCCTGTTTAGCAGCAGGGCTATCTGATGATTTGTGAAAAGTGTATTTTGTTTCAAGTAAGATACAAGAACCTCGAGGATGGAGAGTGATCTGTCTTTAACAACAGATAATGGTATGAAGAAATTTGGTCTTTTTTCAGCTGTAAATTGTGTTTCTAACCTTTTTATGCCAGCTCTGTGATATATTGTCCAGATGTTCCTCTCATCCCTGTTAGTTAAAACAGATATCTTATGATAAGAAAACCTGTAAGTCTGTTTTAAATATTCAACAAGTGCCTCTAAAACACTCACGCTCCTGTCGTAGAAAATAGTGCTGGGTATGAGGATTTCAAACTTACCAGTATTTTTATCTAGTTCTGAAAGCTTTTTTTTCAGTTTTTTATTAGGCATGATTCTTTTTAATAAGCATATTTCCTACAATGTATGTATTAGTATATAAATACTTTTTTATTCTATTGTATTTATTCCTACAATGTATGTATTAATATATAAATATTACTAAACTACAAAAAAGATTGTTTTGTTGATTATCAACAAATAAGGATTAATAGAGAATTTATAAAATCTTAATTCAAAAGATTTATATATAAGTATTATTACTTATATAATTAATTAAGGTTATATTAAACTTTTACAGAACAGAAAGATTTAAATATAAGTAATATAACTTATAATTATTATATTATCCGAATATAATGTTAACAGGAAAGGAGATAGAAGTTCTCAAACTAAAGAAAAAGAAATTGACGCAGGTAGAGATAGCTCGTGTTCTAAAGATTAGCCAGCCAGCTGTTTCCGGGTTCTATAACAACGCTTTAAGCAAAATAAGGGACTCAAAAAAGATTTCTGAGATAGCTAAAAAACTAGAGATTAAGTTAGAGGATGAAGAAGTTTAAAAGATGAGCTTTAAAACAAAGAGTAGGAAAGGGAAAACAGCCAAGCTAAATAAAAAGGCTAAAAGAAAATCTAAAGATAATTTTCATTCCTTATTGGAGAGCAGGCTTATTGTACCAGTGCTTTTATTGATTATTATTACAGCTATGTTTATTTTGTTAAAACCTTCATTTATTGGCTATTTTGCATTTGGGAATGCCAGTTCTTACACGCAGGATATTGATGCTATGTTTGTTGAGGATAGTGTTTATTTGCTTTATTTGGAACATGAGGGTGAGTTAAGGTCATTAAAGCTGAATGGTGAAATCATAGGAGAAGGTACTGCAAAGGTTTACCTTGAAACAGATAATGAAACTTATCTTGTTTTTGATTCAACTGCTCTTGAAGAGTATGGTATTACAGCTATAACCGGTCTTGCTGTTGGTGAATTAGGTGAAACTGATGATTTAAATGAAACAGTATCTGAAAATGAGAGCATAAAATTAAATGAAACAATTCAGATTAATGAAACAATTGGTTTGAATGAAACAATTCTAACTAATGAATCCAAAGATTCTAATGAAACTGTTGAAAACCTTACAAACCCTCCAGAAGATGCAGAGATTCTGATTGAGCTTGAGTATAATGATAAAACAGAGTTTGATGCTGATAATAATGGGGTTGAGGCAAGAGATGGAATAGTTGACTTTAAGGTTAATGCAGAATTTAACTGGGCTGTTGATGAAGCTAATTTATGCACAAAATGGGAAACTAAATCCCTAGATAATGAAACCAGTGTAACAGTCTGTTATGGAAATGAAAGATGCTGCAACTTTATTGGGCTTGAGCCATTAACATCTAACTGGGATGAAATATTTTATTCTTACTATTCAAGATATGGAGCAACTGCAAAAAATAAAATAAGCGCACAGGTTGTTTATGTTGACTACAGCATTAGTGAGGAGAATCCATATTCTTATATTTATTATTCTGACTGGGCAAGCTTGAATGCAGTCTTTTTAGAGGAAGAAGAAAAGATAACTTACTTTAATGACATCTGTATAGAAACATGTTTGCTAAGCCTTAATGAAACATCTTACAGGTTAAGAATTGAATTAGAAAATGCAACTTTAAGGCTTGACAACATAAGCTACACAATGATTCCAGAAGAAGTTGAAAAAGCTGATAATGCTCCTGTGTTGTTAACTAATATTTCTGATATTTTGGTTGGTAAGGGAAGCAGCATTTCAATTGACTTAAATGAGTATTTCTATGATCAGGATAATGATTTATTGCAATATGTAATTTATGAAATGGAGAATATATCTGTTCTTATTAACGGAAGTATTGTTACATTAACACCTAATGTGGGGTTTACAGGTGTTAGGAATTCATTCTTTATAGCAAATGACTCAAAACAGATAGCAGTCTCAAATGTGTTTAAGATTAGCGTTGTTGAAACAGAAGAACTTTTAGAAGTAAAAACTATTGTTATTAAAAATATTACTGAAACACCAACTCAGTTAGCTGCAGAAATCAATAAGCCTGTTAAATGGATTAAGACAGTAAAGGCAGAAAACAATGAAACTATTGCTAAATCTGTTAATGTACCTTTCAATATTCCGGAAGATGCATTTAATCTTGCTGTTAAGGATGCTAAACTGGATAAGATAATTGATAAAAATAAGATAGTTGTAAAACCAAATAAAGAAATGGGTGTGCTTAAGGAACTTAAAGAAGATAAAACAAAAGAAAAAGAGTTTGAATTTGAAGATAGCTTTGAAATAAATGAAACAAAAGAATATATTGTTGAGTATGAGACAGAAGCTCCTGTTTCTGTTGAAAAGAAGATTAATAATTATAAA
>PCYE01000045.1:0-1513 GCA_002762865.1 Candidatus Woesearchaeota archaeon CG10_big_fil_rev_8_21_14_0_10_33_12 | reverse complement strand
CTGATCTTCCTGCTGAAGCGAAAGCAGAAAACATTATGCTTTACTGGGTAAGAAATAACACAAAAGAATTGTTTAGGGATGTCAATTATTATGATTCAAATAATAATTCCTTGGTTGATAAAATAGAATGGATAATTCCTGGTTTGTCTAACCAGACTTTTGAAGTTGAGATAACAGTATTGAATGTGCAGAGTTATCCGACTGTTGGAGGTGAGTGGATTGTTCAGTTTACAACAACTGGTTTGAATAACTTAACAATAACAGCTGTTAATGGAACAACTTATGGAGATTCTGCTCCAGATGATTTGGATTTTATTGAGCTGAAATGCGGGCAGGATATTGTTAATGCTTCTTTTGATGGCTCTTCTGTGTTTGTTGAGGATTATGAATGCAATGAAACTGCATATCATACTGTAAGAGTTTTAACAGAAGGAGTTCATACTCAAAAGTTTAAATTTGGAAGTGCTTATGCTTATGCAAATAACCTTGCAGGGCAGATTCCAAAAACACTTAATATACAGGGTAAGTTGACAGATTCATCTGGCACTGCGTTAACTGGAAATTATAACTTCAGCTTTAAGATTTATAATGTAAGCAGTGAAGGAACTGCACTTTGGGAGGAAAACCAGACACTTGCTGTTCAGGACGGAATTTATGATGCTGTTCTTGGCTCTTCAATTGCATTGACTCTTGATTTTGACAGGCAGTATTATCTTGGAGTGCAGATTGGAACTGATGACGAAATGGCTCCAAGATTAAATCTTACAAGCAGTCCATATTCTTACAGGGCAAGCTATGCTGAAAACATAAGTTTGTATGCAACAGGCGGTTTAATTATGGACTCAAACGGCTTAAGCCTGAACAGAAGTTGTGACAGCAATCAAATTTTGAAGTGGGACGGTTCAGCCTGGGTTTGCGCAGAAGATTCCGGAGTAGGAAGCGAATCAGACACTTTAGCAACAGTAACAGGGCGCGGAAACACAACAACACAAAACATAACCCTGGGTGATAAACTTACCTTTTCTTTTGGTGAATTTATTGATAATTTGGTTGATGGTTGGCTTAGGGTTACTGGTAACTTAAATATTACCGGAGACCTTAAAGTTATTGGCAACATCACGGGCGGCTCACCAGTTAAAATTAAAGGAGGTTTAAGAGTTTTGAATGACTCGGGAACAACACAACTTTATGTTAATGAAACTACTGGTTATGTTGATGTTGGGACAGATTCACCAACACAAAGATTGCATGTAGTCGGCTCAATAAATACAACTGGCAACATCACCGGCAGTGGAGTTTATTACCCAAATGGCTCAACTATGCTAACATCCGCAGGAGAGGCTAATACCGCTTCTAATATTGGTTCGTATGTTGAAATATTTAAACAAAAAACTGGAGTAGATTTAGAGTTTAGGACTGCTATGTGTAAAAACTAATTCTTCTTTTGCTTGAGAACTTCATCAGCAATTTTAAGCTTTTTAATCAATGTTTTGATAGTTCCAATATAATAAAG
>PCYE01000023.1:10732-20784 GCA_002762865.1 Candidatus Woesearchaeota archaeon CG10_big_fil_rev_8_21_14_0_10_33_12 | reverse complement strand
ACCTACACCCATTCCCCCCTGAATAATGGGAATGCTAACCTCTAAGTCACTTATTCTTAATTTAGGCATCTTTTTTAAGTTCATATGTTGGCTCCTTCTTGGATGTTATAGAATCACAAGCAAGTCTTGTTTAATTTTTACTATTATATAAATTATATCTATTTTATATATCAACTTTAAATTAAATTTTGATTATTCTAATATCTTTGATTAACCTATGAAATTATAAAAACAATTATATAAATCTTATTTAAAATTATAGTATATTAAGCTTGGCATAGGAATGCTGATTGCCTTGTGGTTGGGCATAGTTTAATTTCTTATTTTTAATTTTAGTTTGTTAGAAAGGTTTATATATAAGTTAGTCTTGACTAACATTATAAGGTTAAGCTAAAAAAGACCTAAAATGAATGAATATAATAATCCTAAAAAAGAGTATATAAGCCTTGCAGACCTGCCGAACAATGAAGAAGGTTTAATCAGCATGATAAATGGAGGGTGGGGCATTAGAAATAGATTAAATTCAATGGGAATTAATATTGGAGACAAAGTTGAGAGGGTATATCATGCCCCTTTTAGGGGCCCTGTTAAAGCAAGAATAAACAACCAAATGAATGTTGCATTTGGCAGAGGAATGGCAATGAAGATAATAGTAGAGTACATTAAAAATGAAACTAAGTAAAAGCTTTGAAGATTATCTTGAAACAATTTACCTTATAAAAGAATTTAAAGGAGTTGTCAAAGTAAAAGATGTTGCAAAAACTCTTGATGTACGCATGCCGAGTGTTACAGGGGCAATAAAAAAATTAGCAAGCCTTGATTTGGTTATATATGAGAGATATGGATTAATCAAGCTGACTAAAAAAGGAGAAAATCTTGCAAAAGAAGTTTATAAAAAGCATGATGCACTTTTTGTGTTTTTAACAAAGTTTTTAGGAGTAACTAAAAAAGTTGCTCTGGAAGAAGCATGTGCAATTGAGCATAATATTAGTGACTTAACACTAAAAAAATTAAAAAAATTTATTGAAAAATAAGGAGGTAAATAAAATGCCAGCATATGATGGAACAGGGCCTCGAGGAATGGGCCCAATGACAGGACGAGGAATGGGATATTGTGCAGAATATGCCTCAAACCCAAACTACTTTGGAGCAGGTCGTAGAATAGGAAGAGGATTCAGCAGAGGCAGAGGATTTGGCCAGGATAGTGTATATAATCCAAGAGGACTATTAAGGCCAAGATTCATGAGCACAGAAATATCAGGAGGATATGCTGAAAATCCATATCATCCTCCAACTAAGGAAGAAGAACTTGCTGCCCTAAACAACGACAGAAAAAAAATAAACTCCCAGTTAAGTGGTATAGAAAAAAGAATAAAAGAACTTAGCAAGTAATTTATTTATTTTTTCTCTTTTATTTTTATTGTAAAGATTTAAATATTTCTTGTAATTTAAAGTAAATATGAGGCTAGGAATAACAGGCGGTAAAGGAGGAACAGGAAAGAGCACAGTAGCAACAGCACTAGCAATTGAATTAGCAAAGAAAAATAAGGTTTTATTGATAGATGCAGATGCAGACTGCCCAAATGACCATCTTATTCTTTCTATCAAAAGAAAAAAAGCAAATGATGTTTTCCAGCTAATTCCTAAATGGAATTTAAAGAAATGCATTAAATGCGGCAAGTGCAGCTTTGTTTGCAAGCAGCACGCAATTGTTTTTGTAAAGGGAAATTATCCAATCTTTATTCCAGAGCAGTGTAACGGATGCAAGGCATGCATGTTCGCATGTCCGGAAAAAGCAATCAAGAAAGACAAAAAAAAGATTGGTTCTGTTTATTATGGAAAAAAGGAAAATATTAGCTTTGTTTCTGGGGAGCTTGATCCAAACCAGCCATCATCTGAGTTTATAGTAAGTTCTGTTAATAATTATGTTAAGTCAAAGCAGGATAAATATGATTTTGTTATAATTGATACTGCTGCTGGAACGCACTGTGATGTAATCTCTGCTTTAAAGGAATGTGATTTTGCTTTTGCTGTTACAGAGCCAACTCCATTAGGTGAACATGACCTTAAATTAATTTTACAGCTGTTAAAAATACTGAAGATTCCATGTTTTGTTATCCTAAATAAAGCAGATGTTGGTGATAAAAACCTTATTAAAAAAACAGCAAATAAATTCAAAACAAAGATTATTGCTGAAATTCCTTACAAAAAATCAATATTAAATGCATATTCAAAAGGAGAGCCAATAAAAGATAAAAAAATAAAGCAAATTGCTGACTTTTTAATAAAAAAATTCCATGATTAAGATGGCATGCAAATGGCTTGATATATGCCCTTTAAGGAAATTTGAAGAACAAGGAAAGATAAGCGAAGAATGGAAGAAAAATTACTGCTCAACAAATGAAAATTGGAATAATTGCAAAAGATATCAGTTTGAAGCAGAAGGAAAATATCACCCGGACAACATGCTTCCAAACGGGGAGATTGATGAAAAATTAAGATGAAAATATATGAAATAAAAGCAAAGAGTATTTTGCATAAAACCAAAATTCCCGGTGCAGATTTTGCTATAAATCATTATTCAGGTTGCCAGCATGCCTGCATTTACTGTTATGCAAGGTTTATTTGCAGATGGAGAAGAAAAAATGAGAGATGGGGAGATTTTGTTGATGTTAAAATAAATGCGCCAGAACTAGTTGCTGAGGAAAGCAAAAATAAAAAAGGGACTATAATTTTGTGTACGACTGCTGATCCTTATCAACCAATTGAAAAAAAGTATAAGCTGACAAAGAAGGTATTGCAGAATCTTAACAAGAATATGAAACTATCAATTTTAACAAAATCTGATTTAATCACAAGAGACATTGATTTGTTTAAAAGGTTCAAAAATTGTGAACTTGGTCTAACAATAACAACACTAGATGAAAATATTAAGAAAATATTTGAACCCTTCTCTCCGAGTTCTAATGCAAGATTAGAAGCTTTGAAAAAACTGAAGAAAGAGGGATTCTATACTTATGCCTTTATTGGACCAATCTTGCCTTATTTAACTAATTTGGAAAAAATTTTCAAAGAAGTTTCCCCATTTGTGGATTTGTTTATGTTTGAGGATTTAAACTTAAGTTTATGTAAAAAAGAAATTTTTAAAGTAATAAGAAAGAAATTTCCCGAATTAGAAGAGAAATACAAGAATTTATCAAAGGCATTTTGGTTTGATAAGGAAAAAGAGATAAAAAATTTAGGTAAAAGATTTGATAAACCAGTTAAAATTTACTTTAAGCACACTGGCTCTCTAACGTTTTGAAAAATGAAAACAATAACAATTTTTTCAGGAAAAGGTGGAACAGGAAAAACAACTGTTGCAGCTTCATTAGCTGTTCTAGTTTCAAAAACAAAAAAAATAGTTGTTGCTGACTGTGATGTTGATGCTCCTAACCTAGGTTTAAGCCTTGGTTTAAAAGAAAGAGATTATTTGTCTTCTATTAAGATAAGAGTAAGTGAAAAAGCAGTATTGATAAAGGATAAATGTACTGGATGCAGGAAATGCCTTAATGTGTGCAGCTTTAATGCGGTTAATTGGGATAAAAAGAAAAATATTCCTATTTTTGATAACTTATTGTGCGAGGGCTGTGGAACATGCCAGATTGTTTGCCCTGAAAATGCAATTAAATTAAAAAAAATTGAGAATGCAACAATAAGTGTTGGAAAGGCTTATGGCTTTGGCATTGTTTCTGGCCAGCTAAAAATGGGTGAGTCCGGCTCTGGGAGGATAGTCATGGAAGTCAAGAGAAAAGCAAGGGAAATAGCAAGAAAGGAAAATGCTGAATTAATTCTTGTTGATTCTGCTGCAGGGATTGGCTGCCCTGTTATTGCTTCTGTTAATGGCTCAGATTATGTCATTGCAGTCACAGAGCCAACACCTAGTGCATTATCTGACTTAAAAAGAAGTTTAAGGATTGTAGAGCATTTCAACATAGCTTGTGGAATTGTAATAAACAAACATGATCTTAATAAAGAGTTCAGCAATAAAATAAAAAGGTTTGCAAACAAAAACAAAATACCAATATTAGGTAAAATTCCTTACAACAAGGAGTTTGTTAAGGCTTTGGTTAATCTAAAGCCAGTTGTTGTTTATAATAAAAAGTTTGAATCTTTGTTTTTTGAAATTTTGAGTAACCTAAAGAAATGAAATTAATAGTTAGGGGTTGGGGCTTACGCAACAACCACTTAATGTCCAAAAATCACAACAATCAATAAACCTCTGTTAAACCTGCCTCACCAATAATCACATAGTCTCCTTTTGATTCTATTGTTATATGTTTTAACCCTTGAGAATAAACTGTCTTTTTAAAATTATAATGGCAGCGCTCAATTTGCTCAGTGCACTCTTGATCTGTGGTTATATTCACTCTTGATTTGAATGCAAGTTCTGAGCCATCATTTAAAAAGAATACAAGCTCCTGGTTGTGCCAAATCTCTATTTTTTCAACACCGTCTGGCATTGTTGCATCAAGGGTTGTTTTGGAGGACTCTCCAAGGTAATAGACTTGCTCTGCAGCATCAACTATTTCTATGCCTATTTTATTAACCTGGCTTTGCCTTATCTCCTCATTGGACTCGTGAGAATAGCTGTAAAAAATAGATATAATTGGCAGGATTATAAGGAGTATCACTGCTGATACAAGAATGTATTCTGCTGAAGCTTGAGTTTTTTTCATTATCACCTTAAATAATTTTATTTATATATATATAAAGGTTTGCGCTCACTAAAAAGTAAATCCAAGCATTTTATGTAATCAAAGCAGACCCTATTAAAGTTTTTATTTTTTTAGAATATCATATTCTAGCCATATGCACCAACACAGTCTGGACCATATGGCCCATCCACACATATGTTTGCACCATCTGCTGTGCATATAGATCCTTCACAGTTTACTATGTCATCGCAGTCTGTTAATGCATCGCAGTCATTATCTAGACCATCGTAACAGATTGTCTCTGTAGGTTCGTAATTTGCAACTCCGGTATAATCATCTACCCATCCTCCAACACCACTGCATGACTTTTTCGAGCCTAAACATACTCCATCTTGGTCGCTATTAAAAGGAGCAGCCTCTCCTGAGCCATCAGGTGTGCCAGGATTACAGTCATTGTCTATGCCGTCACAAACCTCTGTTTTTCCAGGATTAATATTTATATTGTTATCATTACAATCAGTGTTATCTAAAACATAACCTGCTGGCTTAGTACATGCTTCTTGTGAAACAGCTGGATTTCCATAATTATCTGAATCAAAATCCTGATAATAAGTTGTGGTTAAGCCCTCGTCTGTTAAGCCGTCGCAGTCATTGTCTAAACCATCGCAACTTGTTTCTGGAGCTTCGTAATTTGCAACTCCACCATAATTATCTTGCCAGCTTCCTGCAATGCATGACTTTGTTGAGCCTGCACATACTCCAGCTTGTTTGCTATTAAGAGGGGCAGACTCTCCTGAGCCATCTAATGTGCCAGCATTACAATCATTGTCTATGCCGTCACAAACCTCTGTTTTTCCAGGATTAATATTTATATTGTTATCATTACAATCAGTGTTATCTAAAACATAACCTGCTGGCTGAGTACATGCTTCTTGTGAAACAGCTGGATTTCCATAATTATCTGAATCAAAATCCTGATAATAAGTTGTGGTTAAGCCCTCATCTGTTAAACCGTCGCAGTCATTGTCTAAACCATCGCAACTTGTTTCTGGGCTTTCATAATCTGAGCCATAGTTTGATGCACTGCATCCTGGCCAGGTTCCTCCAGCTGTGCATGTTTCAAATGAGCCAAAGCAAACACCTTCCTGTTCTGAACATGGCCTTGTCTCAATTAGTGGTGTGCAAGCAAAGCAATCTGGGTCCCATGCATCAGTTAATCCATCGCAGTCATTATCATTCCCATCTGCACAATAATCGTCTGGCACTTTTTCATTCAATCTGTATGGGCTATCTTCATTAGCATCATTACCACAGCAGTTCAGATCACCACCATTGCCTGCCCATGTATAGCCATTGTATTCGCACTTTGGCTGGCAGTTTTCATTTGTAAAATCTTCATCCACTAAATCATCATAATCATCATCTACCCCATTACAAACCTCTGTTAAGTCTGCCTCGCCAATAATCACATAGTCTCCTTTTGATTCAATTGTTATATATTTTAACCCTTGAGTGTAAAGTGTCTTTTTAAAATTATAATGGCAGCGCTCAGTTTGCTCAGTACACTCTTGATTTGTGGTTATATTTACTCTTGATTTGAGTGGAATTTGTGTGCCATCATTTAAAAAGAATACAAGCTCCTGGTTTTGCCAGATCTCTATTTTTTCAACACCGTCTGGCATTATTGCATCAAGGGTTGTTTTGGAGGGCTCTCCAAGGTAATAGACTTGCTCTGCAGCATCAACTATGTCTGTTCCAACTTTGTTAACCTGGCTTTGCCTTATTTCCTCGCTTGACTTGTTAGAATAACTGTAAAAGATATATATAGTTGGCAGGATTATAAGGAGTATTAATGATGATACAAGAATGTATTCTGCTGAAGCTTGGGCTTTTTTTGGCATTATTCCAATTAATTAGTCTCCTATTATATAAAAGTTTGTAATTACTAAAAAGTGAATTTAAGTATTTAATCAAACCCTTTATGTTTATAAAAATAAAAATTAATAAGGTTTATAAAGAAAAAGAGAAAACTCTGTTTCATGCCGAGGTCGCATAGCCTGGCCATTGCGAAGGATTGCTAATCCTTTGTCCTTCGGGGCACGGGGGTTCAAAACAGCTTCTTACTAAGCTGGCACGCAGGTCCGGCATAAAGCCGAACTCGCTCGCTAACGCTCGCAAGAAATGTGAGCTTTAGATTAAAGCCAAAGTTGTAAAAGCTGGTGAAAGTCCCCCCCTCGGCGTTTTATATTTCTATTAATAATTAGTTAAAAAGAGAAAATTATTAAAACAAAGATAATATCTAAAAAATTATGAAAAAAGAGGTTATTTTAGTTTTATTTGCTTTGCTAGTCCTAACTCCTATTTGTTTGGCAGATGATTCCTGGCTCTACAACAGCGAGAAATTGCTTATTGAGCTTAATATTTCATCAGGAATGGAAATTATTCCAGAAAGCTCTGATTATTATGTTGATTATGTCAAGGCAAGACTTTCTTTTTTCCCAGAAGATGATTTTCAGCAAAGATTAATCAGACTGGAAACTAATCCTGATTCCCTTAAAAAAGATGATATAATTGAATTCAAATGGGAACAGCCAGATGAAAAAGAGCTTTATTTTTTATTAAATTCAGATGTTGAAACAGAAAACAAGCTTAAAGAAATAACAAAAAAAGTAGGATTCCCATTAGAAAATCTGGATGAAGAATATATAAAATACACAAAACCGACAGAAAATATTGATTTGAATGATGATATAATAAGGATTGCATCAGACATTGCAGAAGGTGAGGATGACCTTTATGTAATAATCCATAATATTGCGGAATGGGTAAGCAAAAATATTGAGTATAATATTAAATATGGAACCTCAACTGAAAAAGCATCATGGGTTTTGAAAAAAAGGATTGGAACATGCGATGAATTCTCATCCTTGTTTATTGCATTATGCCGTGCCTTGGGCATTCCTGCAAGATATGTTTCAGGTGTTGCCTATTCTAACATTCCTGGGTTAGAGGGCTTTGGAAACCATGCATGGGCAGAGGTTTATTTCCCAGATTATGGATGGGTTCCATTTGATCCAACATATGGCGAATTTGGGTTTGTTAATCCGTCTCATATAAAACTAAAAACATCAGCAGATTCAGGAAACACATCTACAAGCTATGAGTGGAAAGGAAGCAAGTTTGATGTCAGTCCAGAAAAACTTGATATAAGTGCAGCATTAAAAAAAACAGATGGGATAAAAAGCCCCCTTATTAGTATTAAAGCTGATGCTCTTAAAAACAGCATAGGTTTTGGCTCTTATAATCTTGTAGAAACAACTATTAGTAATTTAAACAGTTACTATGTGCCTGTAACTTTGCGCCTTTCAGCACCTGTTGAGCTGGATGTTATTGATAATAAAAAAAATATTCTGCTTAAACCAAAAGAAATAAAGAAAGTTTACTGGGTGGTAAGGTTAACAGAAGACCTAAAAAGAAATTACATCTATACCTTGCCCGTAACTGTTTATGAATTAAGTGATATTTCCTCAACATCAAGCGTTGAATCAAAATTTGGTGATCTAATCTTGACAAAACAGGAGATTGATGAAATTCTTGAAGCTAAGGCAGAAGAAAAGCTAAAGACTTACTCAACTGAAATTGATTTAAAATGCAATCCAGATAAAGATAATTATTATATTGATGAAACTGTACTAGTTAATTGCTCTATTAAGAATACAGGCAACATATTTCTTAATGATATAAGGGTCTGTTTGGAAAATGATTGTAAAATCCTTGACCTGGGGATATCACAGGAAAAAAATATTGATTTTTTAACAAAGCCTAAGGGAATGGGAAAAAAAGAAACAATTGTAATAGCAAAAAGTGATAGACTGTCAAAAATATCTTATTTGGATTATAACACCTTAGATTACCCGGATGTAGGAATAACTAATCTTACTTATCCAATAGAAATTTCATTTAATAAGAATTGCTCAATAAGCTTTATTTTGAATAAGTTATCTTATTCTATTCCAAAAAATGTTGAGATAATTCTGCTGCAAAATGATTTCTCTGAAAAATGGTCTCTAACCAGCCTTGATAGTAATAGTATATTTAATATAGATCTTAACTCAAGGACGCTGCATGAGGGTGGAAATGACTTTAAAATAATAGTAAACTATGAGGATGATAACAATAAGAAATATGAAACAAGAAGATATTTTTCAATAACTCTTGCCAAGCTTAGTTTTCCTCAAAAAATAATATCCCTGCTTTACAGCATCGAGTTATGGCTTGAAAGTCTTTTCTAAAACCATGTGAATGGAATAATGCCAAAAAGTATTTAAATGACTTGTTGATTAAGGTTGTGTAATAAAAATTTCAATAATAAAAGGTTTTAGTTTTGGACTAACATCCGGGATTATCACTACTTTAGGTGTGATTGCAGGACTGCATTCCAGCACACATTCAACACTTGTTGTTATTGGTGGAATCCTTATAATAGCAATAGCAGATGCTCTTTCAGATGCATTGGGCATTCACATTTCTGAAGAATCTGAGATTAAACATTCCACAAGGGAAATCTGGGAGTCAACAATCAGTACATTTCTGTCTAAGTTTGTTTTTGCATTGACATTTATTATTCCGTTTTTGTTATTATCGCTCTCTGCTGCAATAATTGCCAGTTTGATATGGGGCTTTTCCCTGATAATACTATTTAGTTTGTATCTTGCTAAACAGCAAAATCTAACACCTTACAAGGTGGTTCTGGAGCATTTGATTATTGCTATAATAGTGGTTGTTATAACCCATTATGTTGGGGATTGGGTATCAATTTTTGGTTAATGAAGAATTTTTAAAAAATTAGCTTTAAGATAATCGTAATAACAACAAACCAGAAATAACTTAAAAAAATATTTTTTAAGATAAATAATTTTCTCATTTTGATTAGTTTTTTTGCAAACAGCGAGCCTGTTGGAAAGCCGTAAAAAAAGATTAGTATTGAGTTTATTATAAACAAATTTATATCTTTTGAACTTATGAAAAACACAACTGCAAGAGCTGGATAGATTGCCTGGCTTTTGATATTTATTGCCATTAAAAAAATAAATAAAATATATGTTATTATTCTCAAATAAAGGTTTATGTTAAAAAAATTAAGCATAAAAATAAGAATCAGCAGTAATGTAAGTTTCTGCAATAGAAGGAAATATTTTTTTCCGTTCTCTAATTCTTCTTTAGCTGCAAATGCAAGAATTATACCAATCAAAAGTCCTGAAAAAGATATTAAGGATATCAAGGAATAGTTTAATAGTTGCATATTTTTTTATAGAAGTAACTAATATAAAAAGATATTGTTATTGCCAGGGGCTG
>PCYE01000023.1:0-10696 GCA_002762865.1 Candidatus Woesearchaeota archaeon CG10_big_fil_rev_8_21_14_0_10_33_12 | reverse complement strand
TCTCTATTTCATTCTGTATAAGCTTTGCTTCTGGCTTGAGGCCATCCGGCAGCTGAATACAAACTAGGTTGGCCTTTTCCTTGTTAATCCTACCAACAATCCTTTCAAGCTCTAAATCATAATCCATAACAAAAACAAAAGAAGTTCATTATAAAAGGTTTTCTAATCTGTTTTTTAGCTGGCCTGTCAGCTTGGTTACTAGGATTTTTTTAATTGCTTGATTTATATTGTTAGAATCTAGCTCAAGGCATTCTGCTTGTTCCTGTATTTTTATAATCAAATCCTTTAGTTTTATATGATTAATATTGTTTGTGCTGTTTAAGTACTTGTTCAACATATTTAGTTCATCCAAAACAAAATCCTCTGACCTTGAAACATCAGAATAAGGTTCATAGGCGCTGTCTATTAATTTTTCTGTGTTTTCCATTTTTTCAAAATATCTTACCAATATCCTTGTGAGGTGAGAGATATTATTTAAAATAAATTCATGTTTCTTTGTAAGATTATCATAGATGTCCTTGATTTGATTTACATGATATCTCAACAGATCCAAGCTGTTATCATATTCCTCTTTAATGGACTTGTTTTCATTTTGAGGCATCTTTAAATAAATTTTATAAGCATTGCCAAAAACAATGTCATCCTCTTTTTCAGATATTAGCTTGCTCTGCTTTTTGCAAAAGGAGGTAAGAAGAGAGGAATAATTTTTAGCTATTTCAGCATTTCTGTTATCTTTAAATCGTCCTACTAAGCCAAAATTTACCAGACTAAGAGACTCGTAACTGACTATTTTTGAGAATATATTATCATTCCTGAGGGTTTTATTTATATCTAATAGATAACAACCTCCTCTGTCTGAAACCTCAATTGCCTCTGCAAGAAATTCGCAGACATCATAGTGATAAGCTTTGTTATATTTATCTTTGTAGGTCTCAAGAACATGTGTTAATAGGCCCTCTGGAACTTTCATATTCTTAACTATATCTGCCAGTACAGCTATATTTGACATCTGCTCTTTACTATTGCTTCTGATGTGTATCATTTTGTCTTAAATTGTCAGTAAGTCTTGTAAAAATAAAATTAAAATAAATAATTTATGGTTTTTAATGTTATCTTCCCCTAATTTCAGATATGAAGAGATTTCTTTCATAAATATTGTTGGAGGCATCTTTATTGTTTTTGTTGAATGGGTTTTCAGATACAATAATTCCGTTATGTAAGACATAATATTCTTTTTTGTCTGCTAATCTTCCTGTTGGTAGAATTTCATCTTGTTGTTTTTTTGATAAATAGTTTTCTTGCATTTTTATTCCTCCTTTCATTTTATAGATGATTTTATATTCTTTACATTTGTTTTGATATAAGCATATATATCTTTTCCATCTTTTTCTATGGATTTGTGAAGAAAATCTGCTTCCTCATGGCTATAATCCATTGCAGATACTGCCTCTTTGAAACCTTGTTCTATTGCATAGTTTACAATTGCTACATAATTAAGTGAAGTATTGCTCTTGAATTTAATTTTCAATAATGCATAATCTAAATTTTCAACAAAATAATATTCCTTCCCTTCTATTGTTTCTTTATAAGCTGGTTTTCCTCCTATTTCAATATAATTGGCCAGGTTTTCATGAAAATCTTTGTTTATTTCATTGCTGATATCTTCAAGGGATTTTTGTTCTTCTTTTATTGCATCACTAATGCCAGGTTTAGAAGATTCAATAGTATTAACTGTGTCATCAATTGTTCCTTTTTGTGCAAAAGCTCCATTAGTCAAAAAAATAGAAGCAAGTCCTATCCCAGCTACTTTATATATACTTTTTTTAATCTTTTTGTATATGTTTTCTTGCATTTTAGCTTAAGTCCAATTGAATTAACTAACTAACCTCAGTTTAAGATTATGCTTTTTGTTGAATTCCTCTACTATCTCATTTAGATTGAATGTGTCCCACATTCCAAAAGATATTTCCTTGTTATCATGTTTTATTGTGGTCATTTTTTACCTCCACATATTTAGATTGTTCTTTTACATATTCTAGGTTAGGATCATAACTTACTCTTGCCTTGCTTTCTTTCACAATTTTTGATAAATCATCCATTTAATCACCTCACATTTACTATTGGGTAGTAAGTATAACTATTATATAAATCTTTCTATTTCGTTGTTACATATAGGTAGTAAAATATATAGAAATAGTGCTTATTTCTTTGCTTTTTTCTCTTTTGTATAGGGAAATCTCATAAAATGCTTGCATTCAAGGCAGTAATACACTACTTTGCCGTCTTTCAATCTTATCCTGCAGTTGACATTTGGCATTAAGAATTTGTAGCAGTGCCTGCAGAATTGCTTTTGCATGTCAGAAGGAATCCTAACCTTGTATTTCATAGCTATTTTTCTTGCAAGCTCAACATACCTGTTTGCAAGATTTTTATCTTCCTTAAAAACATCTCTGGCCTGTTTGAAAAGGGTTTTAATCCTCTCAAGTGCAATTTCCCTTTGGCCTGAAGATTTTTTCTTATGTCTCTTCATAAGCTAAAAAAACATAAAAGAGTATATAACCTTTTTGATTAAATTAGGAATATAAGCACTTTGCAGTTTCTTTAAATGCATCTCTAATTGGTGTTAAACTATAATTCAATTCATTCCTTGCTTTAGTTGAATTAACATAAAAACAGTAATCCATTATTCTAAGACTTTCTCTTGTGATTAGTGATGGAACAAATAATGGAGCTAAAGAATTAACAATCCTGGGGATTTTTATTATTTTCTTTATTCCTAGTGCTTTCTTTATTTCTTTAATCAATTGGTTAAATGCAAGATTATGGCCCCCAAGATTATATATTTCAACTTTATCTGGCCATTTCCTGTTAGGACTGGTAATTCTTTTTAATGCCTGAACATAAGCTCTTGCTACATCATCTACATATACAAAACTTGCTCCGCCATTAAGATAAGGTTCAAATCCTTTTTTTAAAAAACCCAAGAGCTTTGTTGTTGAGGTTTTTCCTGGACCAATAAGTGAGCCGGGCCTTAATATTATTACATCTAAAACTGATCCCCTAACCCCTCTTTCTGCAAGGTATTTTGTTGTAAAATAAGCTGATTTTAAGTTTTTAATCTCTTCAATGACTGGTAACTGCTCTTCAACATTTCCAGAAGGATTGTTTGAAATGCCCAAGACAGCAGCAGAACTTGTGTAAATTAGTTTTTTTCCTTTTTCATAGCAGAGCTCAACAATATTTCTTGTTCCACCAACATGAAGCCTTTGTAAAAGGTCTGCATCTTTTGGATTATAGCTTACTTTGCCAGAACAATGAATAACTACATCAGATTCCTCAACAGCTTTCTCCAGGATACTCCCTTTTTCTGTGATGTCGCATTTATAGGATTTTAGTTTTTTGTTTTGTTTATCTGCACCTCTTGATAGTATGCTAACATCATAGTCCCCTTCTATGAGATAATCAGCAATCCTGCTTCCAAGAAAACCCATTCCTCCTATTACAAGAATTTTTTCTTTGACCATAAAATTATATTAAAAAAAGAAAATTTAAAAATCTGTTGATTATGTTCCTCTTTTGATATAGCTTGTGTGCTTTTTTGCTTAATGGCTTTCTGACCAGCAGGCTTTTTATTATTCTTTCTTATAATATAAAAAACCTTTAAAAGTATAATAAAATTAAGGGTTTAATGCTTCTTCCAAATTTCTGTATATACTCTTCAATTTTTCTGCATCTTGGGGGGTGTTAAGATTTTCTCTTCTTTTGTCAATATGATTAACCCAATCCGGTTTTTGAGGTTCCTTTCCATCTAATATTTTTTTTACAAAAAAAGTATGATAATCTCCAGAACATACGGCAATTTTTCCTTGATAATCCTTTCTAAATTTTTTTAAATCTGGCATCCAGAATTCATATTCCCTTATGTCCCCAAGGAATTTTTCGAAATCAAAAGAGAAATGTAGTAAATCTTTCTTATTTAGTTTATTATCGGCCCAATAGTTACAAATATTTGAAAAATTTATTTCAGCCCTTACAGGATCAATAAAAAAGAATCTCTTTTTATTCATTAAGAGTAACAGTGGAATTCCATCAGGATTATATAAAACACCATCATTTAATCTAATATGTGCTAAAGGAATGTAAATTTCAACCATTTCTTCAGGAACATTATATTTCAGTAGTTTTTTTCCAAGGTCCTCTTTATCTGATTCTGGAAAATAAGATGTAGGCACCGAACCAACTGATGTTTTTACAACAACTTCAGTTGAAAGGGGGTGTAGTTCTTCATACATCCTTTCGTCACCTTCCATCTTCAATGCAACAACATTTTTTAAAGAATTAACTAATTTATCTATGGAATCTTCAGAGATTCTATGACCATGGCTCCTTGATCCTACAATCACATAAGAATCATCATCAGCATTGATAATATTTGGAGCTCTACCCTTTCTATATTTGATACTATCATTTATTATCATATATAAATAAAAATAATATACAATTTATAAATTTTTCTATTTTTACCATTTAATAATAGTTAATTTTTTAATAAATTCAAAAAATCATAAAAGATTTTTGTTTTAAATCCCTCTTTTAATATAGTTTGTATGCAATAGCTTCTCAGCCTTCTTGCTTAATGGCCTGCCTAAGAATTCCTCATAAAGCTGGATTATTGCAGGGTTTTCATGAGACCTTCTTATTGTATTATTCTTATCATTAATATAAAGGGCCTGCATTCTCTTCTCAACAATCTCTTTGTTAGTTGGAATTGGCTGGCCTCCTCCAGCAATGCACCCGCCTGGGCAGGCCATGACTTCAATAAAGTCATATTTGCATTCTTTGTTTTTTATCTGCTCAAGAACTTCCTTTGCATTATGCAATCCATTAACAACAGCAAAATTAACTGTTTTGCCATTGATTATTATGCTTCCTTCCTTAAAATCAGACATTCCTCTTATCTGGTTGAACTCAAGCATTTCCAACTTTTTTCCGGTTGCTGTTTCATAAGCTGTCCTTAAGGCAGCTTCCATTACCCCGCCGCTTGCCCCGAAGATTGTCCCGGCGCCTGATGACAAACCTAAGGCAGCATCAAAATCCTCGTCAGCCAGATTATTGAAGTCTATTTTTTTAATTTTGATTAATCTTGCAAGTTCCCTTGTTGTCAGAACATAGTCAACCTCTTTTTTCATTTCTTTTCTTTGAATCTCAAACTTTTTCGCAGTGCAGGGCATTACACTTACAACAACAAGGTCTTTTTTGTTTATTTTGTATTTGTCTTTATAATAGCTTTTTGCAATTGCCCCAAACATGTCATGGGGGCTCTTGCATGTTGAAACATGATTTAAAAACTCTGGATAGAAATGCTCAATATATTTTATCCATGCAGGGCAGCATGATGTAATCATTGGCAGATTTTTGTTTTCTTTTAATCTTTTAATTAATTCAGCTGCCTCTTCCATTATGGTTAAATCAGCTCCAAATTGAGTGTCAAAGATTTTTTTAAATCCAATTTTTCTTAAGCTTGAAACCATTTTCCCAGTAACAAGGGTTCCGGCAGGCAAGTCAAATTCCTCTCCTAAAGATGCCCTTACAGCAGGAGCTGTCTGGACAATAACATGTTTTTTGCTCTTCAATGCCTTTAAAACCTCTTTAGTGTCATCTTTTTCATAAATAGCATTAACAGGGCATGCCAGGAGGCACTGGCCGCAGTTAACACAGACAGAATCATCCAGCTTGTTTTCATAGGCAGGAGTTACTTTTGTGTGATAAGAGCGATAAGCAAAGTCTATTGCATTGACATTCTGCATCTGGCATGCCTGAACACACCTGCCGCAGAGAATGCATTGGTTATTGTCTGTAACAATTGCTATTCCCTTATCAACAATATATGTCTTCTTATTGCTGTCAAACTTCGCCTGCCTTATCCCGACATTCTTTGCTATTTTGCATAGCTCATGCTCCTTGCTCTCAACAAAGCATGATTGTATGTGCTTTGACATAAGAAGCTCTGTGTTTATTTTCCTTGCTTCCAGGACTTTTTTCGATTCTGTGCTTATTACCATGCCCTCTTTTGCTTTTGTTGAGCATGAAGGCAATAGCTTGTTATCCACTTCAACCAGGCATATTCTGCATACAGCTCTTGCTTCAAAACCCTCCTGATAGCATAAGGTTGGAATCTCAATATCATTTTCTTTTGCTACCTCAAGTATTGTTTTGTTGGGTTGGCATTCAATCTCTTTGTTGTTTATTGTAATTTTCATTTTAGCTTGTCTGTAAACTCCTTTCTAAAATATTTTAATGCTGTTGTTATGTGGGCAGTGGATGACTGGCCTAATCCGCACAAAGATGTTTCATTTATAACCCTGCAAAGCTCTTCTAGCAGCTCCAAATCTTCGTTTGCTGCTTTTTTTAGTGAAATTTTCTCCAGTAATTCTAAAACTCTCATTGTCCCTTCCCTGCAGGGCGTGCATTTTCCGCAGCTTTCATATTCAAAGAACTTTGCAATATTTGTTGCAACATCAACAATATTATGTTTTTCATCAACAGCTATGATTGCGCATGAGCCAAGCATTGCGCCTTTTTCTTTTACTGCTTCATTGTTTAATGCTATGTCTTCATAAGGCAAGCATCCTCCAGAGCATCCAAAATAAACAGCTTTGATTTTGTTTTTTGGCTTTCCTAAATTAATTAATTTTTTTAGTGATGCCCCTGATTCAAGCTCATAAACACCTGGCTTTGTGATGTTTCCAGACAATGAGAAAAGCCTAAAGCTATTGTTCCAACTTTTGTCCAGAATGATTAAAGGTAAGTTAGCAAGGGTCTCAACATTATTGATTAAAGTTGGCTTGTTAAAAAGCCCCTGATTAGCTGGAAAAGGCGGCTTTAATCTTGGGTTTCCTCTCTTACCTTCAACAGATTCAATTATAGCTGTCTCATCACCGCAAATATAAGCCCCTGCCCCTGAAATAATCTCAATATCAAAGTATATCTTTAGCTTATCTGCTATTTTTTTTGCATTATTGATAACTTTTTGAAGCTTGTTTTTTAGATAAGAATATTCCCCTCTTAGGTATAGATAACCCTTGCTTGAGCCAATTGCATAGCCAGCTATTATCATTCCTTCTATCACATTGTTTGGATTCTTTTCAAGAATCAATTTGTCCTTAAATGTTCCTGGCTCTCCCTCATCAGCATTTGCTATAACATATTTCTCTCCCTGGGAGCTTCTTGTGAACTCAAGCTTAAGCCCTGTTGGAAAATTAGCTCCGCCGCGGCCACTAAGCCCTGACTTCTTTACCAGCTCAATTACTTCCTCTGGCTTCATTCCAGCTATTTTGCTTAGTGCCCTGAAATTTGAGTTTTTTAGTATCTGCATTTTAGTTTTTTATTATTGATTTATTCCTCTTTGATTTTATTTAGGATTTTAATTTATGATTTTTAATTTTATTTATCTTATTTTATTCATAATTTTCATTTTAAACCAGATATTATTTTCTTAATCTTATTCTCATCAAGATTGCCGTAAACTTTATTGTTAATTATCATTGCCGGTGCTTTGTCGCAGCAGCCGATGCATGAAACAATCTCCAAGGAAAATTTTTTGTTTTTTGTTGTTTCTCCTGATTTTATTTTAAGTGATGATTCAAGAAATTTAATTAAATTTAATGAGCAATTAAGATAGCATGAGGGACTGTTGCATATTCTTATAATGTATTTGCCTTTTTTTTCGGTATAAAGCATTTCGTAGAAGGTTATAACACCATATATTTTTGAGAATGGAATTCCTGTTTTTCTGCTTAAGTAGTGTGCATTTGTCTCAGAAACATAGCCAAACTTGGCCTGGATGGCCTGAAGCATTGGCAGAAGAAAATTATCCTTTCTCTCCTTTATAATCTCATCAATATCCCTAAAGCTCATGCTACACCTCTTTTTAGTATAAAGGCCACTTAAGAACTATAAATAGTTTATGATTTTAAAAAAAGAAAAAAGAATTTATTAATTCTTATTTCTTTACGCAACATGTTTGCCCAGGATGTGTATCAGCATTCTGCGTGTTATATACTGGAACCTCTCCAGCTTCAGTACACATTGGACCATTTACCCAATGACCAATACTCGCAGCATCGGTACCGGTACCACGATAACTTTCACAAGTCTTTCCTTCTGTTTCATTTTTAAGGCTAGTTAACCAGGTTCCCATGCTGCCACTGAAAATCATTATTAGTACTACCATAACTATTAAGACAATAGCCGCAATAACAATGGTGTTCATTGGAAGGCCTTGGCCTCTTTTAGATTTCATTTATTTCACCTCATTTGTTTGTTTTAAAACAAAAAACCAATATAAAACTATTTTGGGTTAACTAGTATTTAAAATTATCGATAATCTGCTAATAACATTTTACTAACCGCAGATATCAAGTGTTACATGCAATGTCCTTCCTTCAAATATTAAGATATAATATGTACTTGATTCCTTGTCTAAATTCTCGTCACAGTTATTATTATAATATGAAATTGGCTCATCAGAACCGGGGATATAAGCATTAAATTCATATTGCTTGTTCCACTTTTTTAGGCTCTTATTTAAGATATATTCAACAACCTCATTAACCTTATCGCAGGAGTTAACTCCACCACAAAAAATCCTAGGATGCAGGGCAGCACAATCCTGGAACAACTCTGTGACATCACTCCCTTCACAATCTGTTGTTGTCTTTAACAAAACATTTAGGGTATTGGAAGCAAGTTCAGAATAAACAAAACTCTTCTTAGTGTCAGGTTCTTCTTTCATAATAACAAATTTCACAACAAACAAAAATCCTATGGTAATAAGCAGAACTATAATAACAAGGCCAACTATCTCTGCCTGTGATTTCTTGTTTTTTTTCATTTTATCTGTAAACATCAACATTTAAAACACCAAAATTATACTCTCGTGAACTAGCATTGTAGAGTGAGATAGGAACCTGAATAGATGATTTTGATTTGCTATTGGTAAGCGGTCTTTTATAAATTTCCCAGTTAACACCAGGCGGGTAAATTTGATTAATACTAATGTTACTATAACCAAAAGTGTCAAAGTAATACTCATCTCTAATCTCTCCTGTATTTACATAATTAAGGGCATCAATCTTAAGTATGTCAAAGCAGTCATTAGTAATAATGCCATCAGACGAACATTGAATCTCTGGCAAAAAAGAGACAATCTGTGCTGTCTGAATAGCTTTCAATTCAAAATTCTCTTCCTGCTTTTCCTGAAATTGCGGCCCTTGTATTCTGCTGTAAAATACAAGGCCAAAACCAATTAACACAAAAAAGATTATCAAAACAGCAATAGTTTCAAACATCTTTATCTGTGATTTTTTATTTTTCATTTTAATATAATGTTGGGCATGATTCTGATTGCAGAATTTTATTATACTTTTTTATTGTTTCAATGTTTCTATTGATTTCATTAATGTTTATATTATCCTCTTCTGAGTATATTATTATGGATGAGAAAGGCCCTTGATCATAATAGGATGAACAGCCACTTTCAGCAAGAACCTCAGTTCTCTTTTTATAAATCTGGGTAACTATATTTAGCTTGTTAAATGCTTTCTTAAGGTTGCAGTTGTAATCATCTATATCCTGGCTGAATAAAGCACCCAAAAGCATGGGCTCTCCTAAGTAGGTTGAAACGCCTACTGAATCAAATATGTTGCCATTTTTTTTATAAAATGTTATTTTATTAAAGTTAATGTCTACATTTATTGCACTAACATCATTATTAGGAACCCTGATAAGGGCAGATGGAACTTCTGGTGGATCATTAAAAAATATCAATCTAAAATAATTGCCAGTGTTTGTTATTCCAGAAATATCATCTACTATCATCTTATTTATCTCATCAGGCAGCAAATCATATAACCCAGTAGCATAATCCCCTGTTGGATTGACAAAAACATATTTTATATTAGGAGTTGTAAGATAGAGAAAATTGGTAACATGATATGGAGAGTTCCAGTCAAGAGCCCATGCGAACAGTTTCCTTCCTTTTATGACAGTTGGTGAAAAAACAATCTTGTTTTTTGTTATGGTTGTGGATAACGTGCCAACAGACATTGAATTACAGCTAAACTTAATTTCTGTATTAGGAATTTCAATAGGGTTGATAGTCCTGACGCTAACCTCTGCACCAGTTATAATTGTCTGCATATTTGTCATGATAGTTTCAGCAATTGATACGTCAGAAGCACTTCTCATTTTAAGGACCAATGAACCAAAAAATAAGAGAATTAGAACTCCTGCTATTAAGATAAATACCCAATTAAACTGTACACTAATCACCCCTTTTTTTGATTTCATTTTACAAAAACATATGCATTGATTATGAAAGGAGAATTAAAAACATGTTCCTTTAATTATCCAGCAATTAATTTTTTTTCTTATTCCCCTTATTGTATTTTTTAAGTTCAGCAGTTGCAACTTTTGACAGCTCATCAAAAACATCTTTTGATTCGCTTCCTTTTTTAGCCTTGATATTCTTAACCTTCTTATTGGTTGGCTTTATCTCTTTTGGTTTAGGTTTGCTTATATTAGGTTTTTCATTAAGATTTTTTCTTATGTTAGTCTCTGGTTTAGGAGCAAATGTGCTAAATATTTTATCATGCTCCTTAAATTTTTCCCTATCCTCTATAATTTTTTCCATAGC
>PCYE01000008.1 GCA_002762865.1 Candidatus Woesearchaeota archaeon CG10_big_fil_rev_8_21_14_0_10_33_12 | reverse complement strand
GGTACTTCCACCATGGAAAAGAAAACAAAACTGATTAATAAAGTTAAGCGTTTGCTAAAACGCTTAGGATGTCCAAGATGGCTTCATCATTTTGGACCAAAGAAATATGAGTTCTGGCAGCATGCTGTTGCCTTGCTTGTAAAACAGGAATGCAGACTTGGTTATCGTCGGGTAAGTAGATTACTTAGATTGTTGGGGTTTAATGTTCCAACATATTCTGCTCTTGCCAAAATGGCTCAGAGGATTCCTCTTGTTCTATGGCAGAATCTTCTTAAGCTAACAGCCAGCTTTAATGTGTATATTGCCTCTATTGACGGCACAGGCATGTCCAGACCACTGCCAAGCCCATACTACTACAGGAGAATTGACAAGCCATATCCTGTAGAAATACCTTTGAAGCTAAGCATGGCTGTTGGCACAAAAAGAAAGAAGATAATGGCACTAAGGCTAAGGGCTAAGAGAGCACATGACATTAAGGATGCGAAGTATCTTATCAAGAGGTTACCCACAAAACCAAATAAGTTAGTAGCAGATAAGGCTTATGATGCAAATTGGTTGCATAAATTCTGCCATTCACGAGGAATAGTTACATGTATTCCTCAGAGAAATTATGGAAAAAGTCCGTATTATAGAAAAACAGCAAGGAAAAGAGCAACACAATCCTACAATAAAAGAACTTATGGAAGGAGGGAAATGTCAGAATCTGTTTTTTCATCCTTCAAAAGGAGGTTTGGACCCAGCGTCAGCTCTCTTAAGATAACAACTCAAAGAGCAGAAGTATATTGTAGGGCTATCGCCTACAATATAATTTATTGTTTTTCAGGACTTTTTCAACGCAGCCACGCGATATTAGAAACATTTAAATATTCTACTTCATACATTAATAGAAAATGGTGATAGGGAAAAAAACTAAAAATATAATTTTCTTTTATATTATTGCAATAATGATTTTTACAGTTTCAGCACTAGCAATAAAAAATCTTGACCTAACAAATTACCCAAAGCCATTTGTGAGCAAAGATATATTAAATTCAATAATAATTGTTGGGGAAAATGCCAAGACAGGTGATATGATAGGGGCTATTAATATAGCAACAAGCCTTGGACCACCTTTTGAATCAGGGGTAATTGTATTGGATACTGAAATAGACAATATAAAAGAGCAGAATATCATTATAGTTGGAGGACCTTGCGTTAACACAGTAGCAGCAGAGATAATGGATTATCCTGCAAAATGCGACCAGGATTTTGAGCCGGGAAAGGCAAAGATTAAGCTATTTGATACTGGCAGTAATGTTGCTTTGCTAGTAGCAGGTTATTCAGTATATGATACAACAATGGCATGCAGGATCTTGGCAAATTATGGTGATTATGGGCTTGCCGGCAGCGAGCTTGAGGTTGCTGGAAGCGTTCTTGATGATTTTATCATAAAAAATGTTGAATAATCTCTCTTTTTGGCACTACTCCTTTAATACATTAATACATTACATTCTTATAATAAATAACATTAAAATTATTCTCTTTGGAATATTATTATCAAGAAGGTTTTTATAGGGATTAATTAAGCTTTTTCTTAGTTTTAATTAAGGGAGGGAGATAAACAATGAGTGATAAAAACTATTTATTCACATCAGAGAGTGTAACAGAAGGGCATCCGGACAAAATATGCGACCAGATATCAGATGCATTCCTGGATGCAGTTTACAGCAAAGACCCAAATGGAAGGGTTGCTGTTGAAACACTTGTAACAACAGGGCTTGTCATTGTAGCAGGAGAGGTAACAACAAACACTTATGTGGATACCCAAAAAATTGTGAGAGACACAATAAAAAAAATTGGCTATACAAAGCCTGAATATGGCTTTAATTATAATGATGTCGGAGTTCTTAGCTCAATTCATAAGCAAAGCCCAGATATATCCCAGGGTGTTACAGCAACTGAAAAGCATGAGCAGGGTGCAGGCGACCAGGGAATGATGTTTGGATATGCAACCAACGAGACAAAAGAGCTTATGCCCCTGCCAATTGTGTTAGCTCATAAACTCTGCCTGAGGCTTGCAGAGGTAAGAAAAAAAAAGATTTTGCCATACTTAAGGCCTGATGGAAAATCACAGGTTACTGTAGAATATAAAAATGGATTTCCTGCCAATGTTACAACAGTTGTCATAGCTGCACAGCATGACCCAGATGTTAGTGAAGAAAAAATAAGAAAAGATATTCTTCAAGAGGTTATAAAACCTGTCTGTGGAAAATATTTAACAAAAGAAACAAAATACCACATTAATTCAACAGGGCGTTTTGTTATTGGCGGTCCCCCGGGAGATACAGGGGTTACAGGAAGAAAGATTATAGTTGACACTTACGGAGGGCATGGCTCCCATGGCGGAGGCTGTTTCTCTGGAAAAGACCCAAGCAAGGTAGACAGGTCAGCTTCCTATATGGCAAGATATGTTGCAAAAAACATAGTTGCAGCAGGTCTTGCAGACAAATGCGAGATACAGGTTGCCTACAGCATTGGGGTTGCAGAGCCAGTTTCCATACTGGTAAATACATTCAGGACAAACAAGATTCCTGAGGAAAAAATAGAAGAGCTTGTGAGAAAGCACTTCAGCTTCAAGCCGGCAAACATAATAAAAAACCTTGACTTAAGAAGGCCAATCTACAGGAAAACAGCTTGCTATGGCCATTTTGGAAGAAGCGACCCTGACTTTACATGGGAGAAAACAGACAAGGCAGAAATCCTGAAAAAAGAAGCTGGATTGTAAGAAAGTCTGCGACAGAAAGCTAATTTTTTTGTTTTATTTTTTCAATTAAGTTTGGAGTTAGAGTTATAGATAAAATTTTCAATAAAATAAAAAATAGTTCTTAGAATCCTCTGCCGCCTATTCTAGCTCCGCCGCCAAATCCTCCGCCGCCAAATCCTGAGCCTCCACCAAATCCTCCGCCGCTTCTATGTGAAGAAGACGGTGAGCTTGAACTGCTTGGTCCGCCATAGCTTGAGCCTGAATATGATGAATAAGACTCTACTGGCTTTATATGATGTCTGCTTTCTATGTGATTCCAGACAACTCTTTCAGAGTATTTGCCACATATGTATCCTGAAAGATATGAATCCATGTCAAGTCCTGGGCTAAAATATGATCTTGAAGAGGCATAACCATTGTTGTCAAACTTGTTTAATATTCTTCTTATTCCATTATACAAATCAGACATGTCTTCTGCTTTTGCCCTTGTTGTCTTAGACCCGTCTTTGAGTTTTCTTACTTCCCTATCTATTTCTTCAATTCTGTTAACAAGACTGTCATCTTCAGTGCATGGTGTTGCCCTTGCTCTTGCCTTAAGATCAGTAATCTGCTGGCTCTTAAGGAATGTTTTTAGTTTTTGCACTGCCGCTGAATGATATTGGCCTTTAGTATTTTCCATTGATTTCTTTTCTGCTGCATATCTTCCATAAGTCTGCACTTCAGAATCAACCTGTGACTCTGTTTTCTTCTTCTCTGCAATTAATGCATCTATCTCTCCAAATATTTTGGTCAAGCCAACCGCATCAGATGCAGCTTTTTCTGCCTTGTTAATTTTTACTTCAAGCGCCTCAAGCTGTGAAACCCTTTCTTCATAGTTTTTTTTCATAAGCTCTGGCATTCTTTTAAGATAATCATAAGCTTTCTTCACTTCTACAAAACCAATGGGTTGCTTATTGTCGTTATTGCATGCAACAGCTTTTGCAATCCATCCATCAAAGAATCTTTGATGTTCTGGATCATACTTACTATTCAATAAATACTTAGAGAAATTATTGCTTTCAATAGCTTTTCTTTTCTGTGCAAAGTCTGCAGTAGTTGACTTTAAGATTTTTTCATCTTTCTCTAAGTCTGACCTTAAAGAATTAGCTCTCTGTGTTAATGGCTTGTAAGTAGGATCCCTTTTCAATTCTGCTCCTGCTTTTGCTGAAAGTTCATCTCTTCTTGCAACTTTGTCATTTAACTTTTCAATAAGGCTGTTGACTTTTTTCTGAAGAGTTTCTCTTTTCTCCTCTGACTCTTCCATAATTGAAGTAAGCTCAGTTCTTCTCTGCTGTTTTTGCTTGAATATGCTCTGGACTTCAGCCTGAACTTCCTTTAATGTCCTTTGGATATTATCAGCATCAAGCTCAGAAAGATAAGTCTTAGCTAGCCTCAATAGAATATCCTCTCTTTCAGAAGACACTTTCTTTATGCTGCATTCATACTGCTCTACTTTACTATTGACTGCAGAATACTCACTATACAAATTATTAGCAATGCTTTCAATTTCGCTTTTTACTGATCTTCCGCTTTTAGCCATGTTTTATTCCTTTTTTGTTTTTAATATGATTATAAATATTATTTTAATCAATTATTTGGTACCTTTGAAGTCTTATCTGAAAATGGCAGCACTTTATTTGTGCTTGAAGAAGTGTATCTTACCTCTTCATCAGGATACCCTCTTTCTTTTACTATCAAAGGAGTTTTCTGGTATTCTCCTAAGCCTACAAAGACCTTAAACTCATCCATCATTGTTTCATCAGAAACCCCTCCCAGCTCATCGCCTGAAATCCTAACTCCAAATGTTTCTACTGTTACAGTCTTATCTTCTGCTACATCATAAAATGTGAGCGGGATTATATTTCCATTTTTTGTAGCTTGGGCTCTAGCAAAGAAGTCAACTCTTGTTACTTTTTCCCTGCCCCTCTCAGTTTCATACCACTCAATATCCCAAACAGTTCTTATATCCCGATTTGGATTCTTTACTATAAATATTTCATATTCTTGTGCCAATATAGCTGCTTTATCTGATAAATCTTGAGTTATTTGTTCTAAATTAGGAATATCAACATTTTTGACATATGTATTTCCTTCTAAATACATCTTTTCTGCCCATTGTTTTGTTGGTTCGTGTTGGACAATATTCATTATAGCTTGGTATGCTTTGTCAAGCTCTGCAGGCATTGGTGCAAACTGATGTACATTTGTCTTAATCTTTTCAAGTTCTTGCCTGTATCCTTGTGCTTCTTTCAACTGCCTATGCTCTACTGTAGATATACCTGACTGATAGGCAGTATTTGCTTTGTCCATCAATACATCCACTGGCTTTGCGCTTCTCACTTCGCCAATAAGAGAATCAAGACTTTGCTTTACAACAATTAAGCCATCATTGACTGCAATCATATCCTTTCCTTTGCTTAACTGCTGGCCAACCTGAGCCAATATACCTTTAATGGTATCTGCTGTCTTTCCTGCTTCAATATAATTTTCTCTTGTGACCTGTTCTTCTGTAGGTTTATACTGAGCGAAGAAAAGGTCAGTGCTTCTAAGCTGGCCTTCAGCAAGAGTAATTATATTATCAAGGTCAGAAGAATCTACTGGTGTTTTTTCAGAAACATAAGTTGAAATTTCTTTCATCTGATTTTTTAGGTTCATCATAGACTGGAATAAATCATCAATTGTCCTTTCTACAGTAATTTCCTGTTTTGCAAGTTTTGCCTCATGCGCATTGTGCATTGTATAATTTACAGTTAAAACACTGCCTGTAACTATCGCTATTGTAGCTACGGTTACTATGGCTGGTTTATAGACTGCATTTACCCTATTAAGATATAGATTCATTAGCCTTGTCCTTAAGCCTGTCGGAGGCTTGTCAAATACAAAGAACTTGTCATATACTCTTTCTGTTGCCTTTGTTGCAACTTCTTGAGTAATAGAACTATCATTTCTTGCCTCTGCTGCTTCAACCATGGCATCAGCAAATGCTTTCTTCTCATTTTCTATATTAAACAACCTTTTGACTTCTTCATCATCAGACGCTATCTCGACAGCATGCCTTTTAGCTTTTAAGAATGATGAAATATCAACTTTGCCATCTTTATCTATAGGTAATTTAACAATTCCTTTGTCAACCATAATAATAGGTGGTATTGTAGGTTTATTTTTAAATGTTTGTATTTGATACTATTGCTTAATAGATACAAAAACATAACATTTATAAACAGAGCAATATTTCTTAAAACTATTATGAAAAACAATCTAGAAACATTAACAAAAGGTTATTTACAAAAGGCAGTTAGGGTATTAGACCAACTTGGAATTCAGCTCCAGAAAGGAGAGGAAAGCCAATTAGCAACATTATTGCAGGATGTAGTGACTGTTTCTCAGCCTGAAGTGCTGGCTATTGCTGAAACATTGCAGTACATAAGCACATTCAGCCAGATGGTAAGAGACAATGTCGAAGACATGAATGTTTCGCAGAGATATAAAAAAATCACAGGTATGTTTAATTCTATAAGAGACGACTCCAAGAAGTTAGTTGAACAGCTAGCAGACGGAAAAATTTCTGCAGGAGAAAGAACACAGCAGTGGTTGATGAAGTTTACAAGAGGGACTCCTCACAAAAGGTTCGAGAAGATAAGAGACCTTTATAACGATGTCACATGGGATACGAAGGAACAACTTGACAAAGAAAAGATAATAATGGATGGTTATATGGATTTCAGGTTTGCACTTAAGGATGCAGAAACACTGGCATACAAGGTCATGGAAGCACAGGAAAAGAATCTCAATACTACAAAAGAAAAATTCAATTCTGCAAAGGCAGCATTTGATGATGCAATGGCAAAGGGTGTATCAGACCAGGATCAGTCAAGATTACAGCTTGAAAGAGACGTGGCTGACAGGGCTATTGTAGATGAAGATAGGAAGTATCAGCTTATCAAGGATATAACTGAAAACTTAAAGAATGGCTATAACGTTGGCGAAGTGCTTGTCGGAAGATTGAGCCAAACACACCAGCTAAAAGACCAGGTTTACAGGAAAGCTATATCATTTTTCACAACAAATGAACATGTATTTACTGTAATGGATGCTGTTTATACAGCTTCTTATGGATTGCATGAGACAACACAAACTGTTGAGGCAATGAAAGAGGGCATGAACAAAGGTCTGGAAGACATAGCTTCAATGGAAAGAGAGCTTGACAAGGCAGCTTTGGAAGCAGGATATGGCTCAACATTCAATGCACCTTCAGTACAGAAACTAGTCGACGCAATAGTTGCATTCCAGACTGAATCTACAGAAGAGATTGCAAGATTGAGGAAGGAATCAGCTGACAGTGCAAAGCTGATAGAAGCAATTGTCGAAGACGGCAAGAAGCGCTTCTATGAAGCAAGAGTAAAATACCTTGCAGAACCAGTCAAGCCAGCAAACTAAGTCGGTTTTTGTTTCTTATTCTTCTTTGGCATATTGGCGTAAATTGATTTACAATAAAAAACCTTGGCTCATCCCAATATGTGCTAAAAGCTTTAAATTCTTTTGTTAGTCTAGTTTTATCGACCAGAAGAAACTTGTTCATTCCTAACTTTACCTGGGAGAAAACAGATAAGGCTACAATAGTTATATACAACATTCTTGAGAATTTTGTGATTATTTAAACAAAAGATTCTGAATTTCTTCTTTTGATATGTTTTTTATCTTTCCAACTTTCAAATCTTCCAGCAGAATTTTTCCAATCCTTTCTCTTCTCAGGAATGTTACAGGATTTCCGACAGCATTAAGCATCTCTCTTACCTGCCTTCTTTTTCCCTCGCAGATTTCAAGCATGATTTCGCTTTTGCTTTGATTCCTTGACAAAATCCTTACTTTCGCTGGGAGGGCATGAATTTTTTTCTTTTTGCCTTTATATCCTACAATTATGTCAATTCCTTCCTCTAACTGTGAAACTGCTTTATCAGACAGAAAATCTTTTACTATAGCATAATATTCCTTTTCAATATGATTCTTTGGCTGAAGCACCTGATTGACAAGACTGCTGTCATTTGTCAATATAAGAAGTCCTTCTGTATTTATGTCAATCCTACCAACACTGACAAGAGAATTTATTTCTTCTTCTTTAAGGTCTGAATGAGACTTCAGCCAGTCCCAGATGCTAGGCCTGCCCTTTGGGTCATTCTTTTGGCATATCACTCCTTGGGGCTTGTTGAATATGAAATATAATTCCTCTTTCTGTCCTTCAATCTTTTTACCATTGATATATACAGATTTGGTGTTTGGCCGAAATTCAAATATAGGATTTATTATGACTCTGTCATCTACCTTGACTTTTCCGTCTTTAATAAGTCTCATCACTTCGTTACCGTCTTTGAATTTCCCAGTTCTAAAAAGGAATGGAAACATGCGTATTTTTTTGCCCATTTTAGATTGTAATTATTTCCTCATATAAAACTCTTTTCTCTTAGTATCAAACCTTTCAATTGTATATCTTAGCTTGTTTTTAAACTTTATTAATGCAGGAGTAAACTAGCAAAACACGTTAACTTTATTAAGTCAGCATCTTTATTTTCTGCAGATGGATTTTAGGAATAAGTGCAAAAGATGTAGTAAAGATCCGCATTGCTGTATTTTTAAGAATAATCTAGGATTTACTTTTGTTGGTATAACTGATGCAAGAAACATAAAAAAAATAATAAAGAAAAATTATGACTATTTCCTAGATTACACACCTCTTAAAAAGAAAACAGTTAATGCCTTAAAAAATTGCGATCCTTCACTTGAAGGGGCATTAAGATTATCCCAATTGGATGATGATAGCAGGATTTTAAGGCTGAAAACAAAAAATGACGGCAGATGCATCTTCCTGAATGATAACGGAAGATGTGATGTTTACAGCCTGAGGCCAAATGTATGCAAAATATATCCATTTTGGGCCATAAGGCTGATTAACAGCAGAATTAAAATTATTGAGCATGATACCCTTCTTGATTGCCCCATTATTATAAAGGCAGGAAATGGGCAGACAGATGTGGAGAAAATTCTTTCCAAGAAGCAAATCCTTGAGATAAAAAGGATTTTTAAATGCATAGGAAAGGAAGATTTATTCTATAAAAGGAAAAAAGCAATATTACAAAGGTTTATCGCCAAGGGATAATTTATAAATATAGACTTATATTATATAAAAAACCAGAAGTAAACGTTATGTATGAGTTATAATAATTTGAATGCTTTAAAGAAATTCTAAAGGAAATTCCTGGGCTTAATGGAGAATAAGGTTTTATTTTATTTTTTCCAATTTAATATTTTAAATTTTTCTCTGTATTCTTTTATTTTTTGATTATCTAATTTGGAAATAAAATCCAGCAATCTTTTATTGAAATTTTCTGCTATTCTGATTGCTTCAAGAATTTCCTGCTTAGTTATATTGAAGTCAGTATAATACTGTTTATCTACTCTTTCTTCTTTTGCAAAAAATATACCTGAATTATCAATAGAAAACAATTCTTTAAGCAAAATAATTGAAGCAGAATGATTTTCACACTTTATTCCAACTTTAAAGAGCAATGCAGTTAGAATATGATACATGCTATAATAAACTAAAGAAACAGATTCTTCTAACTTATTGTTTTCCAGGAGAATTTTTGCAGAAATAAGATTGCTTTCTGATTTCTTGATATATGAATCCTTAATTTCTTCGCTTGGATTCACAAGTTGTAGCTTTCCTTCATCAAAGAGTTTAGCCAAAAAACTGATTTTTTTCATAATAATATTCAATCCCTTTTATTATAACATGATCTTTATCTATTTCCTTAATCAGGTTAGTTTCCTTGTTATACATTCCTATTTTAATGCTTAATTTTGAGTCAATAAGAGCAAGTTCCTTTTTCAGGTTTGTATTTTTAGTTTCAATAAAAATATCAATATCACTGTCTTTTCCTGCAAGCCCTTTTGCATATGAGCCAAAAAGAACAGCTAATTTTATTCTTTTATCTCTTTGGATTTTCTCAATAATTCCTCTTAACCCAGGATATTTGATTATTGCTTGAATCAAAATGTATTGTTCAGCTATAAAAACATATGCCTGTGTTTCAGCTGTTTTTTTCAGAAAATAAGTTTGATTTTTCCCTTCTTGCGTAAAATCAACAACATTCTCTTTTGAAAGCTCTTTTATCTTCCTAACTACCATCATATGGTTTATATTAAGTTTTTTAGCTATCTCCCGAATATGGCTATTCTTTTTTAATAAAACCCTTATAATCTCTAATTTGTAACTTTTTTGTTCCATATGTAACATTTATGTTAAATCATTTATAAACTTTTCTATTTTTTAATTATACTGCCAAGAGATTAGAACTTATTCTTCTTTATCATAATCTACCAGTGTTAAGATATCATATCCTTTTAATTTTTCCCTGCCTTTAAGAAAGCTTAGCTCTATAAGGAATGCCAGACCGACAATTTTTCCATGAAGCTTTTCAATAAGGTCTATTGCAGCCTTTGCTGTTCCACCTGTTGCCAAGAGGTCATCAACAATTAAAACATTGTCACCTTTTTCAATTGCATCCTCATGAATCTCAAAAGCGTCTATGCTGTATTCTGTCTCAAACTCCTGCTTTATTGTTTTATATGGCAGCTTGCCTGGTTTTCTCAAAGGAACAAATCCTGCATGCAGTTCATGGGCAAGAACAGCCCCCAAAATAAAACCCCTTGATTCAGCGCTTGCAACAATATTTATATTTTTTCCATCAAAATGATGCATCATTTCCCTTATTACATACCTGAATGCATGAGGGTCTTTCAACAAAGTTGTTATATCCTTAAACATAATGCCCTTCTTTGGAAAGTGAGGTATTGTTCTTATCTTGTCTTTTAATTCCATGATTACCAATTATATTAATTGTTAAGACTTGTATAAAAAAGTTTCTAAATAGAAATTACATAACTGCCCCATCAAGAGCATTCTTGCAGCTGCACTTTCTTTCTGAAGGAATTCTTGGAATAATCTCTAAGATCAACTGCTTTACTTTGCTAAGGTTATTTCTCATAGTGGCTGCAACCTCATCACCGCTTACATGTGTGCCTCTCCAGACATCATAATCTGTAACCATGGCAATTGTTGCATAGCATATCTCTGCTTCCCTTGCAAGAACAACCTCTGGTGTCATTGTCATTCCTATTATGTCTGCATTCCATTGCCTGTACATATTTGATTCTGCCTTTGTTGAAAACCTTGGTCCTTCTATAACAACACAAGTTCCCCTCTCATGGAATGGAAATCCAAGCTTTTTTGAGCTGTCAGAAAGCAGCTTTCTCAGAACAGGGCAGCACGGCTCTGCTACAGAGATATGGCAGACCTGCGAGCCAGTATAAAAAGTTGTTTCCCTTTTATATGTTCTGTCAATGAACTGGTCTGTGAAAACAAAATCGCCAGGCTTCATGCCTTCGTTTAATGAGCCGACTGCAGAAGGTGCTAATATATGAGTTACACCAAGCTTTTTCATTGCATAGATATTTGCCCTGTAGTTAACATTGCTTGGATTAATAGTATGATTAGAGCCGTGCCTTGGTATGAAAACAACAGGCCTGCCTTTGATAAAGCCGGTTGTTACCAGGTCAGATGTTAAGCCAAAAGGAGTATGAACTTTTATTTTCTTAGCATCTTTCACTAATCTTTGGTCATATACTCCTGAGCCGCCAATAATACCTATCTTTATTTTTTCTTTCATATTAGAACATAATAAATCTGAAATATAAAAATGTTACTATTTAAAAAGAAATACAAGAACAGCTTATTTTGATTTTAGCTTGGATGTCTGGGTCTTGTCAGATATTATCGCAGAATTACCAGAAGGGTCCTCAATTGTGATAGTGAGCTTTTCATCTCCCCACATAACCCTGTTGAGCTTTTTCAAAAGTTTTCTTGCTTTTTTCTTTTCATCATCATCTTCTGCATCTTCTGCAAGAGTTTCAACATGGTATTTTACTCTTCTTAGTATGCCCTCAATGTTTGTTATGTAACCATTTGAAGCAGGACCAGGAGTAATTGTTGTGATATGCGGTATTTTTACTGTTGCCTGAGACGACTTGATGACCCTTATCTTCATATCCTCCTCAGAGCTTATTTCTATTGTCTGCTTTAGTGGCTCTTTCTGTTCAGCTGCTTCAACATCTGCAACATGATATTTGCAGTTTGAGCATGTCATTGAGAAAACAAATGTTTTTCCAAAGAAAGGGATCTCAATCTCCTCTTCCATCATTGTCATATTGTTTGTCTTGCACATAGGGCATAACTGTTTTTCAATTGTTTCTGGCTTTTCCATAATTTTTCTAGAAACTAGTGCATATAAAAAGTTTTTGTTTTCAATTATTTTTTTTGGTTAAATTTTTAATAACAGAAATAATTACAAGCCTTGCATAGGCTATAAAAGGGAACATTAATATTATTCCAATAATAACCATAAGGGTTACATTTACCATAAACAACAGCCTGAGCAGAACGTCTATAACAGCAAAGCCTAAAACAAGCAAGACATACATTGGGGCTATTGTTGCAAATTCCTTAATTGCCAATGAAAATGATTTTTTTATTGAATCAACAAAACCGTATTTTTTGATTAACACATATGATATAAGCGCAAAATAGCTAAGAATAATTAATAAAATAACTGAAAATATGCTAACTGTTTGTATATTTGATGGACTTCTCAGGACCTGTGTGTAAATGACTGCCCTGACATAGAAATAGGCAATTATAACAAAGGAAACACACCATAAAATATTTACTGCAAAGAATCTTTTTATATACTCCTTGAAGTTTGTTTTTTCTTTGAGTATTTTGTGCGCAATAAACCAGACTAGCCCTTGAAAGATGCAATACAGCGCATAGGATAAAGCAATGAGGCCAAAAATCCAAAGGCCAATGTTAACAATAAGAGAGTTCATCTGCTGCTGGTTAGACAAAATGTTTAGGGTAATATCAGTTTGTGTGAGGCCCTGCAATGCCTTTCCAGTAAGTGTGAGCAATGAAATTACTTTATTCATAATGTTTCCTAAAAAGAGATTATAAATAATAAAAAAAACAAACAAGAAAAAAAGATCACTAAAAAACAAAATAACAGAATATAAAAATTCTTTCAATATTTTATTTTTCTTTGTGAAATAAAAATATAAAATAAATATAACAGCAATAAGATATATCATTACTGGCAGAAATATAAAAGCAAATAAAACTGATAATATAAATATAATAAACCTTGTGTTAACCCTAGTCTTTAAAACTTTAAAGGAATCAACAAAGCCGTTTATTAGAATATTTTTTTTAAGTTCCATCAGCTTAGCTCACACAATTCATTAAGATATTCTGGATCTATTATTGTTTTTTCGTTAGATATTTTAGTATTGTCTAATTCAACTTCAGACTCGTCAATTAATTTGCTACAGTAAACATTTGATTCAATTTCACAACAGATATTCCATTGGTCTGCCCCCACATTACCACATGTTTCAACTTCATTTCCACATTTACATTCTTCATTAATCAGCTCGTTTTTATCACAATTATTTTCTTCGTCTTTTTGCTCAACTCCACAGTCAATTGTTATTTCAACTTCTTCACTATCTATTTTTGAACCGCAACATTCATAGTCCTGCGGATTATTTCCCTCTAAATCAGCGTCTTTTTTCTTTGAATGCAGAAGTTCAAATATTACTTTCCAATTTTCTTCCCCATCCTCATCACATTCATGGCTATCTCTTCCTTTCTCAACATTTATTATTGCTGCATCTCCTTCTTCTGGATTTTTATTTAATTTAAATTGTATATTTTTTAACTCATATTTTATTGTTCTCAGGTTTGGACTATATTCGTCAGATCTATAAATCATACTATCTTTTTCCAATCCTTCAGTTAAAGAATAAATCTCATAAACATAAACCTTTTCTTCAATATTTACATCTGTGAATATTACAAGGAAAGATGCACTTCCATAAGGAGTTCCTATAAGTTTGTCATCTACTTCAAGCATTTTATTGCCATTGTATTGCTCTCTTTCTATTTTATCTTCGGTTTTTCCTGTGAAGTATTCACTTATATCAAATTCTGCAACATTTTTCTCATATATGGTTCCTTTCTTGGTTAAAACTCTTATCTGTCCGCTATCAACCATTATGTTTTTGCTGTCTTTTATTTTCCATATTAAGTATTTAGGTATATCATAACCAGATTCAGGAGGAATAATCTCCAGTTTTACATCAAAGCTTGTTTTGTCATTAATATTATACTTATCCTCTCCTTCAACATCAATTAGTCTTGCTTCACCATCTTGACCTATAATATACTTGCACCTGAACTCTCCGCTTTTTGAGTCAAGCTTGCAGTCAGCAGGAGCTTTTTCACCTATATCTTTTATTTCACTGACTTTTGTTGTTGTCTGTGATTGGCCAGTGTTGTCTGTCCAGTCCCATTCAATAACTGCCTTGTCATACCTTACAAGGGAATCAGGAATATCAATATAAAACTCATCAGTATAAAGGTCACCTGCACTTAAACTGCCGCTACCTGAGGGAATATTATATATTTCTTCCTTGCCCCTGTAAAAGCAGTCGCATCTTCCCTCTGGGCATGAATTGTCATTTGAGCATTGCAGATAAACCTTATAATTAAGGTCTGCTCCTGCAATCAAGCCAGCGCCAATATGATAGATATAGGTTGTTCTTCCATAATCAAGTGGGTTAGAGCCCATAAATCTTCTTGTTGTTGGATATAAGAAGCCCTCGCTTCCTAATGTAGGCATTCCAATCTCTGCAGTGAGTAACGTATCAAGGTCAAACTCTCCCCAGTCACCTGTAAATGCAAACAAGCACATAGAGTGTATAAGTTTTCTATCAACAAACATTGTTTTGTACATTCCTGTCTGTCCATATCTCCCTTCAACAGAACTCAAAACATTTGTTCCGGCAGTTGATATCTTTTGCATTAATCCTGTAATGCCTCCTGAAATTTCCTCGCCTGCTCCAAATGAAAATGATTCTCCTGTGCATCTTATGATATCATAAATCATATCACAAACATAATTTGTAAGCACTGCCTTGCAGACGCCAGCACTTCCCTCGCCGGTTATCATTATTGTTTCAAAGCACTGCTTTACAGCTTCAAGAATCTGCTTCCACAGGTTAAGATAGCCAGAGACAGCAGGCAAACAAACTGCCTGCACAGACCTTATAATATCTGATGTAGGGTCAAGTATATAATTATCATTTCCTTCAATACCTCTCTTTGATTGGACATCAGGGGGTATTTTAACCTCTTTGCCATCAACATCAGTATAAACTCCTTTTTCTTCATTTATGTTTAACTTTCCACCATCACAGCTATAATAAATATCCTTTTCGCCTTCTTTTCCAACATACACCTTAGAGCCTTCTTGAGTTCCTGCTTCAATCTCTGTTATCTGGCCAATGCAAACACTTCCATCAGGATAAACTAAATAAACAGTTTGCTTGCTTCCAGAGCCAATTGTTACAGCATCTACTTCCTGCTCTTTTGCTTTTTCGCAGAAGGCAAGACCCTCTGAGATTTTATCAAAAAAGCTTTCCTCTCCTTCTCCTTCTTTTGCATTAGCCTTTTTCCATTCATCAATCATCATAAATGCAGAATCCCAGGCTCGCTTGTATTCTTCCTCGCATTCCTTTGAATCTTGGTCAAACATTTCACATAGATTAGCCTTTGTTATGCTGTCATTATATGTTTCAGTGTGATATTCAAGAGAAGGGACAGCAGGGCAAAATATCCTATCACAAAGCCAGTTTCTAGCCTTTTCAGCTTCTCTTAATGATTTCAAAGCCTGAAGACAGGAATCACAATCAAATTCAATAAGCTTGCCACTTTCATCTTGTTTAGATGGTGGGTTTGGACATGTGTCATCACCATTTATCAATGCCTGGATTGCCTCCTGTTTTACACCAACACACGAAAACTCTACAGAAATTGACTGGATCAAGTGCCAGCCCCATGATAAAGCACACCCAACAAAAGTATATGTTTTAATTGTGTCAATTGGTTTTTTTATTGCATCAATAAGGTTTATAGTTGAATTTAATAAATTTACAGTAGCATTCAGCAATTCTTTTGGAATCTTGTCAAGTGGAATCTCCTTGTCAACCATTATCTTAATATCCCAGCAGTTTCTTTGCGTATTTTCAACAATGTCACCGTTCCTATCCTCATATTCATAGTATATATCAAGCCTTAGTGGTATTTTTATAAAACTAAGGTTATTTAGTTCCTCTTTGCTTTTTGTCCAGCTATTAAGGTTTACAATAAAATAACCTTGAGTGTAATCATCATTCCAGTAGCTTGTTGCAGAGCCAGGAAAAAGTTCGTCTTGGAATTTTTCTTGTGATGACATGCTTAAGTCATAGTTTGTGAGCTGAGGCTCGCTTGTCAAGACAACTGTGCTTGAATCAGCATTACCCCTATAAGTTAGATTAACAGGAAAGCTGAATTGAGCTATTCCCTGTATTAAATGTTCTGGTATTATAACATCCGGAGTTCTCTCGCCAACACCTACATCCCAGTCAGAGCCATAGCCGCACAGCGTATATGTAATAACCTCCTCAATAGTTGCTTCTCTGCCATAATCATCTGTTGCAACTATTTTTATCTTGTTTTGCCATGCATTTCCTTCCTGTGTTCCAACAGTTATGGTTTTGTCTATTGTACTTATTTTAATGCTCTTATCAAGATTTATGTCAATCTCAAAATTACCTTCAGAATCAGATTTTCCAGAATATTTCTTTTTTTCATTAACAAAAATATCTATATTTATATCTGCTTTATTGACTTGGCCTTTAACTGTCTGTTCTGCTGTGTATGCAGGGTTTAGCTCATATATATTATTGTAAAGTATTTGGGGCTGCTCTGAATCACAAAAAACATTAAACTCATTTATAACAGAATTTCCGCCAGCATCTGTTGAATTAATTTTTATTTTATTCTCTCCTTCTGCTAAAGTTATGCCTATTGAAATTGTATTGTCTTCATTTGAGTTTGCTGTGCCATAATAATTAGAATTAAGGCTAACCTCAATTACTACTGGCTCATTGGTTGTTCCTTTAATATCAATAAATGGCTCAGTAACTTTTTCTTCTGGTTTTTCTATATTCACAGAAGGAGGAGTCTTATCCTCAATAGTCTGTTCTTCATCCTGTGCAAAAACAGTTGCACTATAAACAGGCATAAACAATATAAGCAATATGCAGCTGATTGCTGTTAGCTTTAGTTTTATGTCTTTCATTATCATCATCATTCAAAATTTGGCATTAATTCATTATTATTTTTGTTCTGATTTAAGAACTTTACCATAGCAAGCTTATCCTCATCTGTTTTAGCAACACCTTTGTCATAAACATAAAATATTATTTTATCTTTGCCAACAATATCACTATAACTTAAATCCCAGTCTGCCTTAAAGCCGCCTGTAAGCACATCACCATTCATAAGGAAAATCTCAAGATAATAGCTGGCATCATCTTCAATCAGCTCTATTTCTTCCATTCCTTCTTCAGCAGGATATGTTGCAAAGATATCATGGCTTTTATTTAATGACTTGATGTATATTGCTGCTTTTTCATCTATAGTCAATCTTTCTTTATATCCTGTGCTGTCAACTTTCATAACACTAAAATCAAAGCTCTTAAGTGGATCCATCATAATTAGAATATCATTTTCTTCATCAATAACCTGCTGTTCTGCTCTTAAATAGCCATCTTTCTCTGCTATTATAACCCCATTAACACATGCTGATGGCAGATTTGTTTTTAGTCTGTACCTGTTTGCCTCTGATTTTATAAAGCCTAAATCACATTGGTATTTTATGCAGTTAAATGAAATGCTCACATTATTTAAGTCTTGTTTTGTTCTTGAGTCTTTGGCATTGATAACATACTCCTCTTCTGTTAGCTCATCGCAGAATCCTGTATCCTGGTAGCTTGCAAGTTTTGTTATTCCAAAGTCAGACCTATCACCCTGGTTATGGTTAATCAAGACAGGAAAAGCAAACCTGAAAACATATCCTTTGTTATTAAATGATTTTTCATCCCTTATTGCTATTTCAACAGGATAAATTACATCATATGTGAAATGATATACATTTATACAGAACATATTGAGATATTTTGGAGCTCCTTCAACCATGTTGGATTTCATAACATCTCCGTCGCTTGGTCTTGCTTCAAGCTGGATTCCCCAGTCCTGCATATACCTTATTCCTGCTTTCATATCCTCAAAATTTTCACTAACAGGTGCCCAGAAAAAGTGATTGTACTCATAAATATCCTCTGGTATGTCTTTAGGTAGTGGATCTTTGGTAACATCTAGTTTTTGAAATTTCTTGTATATCACAGGATCATATAAAAAAGGAATATAATCTGTTTTGTCAATCCTTATCTTCGGCAGATTATAATATAACAACTCCTTAACAGACTGCTCAATATCTGCCTTGCTCCACTCAAGCCCATTGCACGAGAAAACCATGTCTGTAAAAGGGATTTCAGGGTCAAGAGCCATAAGGTCAATTGTTGTTTTTTCAAGAAACATATCCTTGTTTTCTGCTCCCATTATTCCCTTTGCAAGCCTATAGATTTTCTTAAGCCTTACTGGAACAGATGTTGTATATTTAGATAATGTTGTTATCTTATCACCTTTTTTGTTCTTAATAACTAATTGATAGTCTATTGTTATAATAACTTCTTCTTCTGCTATTAGTGTTGTTGTTTTGATTTCGCCCTTTTCTTCTATGATAAACTCATCAAAGTCAGAGAAGTTTCTTAGGCAGGATTTAAGGTTTTTTGAAACATAGTCTGATATCTGAGATTGTATATCAGATAATGTTGGTGAGGTATCAACTCCATTGAGATACCAGTATGGCAGTTTTAATGGTCCACCAACAGCAATATATGCTTCTGGATTCATAGCTATGTCTTCAGGTATTTCAACATATCCAGACTGCATTCCAAGCTTTATCACAGCTTTTTCGCCAATATCCTGCACACAGCTTTCAACATATCTTTTTATAGGGGCAACCTCCTGCGGCACAACAATCTCTGGAGTGAAAATAGTTGTTTTTGCCCTTAGATAAAAAAAAAGCAAAAGGGCAAGAAGAATAAGAATCCCAACTATTACAAATACTGTTACCTGGCCTCTTTTTTTCATAATACCTCTAAGAATACTCTATAATAAAGTATATTTAAATCTTGTGGTGAATTCTCTATAATTTTGCTATAACAGCTACAATGTAAAACCTTGCCCATGCTGCATAAATAACAAGCAAAACAAATGAAACTAATGATATAAGCCACAATGGTAGAATATTAAGAGGTATTGTGATTACAGCCAAAAAAACAAAGGCAAGGCTCATTACCAGGCAAGGGATATATAGCAAATGGATTTTTTTAACTGCAATTTTGAATGTGTCTTTAAAAGAATCCAATATTTTGCTTTTCTTTGTAAAATAAAAATATAAGATTGATATAAAATTAATAAGGTAAAGCATGATTGGCAGAAAGATAAAAGCAGATAAAATTAATAATACAAACATAACAAGGCTTGTGTTAAGCCCAGCAGTTGAAAAAAACAAGATTATTGAATTAAATAGTCTAAGACAAATTAATGCTATAAAAAAGGGGATTATTGATAATGGAATACAAGCTAAATTTAATAACAGGAATTTCTTGAAATAATCTAAATTGAATTTCTTTTTTAGTATTGTGTTCCATATAAAACCCTGAAAAAAAGACCAGGCAAAAAACAAAAATATAATCAGCAGTATTAAGCATATTATTGCCCCATAATAGAAGCTTTTTAGTGCAGCAAGTTCATTTATAGCATTTTCAGTAAGGGTTGTTAAATCCAATCCGCTTATTTTTGAAGCAGAACTGTTTAACCACATACCACATAAAAAGAGTGCAATATATGAAACCAAAATAAAAAGAAAATCAAAAATTATCACTGAAAAAAATCTCTTTTTGTCAAGTTTAAAACTTTTTTTAAATAAGTTTATTTGATTATTTAAGTATGTCATTTTACCATCCGGGTAGGCCAGTTGATGTGCTGGAGACAGCTGTTGAGCTTGCTGGTTCAGAAATTTCAACAGAACTTAAATCAACCTCATTTATCTTGTTGCATAGTTTATTGTCTTTTAATGAATTCCTGAATTCTGCGTTTAAGTTCTCTGTATTGTAGAATTTGAGGCACACCTTTTTATATATCTTTGGTTTGTACCTTACAATTGCATTTTTTCCTGTTCCGTTGTAAGTTTCATCACTTTTAAGCTTTATTTTGTCAGCCATTCCATCATTGTCAAAGTCAACAGCATGATCGTCTATTAAAAGATTAAATGTAACATCACCTACATTACTTGGATTAACTCCAAAGGTTATCTTATAGAAATATAAGGTTTGATTGTTTGTTGTTATTGCAGCGCTTCTCTCACCCTCAACATGAGCTGCAAATCCCATAACATTGTTTACATTTACAACAGCAATATTTTCTGGTATTTTTTCAATCTTTGAATGGCATAAACTTTCTTCCCACTTTCCGCTGATTATCCTGCCAATAACAGTCTGCGAGAAGAACTCATCACTTTTCTTTCTCCACTTGTTTATGAAGTCAATGTCAAGCCAGCTGTTAAGAAGGTTTGAAAGTGCTCTTCCTCCACGTGCAGCACTGGCAGCCGCATAAAATGCAGGTCCAATTTTTGTTTTTCTGACCATTGCATTTACTTCTTTGAAATTTGCATCTCCTTCTTTTAATTCTTTCAGTTGTTTGTTTTCATAAGCATAATATTTATAACTGCCGTCTTCCTGTCTTTGAATTAGTATTACCTCTCCATCACTAGTCCTGAATGCAAATGGTTCATACCCTGGCCAGTATATTTTTTCTGATTTATCACTTTGTTTTTTTCCAAAAACATATGCACTAAAAACACTATGAGCATAATAAGTTGTTTGAGCTTCACCATTTTTGTCAAAATCTGTTAAAATGTTGCCATTCTCATCTATAGCTAGAACTTTTTTACCTTTTTCCTTTACTTCTTTACCATCAAAAGTTCCATAAAACGTAAGTTTTTCACTGCCTCTTGTAATAGTTATTGTTCCTATCTCTTCTTCTCCATCTTTTGGATTTTTGTTATAAAACTTTAAAGTGCCCCCGCCATTTAATGCCTCTAATGTGCGTGTAACCCCTTCATCAGCGTCATAAATAAACTTATTTCCGCTTTCTAATTTTCCTTTACTTCCATCACTGATTGTTGCAATATAATTTCCTTCTTCATAATCAATAGTTTTAATTCCTAAGTTATAATTGATTGTTAGTTCTTTATTATTTTCATTACCTTCTCTAAAGTAAATTATATTTCCTTCATAACTTTTAGTTGTTGATTCTGTGATACCCTCTTTATTATAAACAATTGCAACATCAATTAGATTTCCATTGGCATCTTTTGTAGTATATGTAAGTGTATTGCCTTCAAAACTTATTTGATTATTAAATATTTTCACACTCCCTATTTCTTTTACAACTGCATCATTTATTTCATCAGAAGGAACTACTAAATGTGGTTTTTTAGCACTTTCCACATCTGTGCTGACAGAAGGTTCTTTTACATCTTTTGTTTCTACCTCAACTTCAATGTTTCCTGTTGCATCTTTTGCAGTGTTTGATTTTTTTGTCTCTTCCTCTTCGGCTTTAATATACTCATTTAGTGGAATTCCTGTTGGCAAAAACTCATATAATTTCATTTGTTCTTCACTCAAATCAAACGTGTCTTTCTTTCCGTCATCATCAAGAGTTTCAATCCTTACTTTAATATTTTCTGCCTTGTCTATTTCAGTTATTCTTACTTGTTCCTTTTCTGCGTTATTATAATATTCTGTGTATGTTTGTGAAATTATTTCACCATCTTCATTAAAAGTTATTTTACCTTCATAAAAACTAAGCATATTATCCTTATCTTTATTGTAGTTATCCGCTGTAAACACAAGGCTATTATCTTCCATTTTAAATCCTTCAGGATTTATTAAGGTGGTTAGTATATATTCGGAAGCATCATATTGTTCGTTTGAGAAGTCAACTACTACTTCATTTCCATATGTTAATTCTCCTTTGGCACGATTATAACTTACTATTCCAATAATACCTGCTTTAGATATTTTAACCATACTTCCAGCTAACAAGACAAGCATTACAATTGTTAAAACCATTGAGATTGTTTTTCCTTTCTTCATCTTTATTTGTTTATTTTTGTTTTTTATTATTTCTTCTTTATTTATTTAATCTTAAATTGTTTGTTCTTCTCCATCTGTTTCATTTATGCCTTCTTCTGTTGTTTCAGGCATTGGTTTTAGAGCTTCTTCGCATACATCACCGCTAATCCACCAGTTGTCTGTATCAGCAAATCCTATTATGTCTTGCACAATAGATGCTAAGGTTGGCACTAAATGAGCACTAACACAAATAGCATGGCCAGCCATTGTTGGCTGAAGCTCGCAATAAAAGTTAAGCCCTCCAAAGATAAGCCCTAATGGGTCTGATACTATTGTTTCAAATTCACTTGCTAACCCCTTGAAAAATCCTGCAAAAGGTATTATCTGGAATATCTCGCCAAATATAAACACACATTCTAGATATGATTTTTGCTCATCGCAGACAGACAATGGAATCCCTTCATCAGCTGCTTTCTTGAGGCATAACACATAATAACATTCTACTTGCCTCCTTTTTTGCAGATTATATATTATCCCGGGCAAGCATCCAGTAGCAAGGCTTAATACAATACTCTCTTTTGGGCTTGAAGGCCAAAAGCCTCCACTAAACCTCATTTCCTTAAAAATTTCAGGTGTATTCTTGCTTGAGAACTCATCATACCACCCTCCCCAAATTGTTGTTTCACATGAGACATATTTGCAGTATTTTTCTAACTTTTTAATATAATCCGTATACATCCTATCAGTCCAGTCAGCAGTAGTCTTAATAATTCCTACCAAACCAGTTGATTCAAATGGGGAAACTAATAGCTCAAGGTCATTGATTGCTTCATTTATTTTGCCAAGTGTTTGAATTAATCTACATATTTGTTCTGCAAGGTGTAATATTTTCTCTGCAAAATCTAACCATTCCATCTTTACAAGCCAGCTGTCCTGAGCATTTTTTATTTTGTCCTTAACATTCTGGCTTAGCTCTCCAAGGGGCATATTGTAGAAGTCTATTGTCAGGTCAACGGGCTCTTCTTCTGTATTCTGTATAATCAAATCTCCCACCCTTGATATGATAAATAGATTGCAGTTAAATGATAAAGACACATTAGGCATGCTTTCCTGCTTTAATGTCAGGATAATATAAGGATCATTAAAATTTTTATTAATCAATTCAGAATTCTCAATATAAGTCATATCTCCATCACACTGCAGATCAAGAGCAAGAATAGTTGGATTTTCATAAACACTTGCTGGCTTTAACTTAATGTGATAATAGGTCTTTTGGTTTATTAATTCAGTTGTCTGCCTGTCAATTGCCAGAGGCATTTTTTCAATACTGCTAATTTTCCAGTGATTAGGATTTTCCTCATCACTTACCCCTAAAACTTTTATGTTGACTTTTTTCTCAGCTTCATTGCCAACAAGGTCTGTAAATTTAAATTTTAATTCAACATTTGTTGATTTTGGAGCAATCTCATTTGTTGTCCATTCGCAAACCCAGTTGCTTTCATTCTTTGTACATTGGGTACTTACATCAGAACCCAAACCAATGCCTGAGAAATCTGCACTAGCTGTTACAGATGTTCTCTCGCTAAGGATTGCTTTTATGTGTAATTTATCCCCAAGTAATATATCCTCCTGGATGTATGACCGATTGATGTCCAGATTTTTAATTTCTATATTGCTTATTAGAGCAGGAGCTTTAATGTCAAGATTAAACTTTTCTGAAATTATACCCTTATTAACATCAATATTATTTCCAGCATCATCCTCTGAGTTAGGGCTGATAAATATTGTTATTGAGGAACCATCTGCTGCATTGAATTTCACATTTTTCCAGTAACATTTCCAGTTTCCACTATTTTTATCACATCTGTCTGCCTGAATTTTTTCATCCTCAACCAGAAGCCAAACTTTTTTTAGATTAAAACCAGAATCTTTTTCTTCAATCTCAGCAATAAGCTCGTTGTTTTTTCCAATATAATTTATGTTGTTATACTCCCCATTTGAATTCTTCAAAGACTTAACTATCGGAGCAATATTATCAACCTTAAAATCATAACTTACACTTTCTTCTGCAGTATTTCCAATATAGTCTGCAGCATTAACCTTAATATTAACCTTTCCTGAATTATTAAGTTTTATTACTACACCAGACCATGTGCACAGTGAAACCCCATTTTTGCTGACACAGCTAGCCACCTTGTTTTTATAGCTTGGCTCATCTTTATTCAGCTCTGATAAGTCAGCAACAACCTTATCTAATGATTCATCTTCAACTTCAATGCTAATAACTGCTGTTAATGGCTCTTTAGTGAGATAATTTATTTCATTGCCATTAATATCTGTTAGTTTAAATGAATTCTTATCAATCTTTGGTTTAGTTTCATCAACATTAATTTCTACACTCTCTTCTGCAGTATTTCCAATATAGTCTGCAGCATTAACCTTAATATTAACTTTGCCCGGACTACTAATTTTTATCAGTATATTAGACCACGTGCATAATGAGACTCCATTTTTGCTGGCACAGCTAGCCACCTTATTTTTATAGCTTGACTCATCTTTATTCAGCTCTGATAAGTCAGCAACAACCTTATCTAATGATTCATCTTCAACTTCAATGCTGATAATCACTTTCATTTGTTTGCCAGAAAGATATTTTATCTCATTACCATTATAATCAACTATCTTAAACGAGTCTTCTTTTATTTCTGGAACATTTTCATCAACAGTAAGTTTTTCACACCTAAATTCTGAAACCTGATTTAACTTATCATAAGCAGCTATACAAACATTAGCAGAGCCTGTTGAGGAAACAAAGTCAGATGTTTTAAACTGCAATTCTCTTGAATCAATGTATGAGGAATCATTAATTGTTATTTCCTTAACCACATTTGATATATAGTTCTTGCAGATAATTATCTTGCTTAATCCAGAGCCAATGCTTGTGCCATAAGCATAATCTTTTACACTATATTTTACAGTTAAATTCCCTTTTCTTGTTACTTTTGGATTTATAGTAAATGATTCAATAGTTGGTCCTTTATTATCAACAACAAATGTATTTGCATACATACCAACAACATTTTCAGAATCATCTTTCAATGTTATATTAAACAGATAGGTTTTTGACTCTAAGGTCTCTTTTTTAATGCCTAAGAAGCACATAAAATATTCATTAGGCAATCCCCTGCATGTATTAAAGGGGATATTATTGAAAAAGACCTGCTTATCAGGAGTTATATCATCATCTCCATCAATAGCAACAGTTGCATTAACATATGTAAAATCATATCCTTTTTTATATCCTTTTAATCCATCCTCACCAAAAATACCAACATTGTTTATGCTTGCAAAAACACTTGCACTATAAACTGGAAGTGCAATTATCATGCATATCATAAAAAATGCAGTTATTTTTTTGTTCATCTTAAGATTGGCTCTAAACTTGCCCTGTAATTTTTTGAATATTCTTCTATTTTGCTCATTTCATCCATATCATCATGCTTTCTTTCATTCTCTGGGACTCCAGGGAGGTCTATATAAAGTGAATAAAATTCTATATTATCATAATTTATTATACTACCTGTGTTCCATGGGATAGTTTCATCAAATATAATCCCTCCAGCAGGAAAAGGATTCAAATCAATCTCTGGCAGAATAGTTGGTGGGATAATTTTTACTTCTTTAGGTATCACAACCTTTTCATTTAAAATTATTTGAATATTAACTTTATATTCTCCAGGAACAAGCCTTAACTCAGAGGGCTCATCTTGGCCGCCAGTATATTGTGCTGCTGCTGAAAACTCTTCCTCACCATTTCTGCCAATTCTTTCAAGTGTTAGGATTGCCTGCTCATTAGTTGATAACCTTAAAGGCGTGTTGTCAAATGTCCATTTACCATCCACTTTTATCATTCTTTTCTTCTTTATCTCAATGTTTTTATAAACAAAGGGCTCTAGTTTTTTAACTGGCAGAACAACATCTTTATCAAGCTCTGTGTTTAAAAATTCTGAATAGCCAAGGAAATCTGGCTTTGAAAATGTTATTATGCCTCCTGCACAGACAGGGAATTTTGTTTCCAGAACAGCCTGATTACTTGTTTCTCCAATAAAACATGACTCAGTGCCGCAGCTATAATAAACCATAACACCATCTAAGGCATTATTTGTCTGGGCATCTGCTGTTGTTATTTTTATGTTGCCGCTGTTTCTTTTGTTAATGTCACAGAACATTGATGTTTCATCAGATTTTCCTTCTAAAGATACAAATGATGAATTAATAGCCTCATTGTTTCTTATATTGGCTTCAAGCGCAAACCTAAATGAATAACCCTTACTATGAAATGCCTCTGGGCTGTTTATGGTTATAATAACTGGATATGATATATCATACAGGAAATTGTATCTCTGAATTGTTATTGGCAATGGCAAAAGATTTGTTGATGCAGATTCAGGCATTATTATTCCTGATTTTGTATTAATGTCAAAGTAGATAGGCCACCAACCCAAATAAATAAAATCAACTCCAAGCTTTTTGTAGGAATTTCCATATGATGGAATTAACATCTGGCTGTAAATTCTCTGCTTTATGCTATCATCAAAAATTCTCTCTTGGTATTTTAGTGTATCTTCAACCTGAAGAAGGGGAACATAACTCATAAGCATCCCTTCTAGTTTTGTTTTTACATCCGGCTTTGTCCAATACACAGGAGAACTTGACTCAAATTTAGAGCCAGCCATTGGAGGCAATTTTCCACTGTCTATCTCTGAGAAACCAGCTATCAGATTAAGGGTGTTTCGCTCCAAAAACTTATAGTTTATCTCATCGCTTGTTATCATAAATGCAAGCTCATAAATATTTTTAAGATTTACAGGAATTGTTGTGAAGAAGTTAGAAACCGTTGATTTGGTTTTTTCTTTGGTTATTTCCATTGGGTAATTAACAGAAACAAGAATATCATCATCCCTTATAGTTGTTGTTGTGGTTATTTTTCCAAGTTCTCTAACTGAAAAGCCCTGCTCTTCAAAATCCTTAAAATCATTAAGGCATTCATCTAAGTTGTTATTAACATACCTGTCAATCTGTGCTTCAATAGAATAATCCATTAATGCTCTTTCCTCGCCTTTCTTGTATTCACTCTTTAGGTCAGGCATCTCTGATGAAAACTCGCAGTTTCCTGAGCAGTCATTACTGCTTTTAAGATACCACCAGTATGCAACATTCATAGAACTTTCTGGCGAGAACTCAACTGCCTGTGAGATAGTTGGATCAGCTGTGTGCGTAATTCCAAATTCAGAAATATCTGTGTAGCCGCCTGATTCCCCAATAAGGGTTATTGCATCAGTTGCTGTCTTGTCAATGCACTGCTCAATAAATAATTTTATTGGATACAGCTGTGTTGGTATATCTTCAATTATTGGTTCAACATTATCTATCCTGCTAACTCTTGCTATAATATAAAAAGTTAAACCAGAAGCAAGAAGGATAATAATCCCCACTATTATAAATACACTTATCTGGCCTCTCTTTTTCAACATATTCCCTCTACCAGTTTCTTCTCTTGTTAGATATATAAAACTTTTGTTTTTATAGCAATTTTAAAATTATGCACCAAACATTAAATGTTGTCTTAAGCTATCTTGAAGCTAGCAGGAAAATACTGGATGGAAGAAAAGGGATATTATGGATATACAATCCAAGTCCCAAACTAAACAAGGCAATAAAACAAGGGATTGAACTATGAATTTCAAGGAATATAAATTATCTCACAATTGCGTTTTCTTTGACGCCCTCAACTGTTATTTTCTGTTTTTTTGTTTTGAGCGGCTTTCCATTATACAAAACATGGCCCTTTGCATCTGTTCTCATCTCTGCTTCCCTGAATTCATTATAGCCAAGATGTTTTTTTGGCTCTTTTTTAATTCCTTCAATGAAGACATCATCTCCTGGAGAACTGTTTTTTGCTGAAAGCAGCTTCACATTTTCTTCATCATCTTTCTTTTCCATGGCCGCAAGAAGCATTCCATTGCTTTCTTTCCCTCTTAGATTTACAGGTTTTAGATTTTTAACAACAATAAGATTCCTTCCTATAAGTTCTTCTTTTGAGTAATATTTTTTTATTCCAGCAACTATCTGTCTTTCCTCATTTCCAAGGTCAATTTTCATAACTATTAATTTATCAGCATCAGGATGATCCTCAACAGAAATAATCTTTGCAACCTTTAAGTCAAGCTTTGAAAATGCGTCTTTAACACTTTCCTCTCTTTTTCCTTCTACTTTTTTCCCACCAAAATCTTTTTTGAATCTTTCAACATCCTTGCCCTCAAGCTTGTTGAACAAAAGCTCAGGCTTGTTGATTTTATACCCTTTCCTTAACAAAACCTTTCCAAGATCTTTCCAGCCAAGCTCTTTAATGTTAAGCTGTTTAAAAATATTTGATGATGTTTCTGGCATGTAAGGCCTTATCAAAATTGCCAAATCCTTTGTAATGTTTGCGCATGTAGCCAGGCATGTGTCTGCATTTTCTTTCTTTTTCCACGGCTCTGCCTCCTGGAAATACTGATTTCCTAATCTTGATATGTGCATTATCTGCTTCAATGCCTCCTTTAGCTGAACATCGTTAAGAAGATCTGTTATTTTTTTAATATCATCATTTATTTCTTTAATTAGTTTTTCATCTTTTTTGTCTGGCTTTGCTTCTGGAACCTCTGATTTGTAAAACTGGTTGATAAATGAAATAGTCCTGTTGATAAAATTACCAAAATTGGCAACAAGCTCGTTATTGATTTTGCTCTGGAAATCCTCCCATGAAAAGTCTGTGTCAGCTTTCTCAGGCCTGTTGACCATAATATAATATCTCCATGCATCTGCTTTAATTCCTGTTTTAACTGCATCATCCCCAAAAATTCCAAGTCCGCGGCTTTTTGAGAATTGGCCCCCCTCATAATTTATGTATTCATTTGATGAAATCCTGTCAAGTAAAATATAACCGTCCTTTGTTCCAATCAAGGATGCAGGAAACAAGACAGTGTGAAACGGGATATTGTCCTTTCCCATGAACTGCACTAACCTTACATCTTTGCCAAACCACCATTCCTTCCAGTCTTTTCTGCATTCCTTTGTTATCCCGATATATCCAATAGGAGCGTCAAACCATGAATAGAAAACCTTTTTTTCAAATCCTTTTAAGGGCACTGGGATTCCCCATTTTAAATCACGTGTAATGCACCTTGGCTTTAGCCCGTCCCTTAGCCACGCATCAATCATTGTTTTTGCGTTTTGCGACCATTTTCCCTTTACAGACTGCTCCTTTACCCATTTCTCGAGCATTGGGGCAAGCTTTGGCAGGTCAATAAAAAGATGCTCACTTTTCTTTGTAATTGGTTTTGTTCCGCAGATTTTGCATTTTGCATCAACAAGCTCTGTTGCATTTAATAATGCCCCGCAGTTCTCGCACTGGTCTCCGCGCGCATCCTTATAGCCACATTTTGGGCATACACCCTCAACAAACCTATCTGCAAGAAACTTTTTGCATTTTGGGCAGTATGCCTGCTCTAGAATATCTTTTTTTATAAAGCCATTCTTGTTTAGTTTTTTGAATATATCCTGTGTTATCTCAAGGTTTTCTTTTGATGAAGTCCTGCCAAAACAGTCAAAAGAGCTTTCAAACCAGTCATAGATTTTTTTGTGTATCTTAAAGTATTTCTCACATACTTCTTTAGGTGTTATTCCCTCTTCTATTGCCTTTGTTTCAGTTGTTGTTCCGTGCTCATCTGTGCCAAGAACAGAAATAACATCAACACCTTTAAGACGCAGAAATCTAGTATAAACATCAGCACTTATAACACAGACCATATTCCCTATATGGGGAACATTGTTTACATAAGGCAGTGCAGATGTTACAAGTATTTTTTGTTTGGTTTTTTCACTCATTTTCTCTTTTTTGGCAATTTTGTTTAAATAGTTTTCTGAATATTATATTCACTAAGGAATAATCAGGCAAGAAGCCCAATCTCTTTTTCTTCTGTTTTGCCATCTATATCTATTTTCCTTACTATCCTGCCCTTTCGCTTTGCATTAAGCCTTGCTTCCTCTGGATTATTCTTTAACCCCTCTGGTATTATAATTTCATCAATAACATAAGTGAGCTTTATTGAGACATCTTTAAAGTTATCTGCCTTTACATCAAACAAAAACTCTCTTTTTATCAAGTCCAAATCCTTTAAGTCAAACTTTGCTGTCACAAACTTTTCAACTAATTTTCCTGGCTTTGGAATTGATTTTTTTACTGAGATGCTGTATTTTCCTGATTTTAAATTCAAAAGCAGAAAGCATGAGCTAAAACTAGTTACAAACTCCTTAAACTTATCACTGGTCATCATTGCTTCTATTGTGTATTTCTTTCCGGTAATCTTTTTTGGCTGAATTCCAAATTCATTAAGCTCATTAATTATTTTGTTTTTTGTTATAATAACTCCATTTAATGAAACATCTTCATTTACACATCTGGACATTATATCAAACATGACATCAAGATACTCAAAGCCAGCTTTTATCTGGACAAAAGAAGAGCCTTTTTTTATCATAAACTCCTCTTTCTCAAACTCTCCTGTGCTGTATCTTGTAAACTTCTGGTGAACTTTTTCATCAATCTTTTTCTCGTAAATCTTTTTTATAAAATTCATATTATCACCTTTAAACATCAAGCAAGAAAACTATTATATATTTAAATCTTGGGAAAACTTTTCTTAAAATTCACTAATCTTTGTTTATGTAAAAATTTTATAATTTTTAAAAATTGTACATAGCATAATCATAAAACTATTCTTTTGTAGCAAAATATTTATGCTATTTTATAGTCGTGAAATAAACTTTTTGAAACATCAAAACCTTTAAATACTAACTAAAATTTAATTTGACATATGGCATATGAATTGGATGATGAAGAACTTTTAGAGAGGTTTGAGAAAGAAGCAGATGTAGTAAAGACAAGTGCTGACAAACTAGTGAAGCTGGTTAATCAGAAAGGAGAAATATCATTTGAGGATTCTGCAAAGGAACTAAATGTATCACAAGAAACAATAGAAGCATGGGCCAACTTTCTGGAAGAAGAGAAAATTATTTCTATAAAATATAATTTTACAACACCCCTCCTGACAGTTTTTGAGCAGAAAAAGAAAAAACCAAAAGAAGAAACCATTGAGGAAGAAACTCTTAAGAAAAAGCCTGCTGAACAAGCTAAGAGAACCCTTAAAAAAGAGGAGCTAACTGAAATACACCTGCTGCTTGGTGAGGCATACAGCTACATAAAGAAAAAAAAGTTTGATAAAGCAAAGGAAATATATGCCTTAATAAAGGGCAAATATGATGGTTTGCCATCTGAATTTCTTGAAAAAAAGAATGAGCTCAATACCCACCTTACTAAGTTAAGTAAGGATCTGGGAGTCAATCTTAGTAAATTATCAATAAAAGAAATGGAGAAGAAATCTCAATATCTGAAAAAATTACTAAAATTACTTGAGCAGAAAATAAAAAATAAGGATTTATTGGGTGGAATAAAAACTTATGGACAAATAAGGCGAATGTATGATAACCTGCCAGATGGATTTATTGAGCAAAAAGTTGTTTTACAGAACAAAATAATAGAACTCTATGGGCCCCTTATTACAATTCGGGAAGAGCAGGATATAAAAGATATGTCAACAAAAAAAACTGAAATAATTAATCTGCTTGAGGAGACAAGACAGTCTATTAATGAGAGAAATATGCCTCTTGCCATAAAGCTATATGAAAAGATAAGAAAGATTTATAACAGCTTATCAGAGGGATTTCTGCAGGAAAGAGCAGAGCTTCAAGCTAAAATTATCCCTTTGTATGAGGAGATACTATTAGGATATAAAAAAATAACAAGTGATGATATGGAAAATAAAACAATAAAAATAGAAGAATTATCAAAACTGATAAATCAATCCATAGCAAAAAAAGATTTGGAGTCTGCTAAAGACACATACAATAAAATTAAAGATGTTTTCTATAGCCTTCCAGAAGGATTTTTAAAACAGAAGACAGAGCTGCATAAAATTCTATTAAACTTATATGAAAAACTATCCGCAGAGCTGGATAAAAAATCTTCTGAAGACTTTAATATAAAATATCATAAAATAGATGAGATGCTTGGAGATGCATTCAGCTATGTGAAGAATAAAAAATTTAACCAGGCTAGCGAGCTTTACAAAAAGATTATAAGCCTATACAATGCAATGCCAAGTGGCTTTTTGGAAAGGAAGACACAGCTTAGAACGAGAATTTTGACTTTTTATAGGGATATATCCTCTGAGCTTGGACTCGAAAAAAATATATTTGAGGTTCCTAAAATAAAAAAGCCCTTAGATAGGGAAGAGACTGAAGTCTCATCAATAAAAACAGAGATTGAAGTCCCATCAATAAAAATAAAGCAACTTAAGCAAGAAGAAACTGCTAAGATAAAAAAACCAGTTTTACAAATACAAGGGGAAACTATTCCACAACCACAGATTAAAAAACCAACACTCATCCAGAGATATGAAATGCCCAAGATTGTTAGGCCTAGAACTCTTCCTCCCTTTCCTCACCAAAAAACTATAAAATTTGTAGAGGGAGGGAAGCTGCCTAAACCAATTCCTAAACCTCCACCCTTTAAACCTCAAAATTTTCATCCTTCACATCTATCAATGCCAACAAAATTTGTAGAGGAGAAGAAGCTACCACTTCCCCCAAAACTAAGCATTCCTCCATCAAAACCAATTATGGAGCATAAACCATCATTTTTTAAATTGTTTAAGAAAAGTAATAAAATTGACTTAATGCCCCCAACACCACCGGGCTTTAAACCTGAAAAATAAAATATTTAAATAAATAAAAAAGAGGTGTTAACCATTGGCTGATAAACAAGGAACAATAAAACTGGATTCTTACAACCTGCATGTTAATGATATTGTTGTTAATGTGGATATTTTTTTGGAGAGAAATGCATTTGTTCCATCATATAATATCTCAATTCTTAATATTAGTAAGATAACGGATATTATTTTGCATAAAATAAGAGAAGAGTTTGTGTCAAAAATTAATATTGGTGACATAAAAATAACAGATACAGGTGACCCAAATGTCATTAAGGAGAAATTCACAAAAGAAATATTTGTGTTGATAAAAAAATACTTTCCAGATATTGACAAAAAAACATCAAACCTTCTTATAAATTACCTCATACAGGAGAATATAGGCCTTGGAAATGTTGAAATTTTATTAAGAGATAGCAACCTTGAGGATATAGTAATAAACAATGCCCATGATCCAGTGTGGGTTTATCACCGCAAACATGGCTGGCTCAAGACAAATGTTAGAGTACTAACCGAATCAAAGATAAGGCATTATTCAACAATGATAGGTAGGGATGTTGGAAAAGAAATAACATTATTAAAGCCATTAATGGATGCCAGCCTATCAACTGGTGACAGAGTTAACGCCACCCTAAGCCCAATTTCAACTATGGGCAATACAATCTCAATAAGAAAATTTGCTGAAAAACCATGGACAATAACTGATTTTATTAAGGGCAAAACCATATCTTATTATGGGGCTGCATTGATATGGCTTGCAGTTCAAAACGAACTTTCCATATTGATTACAGGTGGAACAGGTTCTGGAAAGACATCAATGCTTAATGTTGTTTCTAACTTTTTTCCTCCAAACCAGAGGATAATCTCTATTGAGGATACAAGAGAGCTGACCCTTCCTGATTCCCTGCATTGGGTTCCTCTGGAGACAAGATTGCCGAATCCAGAGGGCAAGGGTGAAGTAACCATGCTGGACCTTCTTGTAAACTCGCTTAGAATGAGGCCAGATAGGATAATTGTTGGTGAGATAAGAAGGAAAAGAGAGGCAGAAGTTCTGTTTGAAGCAATGCATACAGGGCATTCTGTTTATGCTACACTGCACGCAAATAATGCAAGGGAAACTATTGTAAGGATGACAAACCCCCCAATAGAGATTCCCAAACTTATGCTTCCTGCCCTTTCATTAATAGTTGTACAGCACCGTGATAGAAGAATTGGAGTGAGAAGAACATTACAGATTGCAGAGGTCCTGCCAAATGGTGACCCAAATGTTTTACTGCAGTTGGATGCCCAAAAAGACCAATTAAACCAAATAAATGAGTCCAAGGTCCTTATGGATACAATAAACCTCTATACAGGACTTACAATAGAAGAGATAAAGGAGGATATAGATGAAAAAATAAATATCCTTAAATGGCTTGTTAGCAATAATATAACCAATATCCATCAAATGGGGTTAATATTTGCTAAATATTATATTAAAACATTAAAACATTAAGAGGTGATATAAATTATTGATTTAATTAATATTCTTGTTAGGAAACTTCCACATTTAAAGCACGATATTATGGTTGCTCACATTAAGGAAAGCCCTAAGCAGATTGTTAAAAATGCTGTAAGATTTTCATTTTTTTCTTCTGTAACTGCAACTTTTTTTATGTTTCTTATCCTAAGAAGCCAGATGCTTCCACTTTTAATACTTCCATTTGTGTTTATTTTTGTTTTTATATTCACATTCTTATTTATTCTTCAGACACCAAAGGTCTACATAAGAAAGAGGGAAAGGGAGATAAACAATGAGGTTTTGTTTGCAGGAAGATACCTTCTTGTCAAGCTGGAGTCTGGAGATCCCTTATTCAATGCACTTATTGACGCCTCAAAATCCTATGGTGTTGCAGGCAAATACTTCAAGGAGATAGTTGATAATATAAATACCGGAATCCCTATAGAAGAGGCATTGGAAAATGCAAGAACCTATAATGCATCAAAGAATTTTAGGCTTATTCTCTGGCAGATAATAACATCATTGAAATCAGGGGCAGAGGTGACAGATTCATTAAAAGCCACTTTAAACCAAATTACGCAAGATCAAATCCTAGACATAAAAGAATATGGAAAGAAGCTGAATTCATTGGTTATGTTTTATATGATAATTGCCTGTGTAATCCCCTCATTGGGTTTGACAATGCTGGTTATTATTTCCAGCTTTATGGAACTTGATATTACAAATGTGCATCTTTTGTCAGTATTATTCTTTTTGGCTGTAATGCAATTTTTATTTATATCCTTAATCAAATCAGCAAGACCAATGGTGAACATATGAAAATAGTGTTTTTAGAGGAGTTTGGAAAAGCAATAATCCCTGAAAAGGTTAGGCCAAGACTTAGACAATACCTTTTTAAGGCAGGCATAATAGATGTTCCATATAAATCATTTGGTGCCCTATTTTATATGTCTGTTTTGCTGGCTATAACTTTATTTTTTTATTATGCATACCCCCTTCTTATTAAATCATTTTCTGGATTTGGTCTCTTCTTTTTTTCATTTATCTCTGGATTGGCTATAGCATCAGCCATTATGATATTTGCATTTTTTGTAATATATGCCTATTTAGACATAAAAATCTTTAATAGGACGAGCCAAATGGAAGAGATATTGCAAGAATTCTTAAAGTTTGTATCAGAGAACCTTAAGGGAGGCATGCCTTTTGAAAAGGCATTATGGTCTGCTATAAAGCCGGAGTTTGGAATACTTGCCACTGAGGTGAGGCTTGCTGCAAAAAAAGTTATAACTGGCCAGGACATTGAGGATGCAATAAGGGAATTCACAGACAAGTATGACTCCCCAATCCTAAAGAGGTCATTCAACCTTATTAGCGAGGGCCTTAGGGGTGGGGGAGAGATAGCAGAAATTATTGATAGGGTTGTTGAGAACATAGGAGAAACAAAGAGATTAAAAAGAGAAATGGCTACAACAAACATGACTTATGTTATATTTATTACTTTTGTTGTGATAGTTATTGCCCCGGGATTATTTGCCTTGTCATACCAGCTGCTTACTGTCTTAGAAAAATTTATTGGAAAACTTGGACCAAGCCAAGTAGCAACTGGAATTAGTCTGCCACTAACTATGTCAAGCATATCAATAAAACCACATGATTTTATAACATTTTCAAGGTATGCACTTGTAATAACATCAGCTTTTGCATCAATGATAGTCTCAATGATAAGAAAGGGAAGCATCAAGGCTGGAGTAATGTACATCCCTATATTTATTGTATCCTCATTATTAATGTATACCTTATTCATGTTTATACTGACAAGTGTATTTGGCAGCTTAATTTTAATCTGATTTTTGCAGTAAAATCACCTTATAAAAAATCCACGCAAAGCAAAAAAAAAAACGAAAGATTTATATAAAAGAGAGAGTATAGACCAATATAAGTATATTTTATCAATAAAAAAGGAGGAGATAAAATGGTTATGAAAAAAAAGGCACAGGCTGCCATGGAATTCTTAATGACCTATGGATGGGCAATCCTGGTTGTTTTGGTTGTTATTGGTGCATTGGCATATTTTGGTGTTTTAAACCCGCAGAACCTTTTGCCAGAGAAATGCACACTGCCAATGGGATTATATTGTAAAGACCATCGCGTAGACGGAACTGCTAGCACAGTAAATTTTAAGCTGGAGAATGGTATGGGACAGGGACTGATGATTACTAGCATAACTATTACTGGACAGGTATTTACTGGCTGTACTATTGACCTACTAACTGCTGCTCCTGGCGGTGCTGACACATATAATTTATTAGATGGATGGTGGCTTGCAAATGGTGATAGTGGCAGCGTTATAGTGACATGCACTTCAGCAATACCAAGTTTTACTGGCAAGACAAAAGGGGACATAAGCCTAGTGTATTGCTCTGATACAGTAGCTAGTGATGCAGAGTGCCTTACTTACTCCCACACAATTGAAGGAGACTTACTGGCAAAGGTTGAATAATCCTTTTTAATTTTTTAATTTAATTTTTTAATTTATATTTTAGCCAAATCTATTTAATTTAAATTTACTTTTAAGTAGGCACAAAGCCTTTATATATTTAAACAGGATTTTCTAGGTAATAATGGCAATGATGAGAAAAGCACAGGCATCTATAGAAGTTGTGTTGTTAATCAGCTTTATGGCATTGGTATCTGCTGTATTTCTCTTGGCAATTAATGAGAGGATAACCTGGATACAGAAACAAAAAGACCTAAAGCTTATAGAAGATATGAGTTCTGTTATTGGGGATGAAATAACCCTTGCATTAGGAGTTGAAGATGGATATTCAAGAACATTTGAAATTCCACAAACATTAAGGGGAATAAATTACTCAGTGGAACTTTGGAGCTCCAGCACTATGAAAACAAACCATAGCGAATTAGTGCTTCAGTATGTTAATTTTACAAAGAGGTATGAAACAGTAAGAATCTTACCAAAAAAGGTAAATGGAATTATTTATAAAGGGAAAAATAATATAACAAAAGAGAATGGAACTGTTTGTTTAAATGAATGTTCATAAAAGGGGTTTTTGGATGAAAAAAGCACAAACATGGTCTTTGGATGTAATGGTGGCAACAGGAATGTTTGTTATTGTAATCATCAGCTTTTTTTATATTATCAGCCTAACATCAGAAACTAGCAAAACAGATGAACTTCTAAGAGAGGGTGAGGATATCCAGGATATTCTAATATCCTCAAAACCAGAAGAAAGCTTAAACATTGTTGTGGGAAGTATAATTGATGAAGATAAACTAAATGATTTGGCTAAAGAAGACTATGAAAATCTTAAGAAACAGCTTGGCGTAAGAGGAGATTTCTGCATACATTTTGAGGATGATGAGGGAAACATAATTTACATAAATGAAAGCACAAACAGAGCAGGCATAGGCAGTAGCAGGGTGTATATAGGAGGTATAGCTTGCAGTTAATAAGAATACATTATTCCATTGCAACTATTAACTTAAGAAAATAACTTAAATACTAAATACCAAATAACATGCTAAAAATGAAAAAAAAAGCATATTTTTTTACATTAGACGCTTTCATTGCAACTGGTGTTATAGCAGTAGGCATTGTACTAATACTTTTTACCACTACAAATAAACCCTATGAGATGCAGACAGCTTTTCTATCACAGGATTTGATAGATACAATATCCTCAATAAAAGTATATCAAATAAGTGATAATAACTATATTTATGAGTTAATAGAAGAAGGCAGCATAACAAATCCGGAAAATACTATTTTAGATCAGATAGGCGAGTTCAGTTATAGGGGTATGAATGATACAGCAAGTAATTTTACAAAAACTATTCTTCCAGGTATAATCCCTAATGAATATAACTTCCAGCTATTAATCAAAGAGGGCGATATTATAAAATTTAATTATATAAAACTTAAGAGTATAGGTACTTTAAGAAATACATCAAAGGCTGTAGCATCTTCAAAGAATATAATCTTTGGGTTAAGTGATTCAACTATGTGGGGCCCTTATATTGCAGAGGTTAGAACATGGCAATAAAAAATAAAAAAGGAATTTTTTTCACATTTATGTCAATCCTTCTTGTGACTGCTCTGATGTTGGCATTTTCATCAGATGTTTATATTACCTCAAAAAATAGGCTTCCTGTAGTTAAATCAAGGATTAAAACAGCAGACAACTATCTAAGGAGCATTGAGGGAGCTTATTTAAAAAATGCACTATATGTAAGCAGTTATAGTGCGATGGAATCACTTACTTCATATATAAACCAAACAACAGGGCTCCTAATGAACGAAGCAGAGTTAAATATAAAGTTCAAGGAAGCAGTGTTAAATGGAACAATTGATGGCAGCAGTCTGGGCAATATGCAGGGCAATACATTTATTTACAGGCTTGAGGAAATGGAAGAAATATCACAAAATACACTGCATATAGCAACTAACTTTAATAAGGATTATGAAAATATAGATATTATACTCTTCCAGGATGAAACTACAGTCCCATGGCAGGTTGCTGTTAATTTAACATTAGATTTTTCTGTTAATGCGGAAATTGCCTTATGGAACAAAACAGATGATGTTAGCATAATATTCAGTATCCGAGATTTTCAGGAAACTTAACATCCAAAGGAATTATTTTAACTAAAATATTATAACAAATTACCAGTAACCTCTTAAGATGAATTATTATAACTCAATCTCAGAATCTTATAATGAATTGCACAGAGAAGAGCAGTTAAGCAAGATAAGGCTGATAAAGGATAATCTAAAAATTAAAAACCAGGATTTGCTTTTAGATGTTGGCTGCGGCACAGGAATTTTTGCAGAGGAATTTAACTGCATCAAAATAGGGATTGATCCAAGCATAGAGATGCTAAAGCAGGGAAAAAACGCATTTTACATACAGGCATGTGCTGAAAACCTGCCATT
>PCYE01000035.1:10719-18824 GCA_002762865.1 Candidatus Woesearchaeota archaeon CG10_big_fil_rev_8_21_14_0_10_33_12 | reverse complement strand
TAGAACCAGCTTAAATGACTTAATTAAAAACTCAAGGTTTTTTTCTTTTGCTATCCTTCCAGCGTACAAAAGCAGTTTTTGCTCTAGGCTAAGATTATATTTTTTTCTGATGATTTCCCTGTTTGGGTTTCCAAAAACATCAAGATTAATGCCAGTTGGAACAACCTCAATCCTTGATTTAATCCCCTGGTTTAGAAGCATTTTTTTTATGCTTTCAGAAGGGGCTATTACGCAGTCGCATTTATTGGCATAATCCTTTACAAGCCATCTTGTGAACATTTGGACTGTCTCCTGCTCAAATGGAATGTAATGGCTGTATTTGTCATACTGCGTGTGGTGTGTAAAAATAAGCGGTTTATTGTAAATATCTGCAAAAAAAGAGCCATAGTTTCCCATAACAAAAGGATGCTGAGTGTGTATAACATCCAATTGTTTGATAACATCTAGCATTTTTTTAGCTAATGGTGGAAGTGATATCCTATAATCATTCTGAAGAGGCAGCCTCACTGACTTAATCCTGAGTATGTTCTTCTCATCATCCTTATAATCTGGGCATGTCGGGGCAAATATGTAAACCTCATGACCCAGTTCTTCCAGCCCTTTTTTGAAAGAAGATATTGAATTAACAACCCCGTTTATAACTGGCTTGTAAATATTTGTGAATATCCCGATTTTCATAAAACCAACACCTACTTTTTCTAGTCCAATTTTCTTGCTATTCTAATTAAATCATTTATTGTTAAAGAATCTTTGCTTTTTTTATCTAGCTTTTTTGCCCATATTGTTATATCCTTAATATAGGATTCTATTGAGTTTAGGGTTGCAAGTGAGTGAACACTTTTTTTTATTCTATTATAAACAAGATTAGTCAGGCTTCCATGAAGCTTAATATTTTTTTTATCAAAATGTTTTCCCAGCATGTCTTCCCAGCCCCTGATTCCAACAATATCCGGACCGATTGCCCCATGCCTTGCAAATATAACTTTTTTTGGAACATCAAAGTCATTTATCATCCTGTTTAAATGGCTGTCAGCTATCTTCAGGCTTTGCTCATCAGGCCATGGAACCCAGTATGGTATATACCTTGATAAGGCAGATGCTGTTGGAGAGTGCGCCCAGAATGTTCCTATTGAATAGCCATTTGAATGCCCATCTTTTTTATTCCTCTCGTACCATAGATATGCACTAAGCAGGCTGAGGTTTGTTATGTGGTCTGTTTGTATCTTTATGAAATTTAGTTTGTTTTTTTTGCAATAATTATTAACATCCTTATCAAGGCCTATTGGAGTGCCCCATTCAGACTCCGGCCTTTGCTCAACAGGATAGTCAAGGCTCCAGCCGCTGTTGTGATTTTGATTGCTTTTTTTAAGCCAGTTGTCTATTCTTTCAGAGCCATTAACATATTCCTCAAATTCAATTCCGCCATAACCGCCAAGCTGAAACCAGATATTCTTGTCAATTTTGTACTGTTTCCATGACTGTGTATTTTCTATGAAGATTACTGTCCCATCTTTCTTAAGGTATTTTTTTATAAAGAAATTATATGCTTCTGGAAGCTTATTGAACTTGATCCTGTTGATTAAATACCTTTTTATCATTGTCCTGTCATGTATGACATCATCATGGATTATTATATCAATATTTTTATTGTTTTTTAAAATAATCTTTGCAAGTTCGCTGCCTTCCCTTAAATACTTTTTAATATTATCCGGCTTTATTGGATTAAACAGCCTTAGCTCAATTGCCATTGTATGAACAGGAAGCAGCGGGGCATTCATTGCATTGGCAATGTCTGCTGCTGCTCCAGAGCCGGGCCCTACTATTATTGAGTTAAATTTTTTATTTTCCAGAACATCATAGGCTCTTATTACATTGTCTGCAAGGTTCTCAACATTTATTATATTTGCAGTCTTTCTCCTGTATATTATATACAGTGATGGGCGAAAATAATGCCACAAATACTTGTATCTTGACTGGGCCCTTATATTAACAAGTGCTGCTGCAGCAGAGGATGTGAAAAAAGAAGAGCTCTCAACACATATACTTGGATAGATTGTTTTCATATTTAGCTCTGTTCTTATGCATATTATATAAAATTTTCCCTGGTTTTACAGAAAACTATATAAACCATGGTTTTACTACCAGGATTGCGCCTCGGTGGCTTAGTGGCTATAGCGGCGGACTTGTAATCCGCAGGTCGGGGGTTCAAATCCCCCCTGAGGCTTTCACTCTTAAAAATGGAACAAAAAATAAAGAAAAAATATGAGGAACTGAAAAAGAAGTATTCCCTGCCTGATTTTGAGGAATTAAACAAGGACTTTGAAATCTCAATCATAGAGCATGAGGATTTTTTATTAAGGGAAATAATGAAAAAGATAATCAGCAAGACAACTTCTGTTTGCGAGTCCTTTGAGAATTTGTTAACTCCTGACAATACAGTAGTGAGCATCTATGAATACAGGGCGTTTAATGACGCAGGGAGGGAGGAAATATTTAAATTGTACAAAAAGCTCAAGGTTCTTGAAAAATTATCATTAGAGCTTTCGTTAAATCATGACGAAAAAAAAGATGCTGAATTTATTAATGAATTTTTCAGTTCATGGGAAAGCTTAAAAAACAAGATAATAAAGATTATTAGAAAAATGAGGGATTTTTGGGAAAAAGAATCAACAAGAAAAGAGAATGAGGAATATTTTGGCTAAAATGAACATTGTATTGTTGGGCTTGCCCGGCGTTGGCAAGGGAACTTATGCAAAGAAAATCTCAAATATATATGATATTCCGCAGATTTCAACAGGAGACATGTTCAGGGAAGCTATGAAGAACAGGACAAAGATTGGCCTGCTTGCCAAAACATATATTGACAAGGGCAATCTCGTGCCTGATGATGTCACAATAAAACTTGTTGAGGAAAGGCTAAAGCAGGATGACTGCAAAAACGGCTTTATGCTTGATGGCTTTCCAAGGACAATAGCACAGGCAGAGGCATTGGATAAAATAGTTGTTATTGATAAGGTGCTGGATTTCACAGCCTCAGAGGAAATAATAATTGACAGGCTCTCTGGCAGAAGGATTTGCAAAAGCTGCGGCGCTATATACCATATCAGGAATATAATCCCAAAGGTGAAAGGTGTTTGCGACAAATGCGGTGGAGAGGTTTACCAGAGGGATGATGACAAGCCAAAAGCAATAAAGGAACGGTTTATTGTTTACAAAAAACAAACAGAGCCTTTAATAAAATATTACACTAAAAAAGGAATTCTAAGGAGTATTAATGCTGATTGGCCAATTGAGCAGGTTGACAATGTAATATCTGATGCCAGAAAGGCATTAGAGGAATAATTTTCAGTCTATTTTTATTGAAAAAGAGATAAGCTCTTTTTTTAGTTGTTCAAAATTCTTAAATAAAATCATCTTCATTCCTAATTCTTTTGCAGGAGGGATGTTTTGTTCCATATCATCTATATAAATACATTCAGTTGCATCAACACCTAATCGTTTAACTGTTTCTTTGAAAATAGAGATATCCGGCTTTGCTATTTTTGTTTCATATGAGGCTGTAATCACATCAAAAACCTCATTTAGTTTGTGTTCAGCAATAATTTCTTCTAACCAGTCTTCTATATGGTTTGATAATAAGCCTACCTTATAATCCTTTTTTAATTTTTTAATCAGGTCTAAGACCTCATATCTAAATCCGGAAAATTCCATTAAATCTTTTCTAAAGATTTTCTGGTCTATTTTCAGGAATTTAGAAACATTTAACCAGAACATTTTTGAATCCATCTTGCTTATTCTTGCTTTGGACCAATTATCAATAATCACCCTTTTTAATTCTTCAGGGTCTACCCCTAATTTAGATGCATATATTTCACCAAAAGAACTAAAACCACCTTTAATAGACAATACTCCACCATAATCAAAAATTATTGCTTTAATCACGCAATGCTGGAATTAGGTTAAATATAATAAACCTTCTGTAATACAATCTTCTATTTTTCCAATCAATCCATTGTCATTATATCTCTCTTTTATTTCAGAAATTTCATTTTTAATGTTTAATTGTATCTTGTGTGCATGCAATCTTCCAATATACAAATTGTTATGTGCACCGCTTTTATCCCCTTTTTTATAAAATTCTTCAGCACTTTTAAGTAAATTATTTACAGCAATGCGATGGCTTGCTTTTTCCATGATTTTGAAAATTAGTTTATAGTTTACTGAGAACTTTTTTTTATTGTATTCTAACTCCTCTTTCTGAAATTCGTCAAACCACTTTTCGAACTCAAATTTTGCTAATCCAATGTTACCTTCATCTAATAATCCCTGACAATAGTTTAGTCTTGACCTATGATATTTTTTATCTGCTGTATCAAGATAACTCAAGCTTTCTTTCTGAAATTCTTTAACACAATTTTCAAACTCAACTTGTGCCCGTTGAGTGCGACCTTTATCTGCTAAGTTATAACACTCATTTAGTTTTAATATAAACTCATTTTCATCCATTTTATTATTAGAATGATTTAATCATTTATAAATCTTTCTTTTTTAGTAATTTTTTAGTGGTAACAATTTTTGTACAAGCAAATAAATCAGAATTATTATCATTAAAGATTTTCTTAATAACTATTGTTGCATAAGAGCCCTTTGGGAGCTTAAATGATATTATGCATTTCTTTTTGTCTTTGTTTAATTCATCTTTTTCAACTTTTGTTTTAATGTCTTCTGCAATTACAAACATATCCCTTTCATTGCCTTCTGAGGCAAGCTCCGGCATCCCCCTTATTATGAAATCCCTTAATTTGATTCCTTCTTCTTCAAGAATTTTTAATGAAATATCTCTTAATTTATTGTTCTTGAACTCAGTTCCAAAACCTATTATTGGTATCTTTGCATTTTTTATCTCTTTTTTTGGAAATACAAAAAAACCATTGGAGTAATCAACCTTTTTGTATTCCTTTTCTTTTAGCATAATTATCTCAGAAATTGTCTTGTTAAACATTAAGCTCTGGAAAGCATGCACATACATCATCCTTATTTTTTTTGGAACTTTCTTTATTGCACCAATAAAATCATTTGGCAGTCTTGAAATATGCTCTTTTACATCTTTTTCAAAACCAGATGTTTTTTCAGAGGAATCCTCTAAAATCAAATCAACTGCTTTTTTGAAATCCTTTTTCAGCACTGACTTGCCTATTTCAGCGTTGTTTTTGCTAAAGCGCTGCTCATCAAAGTAATTTGGGATTGATAATGTTTTTGAATTAATTTTAATTTTTTCTTTGCTTAGGTTTCTTACTGTTATGACAAACTCATTACCCTTTAAGTCACCTAAACTAAGTCTTTCATCACCCCTGCCTTTGTAAATAAGCTCAATGTCTTTTAATTCAATATCTTTTATTTTATTAAATCCCTTAATAGAAATCATCTGCTCTGTTATAGCATTTTTGTCTTTTGAGCCAGCATATCCTATGTTTTTCCTGTCTGTTTTTAGGTAATGCGCAATAGCTGAAACAGCTCTTTCTGTAGTGTAGTTCTTTTTTTTAAGAATGAAATAAGTGTAATTTCCACTGTCTTTTAACTCTGTGTTTGTTATTTCTTTTACTATGAAATCCTCAAGAATCTGTTTTATTTTATACATGCAATATATGAAAACACAAAACATTAATAAAGCTTCATATTTTTCCTGAAGATATGAGCCTGTAGCCTAGTCTGGATAGGGTGACAGCCTCCTACTGAACAGAGTTCAGTCCTTTTGAGCTAGTTCAAAAGTAAGCTGTAGATCCCGGGTTCGAACCAAATGGTTGCTCACAGCTTCTTGCTAAGCTGGCACGCATAGAGGATTTTGCTTAAAAGCAAAATCCCCTTAGTTCGATGTTCGCAAAAAAGAGCAATTATTTTTGAAAGTCCCGGCAGGCTCGCTTTTTTAAAATGAGAAAAATAAAACCACAGCTATTATCTGCAATAATTGGAATTGTTATAGTGATATTCCTTTGCTGGTATATCAAAATTGAGGAGATAATAAGGGCTTTCAGCTACTTTTCTTTTAACAACCTTATATTATTTATAGCAGTATCAATAATAATGATGCTTCTGCATACATTCAAGTGGAACATAATCCTAAAAGCCCAGGGTTGTAAGGTTCCTTTTTTCAAGCTTTTTACCTATAAGCTGGCTGGATTTGCAGTAAGTTATGTAACTCCTTCTGCTCATATTGGAGGTGAGCCTGTAAAGGCATACCTGCTTAACAAGAATCATAATATTGAATTTAAAAAATCACTATCATCTGTTGTTATTGACAAATCACTGGAATTAAGCCTTGATGGATTTTTTGCGTGCATAACTATACTTATTATTTTAGTTAATTTTACAGTTCCAAAAAACACAGCAATCCTCATGGCCCTTGGCTTTTTTGTAATGGCTTCTGCAATGTATGCTTTTTATCACTTAACCCTAACAGAAAAAGGGTTTTTTACAACATGCTTCAGGCTGCTAAGGCTTCACAAATGGAAGCTCACTAAAAAATATGAAAAGGACATCAAGGGCATGGAATCGCATTTGATTTACTTTTTTAAGTACAACAAAAAGGGATTCAGGAATGCTTTTCTCACTTTCCTTTTGGTATGGATTTTAATGTTTTTTGAGTTCAAATTAGCATTGCTTTTATTGGGTTATAATGCATCATTTGTAGCTATTTTTATATTCTTTTCCCTTGTTGGTATTGCTTATATTATTCCGGTGCCTGCTGCTCTCGGCGCTTTGGAATTTGGCCAATCATCAGCATCTGTTATGCTTGGGATTAGCAAGAGTGTAGGGCTTGCACTCAGCATTATTATCCGAAGCAGGGACATGATATGGGTATTTTTGGGGCTGTCATACCTTGCCCTGCACAAGATTAATTTTAGAGAAATAAAGGGAGAAAATAATGAAAGTTAGCATTATAGTTTAAAAATGAAAACCACTTTTCTTAAAAAAGCACTTGGTGTTTTTAACAGGTCAGTTAAGGTTAGATTCAAAGGAATAAGAAAGTATAATGGAAATGCAGGGCAGATATTGAAGCAATGTGTTGATAGCTGCTGGAACGGAAATTATTTTCAGGCAAGTGCTGGGCATTTTTCCTGCTTTTACATAAGGGATTTTGGAATCAGCGTGCAGGCATTATTGAATCTTGGCTATAGGGACAGGGTTATTAAAACACTTAACTTTGTATTGGATGTTTATTCAAGGAATAATAAAATAACAACTACAATCTATAATGATTCTGTTGTTGACTTTCCATACTATACTCCAGAGTCAGCTGCTTATCTTCTGCATTCAATAAGATTAGCTGATGCAAAAGAGCTGTTGCTGAAGCATAAGTTCTTTCTTGAGAACGAAATAAAAAAAGCTTTTTTTGAATCATTTGATTCTGATTCTGGGCTGATTAAAAAGAATGCTTATTTTTCCTCAATGAAAGACAATTCACTAAGAAAATCTTCCCTTTACAATAATGTCATGCTCGCAATGCTCAGCAATGACATTGATTATTTTAAGCTTTACAATCCGTTTAAGGGTTATGATTTTAAGAAAACAATAAAAGATAATTTCTGGAACGGAAGTTATTTCCTTGATGACCTTTCCGGACTGGATTATGTTGCTGGTGATGCAAATGTTTTTCCATACTGGACAGGATTGTTTGATTCAAAGAAGATGATTAGGCTTTCATTGGATGCAATACAAAAAGAGGGACTGGACAAGCCGTTTCCCCTGAAATATACAAAAGAAAAAGTTGGAAAATATTTGCTCTTGCACAGCATTTTAGTCCCTAATTACGAGGGCAACGCTATCTGGACTAATCTTGGCCAGTGCTTTATTGATGTTGTTAAAAAGATTGATAAGGAAAAGGCAGAGGAATATATTGGGCAGTATATTAAAAATGTTGAAAAATATAAGAATTATCTTGAAGTCTTTAATCCGGACGGCACTCCCTATAAAACCCCTGTTTATTATGCTGATGAGGCCATGCTCTGGTCTTCTAACCTTCTTGATTCAATGAAAAATAGAATATAAGTTACAATTGTACCAATAGAGAGGTTACGTTTGTAGCCAAAACATTTATATACTAATGT
>PCYE01000035.1:0-10684 GCA_002762865.1 Candidatus Woesearchaeota archaeon CG10_big_fil_rev_8_21_14_0_10_33_12 | reverse complement strand
ATATGTATCAAAAAAGAAACAAATGGCTTGAAGTAATCGCTCTTTATACAGGCAATTACAAAGCAGAATTTTATTTAAGGCAAATAGCAAAGCTTGCAAAACTGCCTGTTAAAACCTGCCAAAACTTTCTTTCTCAATTAGAGAAAGATAAGATACTCAAAGGCAAGATAGAAGGAAAGAATAAATATTTTTCTTTAAATTTAGATAACATTCAAACTAAATCTTATCTATTGCAAGCAGAGATTCACAAAACAGACTTGTTCTTAGAAAATTATCCACAAATTAAGACTTTCTTGAAATCTTTTAACACAAATATTCCAATAATTGTCTTTGGCAGTTTTGCTAAATTAAAAGCTAACAAGGACTCCGATATAGATTTATTTATTGTTTCAGAAAAGGGGCAAAAGCTGCCTTTTCATCTCTTGCCTTATAAAGTACACCAGGTTAACCTATCAGAGAACTCTTTCATGAAATCATTAAAAGAACAGGAAGTAATTATAAAAGAAATAGAAGAAAATCATGTAATTTTAAATAATCATTCTTTCTATGTAAATATGATGTGGGGATACTATGCAAAATAAAAAGCTAAGATGGTGTTTTAAATTGAAAGATGGAATAAAATAATTGAGCCAAATGAAAGATTATCAAAACCTTATTTTGAACAGGCAAAGTCCTCTTTGCTAAGAGCTGAAAAAGACTTAAATGACAAGGATTTTCTTTGGGCAACTGTAGCTATTTATTATTCCGAATATTATGCTCTTTATTCTTTTCTCCAGAGAATTGGAGTAAAATGTGAAAATCATGCTTGCTCTATTCTTGCAACTACTTTGCTTTTAGGAGAAGACAAAACTAAAACAATAAACCAGCATAAAGGCAAGAGAATTGATGCACAATATTACATGAAAGTTGGTCAAGAAAATAAAGTTAGATTAATGCTGCAAGAAGCAAAAGCATTTGTATCAAATTTTGATGAATTAATCTCTAATTTGTCTGACAAAGATATAATTTGTTACAGGGAAAGTATTTTCAAAGAACGTTAAATAAACCAGATCTTATTATACCCAAGTTAATTTTTCTGGTATTTTGGAATTTAATTGGCTTGTTTTGTGTTCAAAGAGTTGTGAAACAAATCTTTCTTTAAAAATATATAAGCATAACCAAGTGGCAGTGATTTTTTAAGATGAATATTTTCCGGAATTTATTTGCTAATTCTAAAAAAACCAATGAAAAAGCCAGGCAAAACATAAAAAAAGCTAATAGTCTTTAACAGCTCAAACCTGTTAATGAATGAAAAATGAATGAGAAAGAGATTAAAAAATTGATAGAAAAAGGAGAAAGCCATGGAGTTGAGTTTAAAGAGTCTCTAGGCTTGAAGGATGAAATTGGAGAAAATGTTTCTGCTTTTTCTAATACTAACAAAGGTTTAATTTTAGTTGGTGTGTCTGATTCAGGAGAGATTAAAGGTGTGCATATAGGCAGGAAAACAATTGAGGGTCTTGCCAATTACATCAAACAGCATACAGATAATCCAATTTACCCTAAAATTAAAGTTGAAACATCTAATGGTAAAAATATTATAATTATAGAGGTGGATGAACATAATGAAAAACCAGTTTTCTTTAGAGGCAAAGTATATGGGAAGATTGGAAAATCTGTCCATAAATTGTCTGCCTCAGAGATTAGGAAATTAGCAAAGGAAAGCAAAAAGAGTTACTGGGATGAGCAGGTTTGTGAAGAAGCAGACTTAAAGAATATTGACAAAAAGAAAATTAAATGGTATCTTAAGCAAAGGGAGAAGCACAGGAATATCCCCAAACAAATAAAAATTTCATTTAACCAGTTTTTAAAGAATATTAAAGCACTTAAAGACACAAAACCAACAAATGCTGGAATTCTGTTTTTTGGCAGGAATCCACTGCTAAAATTGTCCAGCGCACAATTAAGGTTAGTGAAGATAAAGGGAAAAATCCTAGATGGTGTAATCCTTGATAGATTAGACTGTGAGGGCACATTATGGGAGATGGTTGAACAAGCTGAGAAATTTCTGAAAGAGCATATTAATTTTATGGGTTTTAGAACTGCAAAAAGTTTCCAGAGAGTGGATAAATTTGACATTCCAATTAAGGCATTAAGGGAGCTAATAATAAATGCTTTGATACATAGAGATTATGAAACAACTGCTGATGTAAGGGTGTTTATTTTTGATGATAGGGTTGAAATAATTAATCCAGGAACTTTTCCAAAGGGCGTGACTCCAAATAGACCTTTACACAAACCAGTGAATAAAATACTTTCACAGTACATGTATGACGTTGGTTTCATAGAAAAATATGGCTCTGGTATTGTTGGGGTGAGATCTTTATTGAAAAAGAATGGAAACAAGGACTTAAATTATGTTCTCCATGAGATTGAAACTAAAGCAGTTGTTTACTCTCAAATTAGTGAAGTGAAAATAAAAAAGGTCGGAGAAAAGGTCGGAGAAAAGGTCGGAGAAAAACTGACAGAAAATCAAAAGAAAATAATCCAGTTTATATCAAAAAAACCATATGTATCAGCTAGGGAACTTTCAATACTTGTTGGTATATCTTCAAGAAAAGTTGAGGAAAATATAGTCAAGCTAAAGAAAAAGGGCTTACTGAAAAGAATTGGTCCAGACAAGGGCGGACATTGGGAGGTTGTTGGAAAATGAAACACAATGCAATTTTCCTAAACCCTAAAATGCCAGAGATAAAATCCAGTAAGAACAGCACTCTTGTCACTTTGTTCTCAACAAAAGGAAAGTTTGAGGAAGAAAAATATGCATTAAATAAAAGACAGAGAGAAATAATTGAGTATATTAAGAAGAATGGGAGAATAACAACGAGCGAGTGTGCAAGTCTACTCAAGGTTTCTAATGATACCTCTCTTAGAGAACTATCCAAATTAAAGTCTCTTGGCTTAATTGACAAAAAAAGTGTTGGCAGAGGTGTTTATTATGTTATTAAATAAATGCGGTGCAAAGTTGTTAAAAAAGATAGTGAAAAAACAAAAAAAGGGTGTTAATGTACAGATTGATATACTTGATGATAGGTTAGTTGTTATTAATCTTGGTTTTTTGATTAAGTCTCTAATCCAAAAAACCTTAGGAAAAATTGCTGTTAGAAGAAATTCACTTATTGCTGATTTATTTCATAGAATATATCAATGTGACTATTAAAAATTCTTGCCTCAATTTTTTTTATTCGGCAATTTATTCGGCAATTTAAGTTGATAATAACCTGTTTTTTTAGACCCTACAAAAGTTATATACTCGTTTTTTTCCATATCTTTAAGATCATATCTTGCCATCCTATCAAACTTGTTTTGAGACTTCCTTTACCTTTTTAAACTATTTATCGGACGCAAATCGGACGCAATCATTTATCTGCTTCATTAAATAACCTATAAAATACTGCTTTACCTATACCTTCTTTTTTGATTATTCTTTTTTTGATAAGATCAACCAAATCCCTATTGGCAGTATCTTTAACAACAAGACACAATTTTCTGTAGTCCATACTTGTTATTTTACTATATACTTTTATGTACTCTAATGCTTTCTTCTGCCTTTCATTCAAATTCTTTAGAATTTCTTCGTCAAGTGGTTTTTCAGCTCTGCTAGGACCTTTAAAAGTGATGACAAAATAACCGTCTTTTTCTGCATAATTAGGTTTTTCAAGCTCCCATTTTTCCATTGCTTCTTCCATTCTTAGAATTCCACTTCCTCGCTCATCCATGATTCCTTTTCTAAGCAAAACCTTTGTATTATAATTTTTTTGCAGTATTTTTATTGCACGTTAGACTGCACGTTAGATTGCACGTTAAATTTTAAAGTGTAATATGTATACCTACCTGTTTTTCCCATCCTGTTGAGCACTCCTTTTTTAACTAAATCGTTAAGGTCATTGAAAGCTGTTTTGGTAGAGCATTTAAACATTTTTGCATATTCTTCTCGTTTTATTTTTTTATGTTTACTTAAATAATTTAAAGCAATTTGTTGTCTTTCATTCAACTTTTCTTCATATTCTATAACAGTCCCTTATTACAGCATAATCAATTTTATAAGTTTGCATCGCCTTTTTTTGCATAATTTACAGTATCATTTACAGTATCATTTACAGTATCATTTATTAAATTATAAAAACAGTAATACCCTGTTTTAGCTGATCCAATAAATTTAATTATCTTTTTTTTCTTCAAATCACTTAAGTCCCTTTTTGCAGTAATAATTGATGTTTTATTTAAAGTAATATACTCTTTAGTAGTTATTCTTCCATTTTGTTTAATATATTCAGCTGCTTTTTTCTGCCTTTCATTCAACTTTGATTCATCTATTTCAGGAATTTTTTGTATTGCTGGATTATTAAACCTAATAACAAAATAACCTAATTTTTCTATGAATTCAAGATTTGGTAGATTCCACTTCTTCATAGACTCTCTAATTCTCAAAAAGCCAGTTCCCCTCTTATCCATAATTCCTAATTTTCCCAAAACTTCTATAATGATTTTATTTCTCGATAAAGGCACATAATCATCTCTTTTGATTTCTTCTATCTTAAGCGGTCTAAGTAATTCTCCTGGGCTTAATATATCAATATGGCTATCAAACATCCTCACCAAAATTGCTTCATCACTATGCCAATCTCTGTGGACCATGGCATTGACAATAGCCTCTCTTAATGCTTCAATAGGATATTCTATCCTAAATTCTGTTTTAAATCCAACAACTTTAGCTGAAGTCCTCATATTTCTCAACATAAACTTTTCAGTTTGTTTAATCATGTCAAACATAGTTCCATGAATATCTTTTCTATCAATCCATTCAATCATTGAGTCACCAACATATCTATCGGCTCTTATTTCACATTGTGTTATATTTAAATGTGGATTTTTACCAAACAATAAAATACCTGCAATTGTTGGTATTATTTTTTTGTTTTCTCTCACAACAAAATGCTCCTTTAACATTAACTCCCTTAAGTAATTATTATTCAATTGTTTTGTTAACTCATTTTTTTTCAAATATTTTTTCACTTTCTCTAAATCCAAATCATCTAATGTTGAGTTTTCAACAGGAAAAACATCCTGTGACTTGCTTGATCCTTCCCTATAAAGCCTTGCTATTTCTTCTTTATTTGCAGGCATATTAGAAGAGCCAATTCTTACTCTGGGAATATGCTCTCCCCTAACAAAATAAGGCGTGTCTTTTCCTTTAGGGCAGTGAATAATAATAAAATTCCTCTCTTTGTATTTTACAAATTCAATCTTTGGCTCTTCATCAAGCCTGCACCAATGCCTTATTATCTGGGTAAACCTATGCTCTGCCTTCTGTGGCTCTTTGATGCCAATGAGTTTTCTCCCTTTATCTTCCACACCAAGAATTATCTTGCCTCCTCTTGAATTATAAAGTGCAGCAACTAACTGGGCAATTTTTTTTGATTCAGGCAATTCAAGCTTGAAATCCAGATCCTTATTTTCTTTTTCTTTTACAAGTTTTTCAAATTCTTTCACATTCATTTCTAACCATCTTCTTACAGAAAGCTAAATTCTTAGTGAATAACTCAATTTGATTTTTATGCTTTGCCTGGCTTTTTTATTGGTTTCTTTAGAATTAATGAATAAATTCCGGAAAATAAAGCAATTAATCCTAAGAAATCAAAATAAAATAGCACGCAAAAGATTAATTTTATGTTAATTAGAGTTCCTTAAACTTATAGGATGAGTTTTGTTTATGCTGTTTCTTTCAATTTCTTAATATTCTTCTTTCTGCCTAATCTTTTTGTTTTCTCAGGTTCTTCTAAATAATTATCAGAGCTAACTACTCTCTCACCGCTTCTTTTTTCTAATTCGTTTCTTGCTACTCCTGCCACTGCTCCGCCTTCTTTTGCAGCATCTTTGTTTTTGTCAAATCCAAGCGCATCTTTATTTATTGCAATTTTTGTAGTGGAAGCTTCGCCAAGCATAGTAAATATCATTTCCAAATCATTCATGTGGTCTCTTAAATTCTCTTGTTTGAGCCCCTTGAATTTCCTATATTCATTAGGAGTCATGCCAAAAGCAGCTTTTGAAATCTCTGCTGTGAGGATTGCATAATCTCTTTCTTCCAGCACTCCTCTCTTTTTCCATTCATCTGTTAATTCATCTCTTATAGCAATGCCTCTTACTCTTTTCTCAATCCAGCCATCAGAATAACCTTTTGATTTATACAATTCTTTCATACGTTTTTGTGCTAGTTCCGGATTTTCTATTTCCTGCACTCTATCATAACCCACTTTTGCAAGCCATTGCTTGAAAGGCTCTGCCTTTTTAGAAGGAATAGATTGAATTATTCTAAATGCGTTTTTTGTATTTACACAATCAGTAAGCCTTAATTTACCATCTGGTGCTGGCAATTTCAACCGTACGATAATATCGTACACTTCAAATCCTTCTTCTTTAAGCTTTATTTTAAGATCAGACCAATACCTCTTCGGAATAGAACTGCCTGTTAAAGCTTCTATAATGTCTACTACAGAGAACCACCATTCATCATTATGCCAGATTCTTCTAATATGTTTTCCTTGAAATACCACTAATGTGTTTTCTGAATCCATTTTAATCTATTTATTCATAATCCTTAGTATATATAATTATTTATTTTTTGGCATTGTTATCTTAATGAATAATGCTTTTGTAATTAGTTTATACAAACACAGGGCTTTTTTATGCTTTGCCTGGTTTTTTCATTGGTTTTTCCGGGATAGCTAAATTAATCTTGGAAACCAATGATATGATTTTATGCTTTTTCTTATCTTAAAATAACTGCTTAAGAAATAATTTAATGCAAAGAATTGGCTTGTTTTGTGTTCAAAGGGTTGTAAAAACAATAACTCATTTAAAAATCTATAAGCATAATCAAATATTAGTGATTTTTTTTATTTTGATTTTATTGGCGAGAAATTTCTTATTAACGTAAAAATCCCAAAAATAGGAAGATTTTAAGAGAGGTAAGATTTAGAGCTTATACTTTGCCAAAAATTGCATGTATTTAGTTAGCAATCATTTAATCTTGTTTATGTAGCTTCTTAATTCCTCAATAACCTTATCAAAATTAGGCAATCTTTCAACTAATTCAACTAAATGATGCTCCCATAACTTCCTAATATCTTTAGGATGCAAGAATATTTCATTTAAATCCATTTTTACTTTCACATTTTCACATTTTTTCTTAAGTAAGCTTTTCATTCCTTTTAATAATCTCTTGTTTCTTTTTAGAATGTACCAAACGTCATAATAATCCCTTGGTTTTTTTCTTTGAATCAATGCTCTTATCTTCTCAGCTGTTAATTCTCTCAAATCCATTACCTGTATTTTAAAAGGAGGGATATCATAAAAATGCTTAATATCTTTTTTCAATAAAGGAAGTACTAGTCTCTCATCCGTATTAATATCAATATTAACACTATTAGGGTAGTTTAAGATATCAGTAAATCTAAAAACAGCAACATAACTATACTTGGTAATATTTTCATCTTTTAGCTCTATCTTTAATTTCTTTGCAATACCCCTTATTGATTTCTTTATATAATTTGTAGTAGTATCAACAGCTGTAAAATCCAAATCTTCAGATAACCTGTAATAATTAAAATAAGCCTTGTTTAATGCTGTTCCACCTTTAAAGACCAGCTTGTTTTTTAGTTCGCTCTTTGATATTGCATACAATATTTTTGTCAGTACAAAATCCTTCTCTAAGCTGGCTACTGAAACTTTTAATCTTCCAGCTGTCCTTCTTAATGTTATTTCATCCATTAATAGCCTCCCTTAATTTCTTCTTCCCTTACATTAATCTTCAATTGCCATTTATGCGAATAGTTTATTATTTTTTTAGGGTGGACAGGATCAAGCCATGCAAATCCTTTTGCCTTTTTCATTAATTTTTTCAGAATATCTTTTTTTATATTTAATGTTTCTAAAATAAACCCTAATCTCTGCCTGACAACATTAATATCCAGCTTATTGAGCATTTTTAATAAACCATTCCAATCTAATTCTTTATGGTTATTTTTGATTGCTTTTGCAGCTTCAACAATGCCCCCGCAATATTCAGGATGCATTAAGCAGTCTATAATTGTTTTTTCCTTTGATGAGACCTTAAATAAAGTATTGCTTATTTTTTTTTCTGTAAAACCAAAGAATTTCTTTTTGTTTAATGTAATAAATTTAAATTTTTGTTTATTATACGAAAAAGGTCTTTTCCTATTTTTTACTGCAATAAAGATTGTTTTTGGAACCTGTTCTGTAAATCCCCAGTAGTTTAAAGCTGTCCAAAACCCAATATAATATTCTTTTAATATTGAATTAGCAACAATAAAGGGATGTTCCGCCCAATAGGCTTTTAAGCCGGAAACAGCAGGTGCTAGCAGATACCTGCCTTTTTGTATCTCTTTAATCCTTTTTTTCTTTTTTAACCTATAAATTACGTTCTTAACAGAAGCATTTGATGTTTTTAATATCAGTTTTGCATCCTTAAATGAAAATATAGATATTTTTTTGCTTTCCAGGCTAAATAAAAGCCTGACTTCATGCTTTCCCAGTGATATATTTTTAGTAACCATAGTCTTGTTATAAAAGACTAATGTACATATTATATATAAAGCTTTCTGTTTTTGATTAGTTAGTAAGGTATAAAGAATTGGCTTGTTTTGTTTTCATTGAGTTGTAAAACACTTAATCATTTAAAAAACCAGCTTATAGTGATTTTTTTTATTTCTTAAGATTAATATTTTCCAGAATTCATTCGCTAATTCTAAAAAAATCAATGGAAAAGCCAGGCAAAGCATAAAAAAGTCATATGTTTCTATATAAAGTCATTACAAAGGCATAATTACTAAGATGGCAATAGACTTATAGCTCAAACTTCCAAATCAGGGTGAAGCAGAAAAGAAAGATACTATTGGTTTGATGATACTACAAAAATAAACAATATTACTTAAGGCAATATCTGCTTGCTATTATCCAACCGGCACTGCTAAACAGAAAGATTTAAATATTAGTTATGTTTAATTAACATAAAATTAATTGTATGTTAATCAGAATGAACCAAAAATTATTAAATGCACTGGTTGAATCCAATCCCTGGTGGAAGTCAGGAGAGATAAAGGTAGAAGTAAAAAAAAGGGACTTAATGAGCGAAATTAATAACTATATACCAAAAAAACAAATAATAGCTGTTTCAGGACTAAGGAGAGTTGGAAAAACAACCCTTTTTTATGGAATCATAAAAAAGCTTCTTCTAAAGAATGACCCAAAGAGCATACTTTATTTTTCATTTGACGATTTTGAAGAGCAGGAATTGGAAGGAATAATAGATGCACACATAGAAATCAATAACCAGCAACCAAGGTTTATCTTTTTTGATGAAATCCAGAAAGTCAATAACTGGAGCAACAAAATAAAAAGAATATATGACAATAAAAAAGCTAAGATATTTGTGTCAGGGTCTGAATCACTATTTATCATAAGAAAAACAAAGGAAACCCTTGCAGGAAGAATATTTGAATTTAGCTTAAATCCTCTAAGCTTCAGAGAATATCTGTGCTTTAAGGGAATCAAGGGAAATTATCTCCTTTATCAAAAAGAAATAAAGGCAGCATTTAAGCATTATCTCAAGACAGGGGGATTTCCTGAACTAACAGAAGAGGATGATGCACAAATAATAAGGAAGTATATAAATGAGGGCATAATTGAAAAAGCGGTTTTCAGGGACATTCCCCAGACATTTAAAATAGAAGATCCATCCATAATTCGCTCTATACTAAATATAATTATTGACAATCCAGGCATGATTATTGAAATAAGCAATCTTTCCAGAGAGCTGGGGATTACAAGGCAGACCATATCCAAGTACTTATTCTATCTTGAAACAGCGCAGCTTATAAAAAAACTTTATAATTATTCAAAGAACAAGTCAACAACTGAAAAAAAGCTGAAAAAATATTACTTAACATTCTCCTGCCTTGGAATTTCCTACAGGCAGGATGAAACCTACATTTCAAAAATAGTTGAAAACATTTGTGTCCTGCATGCAAATGCTAATTTTTTCTGGAGAACGCCTCAAAAGGATGAAGTTGATATAATTCTTGATAAAAAAATAATCCTGCCAGTTGAAATAAAGTACAGCAACAAAGCAGATACAAAGCCAATTACAAAGTTTATGAAAAAATACAGCCTAAAAAAAGGATTTATCATTACCCAAGATTTTGAAGGGAAAAAAGGAAATATTGAGTTTATTCCTTTGCTAAAATGGCTGCTCATGGAATAATTTCAATATAAAGAATTGGCTTGTTTTGTGTTCAAAGGGTTGTAAAAACAATAACTCATTTAAAAATCTATAAGCATACCTAACTGGTAGTAATTTTTTTTATTTTTATTTTATTGACGAGGAATTGTTTGTCTCTTGTTGATAATGATTTTTATACCATAATTTATCGTATAGTTTGCATTACATAAAACTATTTAAATGAGTTACCATTTTCAAGTTTCTACATTATCAATATACTAGTATTGGGGGAGATTAATGCAAAATAAAGAAGCGTGTAATTATAGTGATGTATATAGTTTTCTAATTCTAAGTATGAGCTTTCTAAGCATGAAATTTTTCTCCAGCAATAAATATTTATTTAGGGAG
>PCYE01000005.1:13236-13413 GCA_002762865.1 Candidatus Woesearchaeota archaeon CG10_big_fil_rev_8_21_14_0_10_33_12 | reverse complement strand
TAAAATATCTTATGAATTTGGGGAAGATGTTTTAGTAACAATTTTATCAAGAGCAAATTCTATTGTTAATTTAACAGTTTTCTTTGGGGGATATGTTGTTGATAGAAAATCTGTCACAGGTTATTCTCCTGATTACCCTATATTTATGACAACTGTTCTTAATAATATAACCTCTGC
>PCYE01000005.1:2138-13156 GCA_002762865.1 Candidatus Woesearchaeota archaeon CG10_big_fil_rev_8_21_14_0_10_33_12 | reverse complement strand
AATAAATGAGGGTGATACAGTTAAGTTTACCTCTACTGTAACTGGTTACACTGGTACATTAAGCTATAAATGGGACTTTGGAAATGACGGTTCAATTGAAAGCACATCAACAGAGGTTACAAAAACATACAACAACAATGGAACATATACAGTAAATCTTACAGTAACAGACAATACGTATAGTGCTTCAGACCTGGAAACAATAATTGTAAAAAAACTTTTTAATGTTACAATAACAGTTAAGAATGATTCTGGGAATATTGTAACAGATGCAGATGTTGAATTTAATAATATCCATAAGAATGCATCAGATGACGGAAAAGCAAGCTTCCTTGTTAACAGCGGCACATATGAATTAAGGGTTAAGAAGAGCAGCTACATCACTTACTACAATAATAGTGTTGAGATAAATTCAAACAAGGATATTGAGCTTAAGCTAAAATATGATGAAAATGATTATGAAAATCCAAAAATCACCTTAATAACTCCTGACCAAAACCAAAAAATAAGCACTGACAGCGTTAAAATAACTTATAAGGTTGAGGATGATTCAGAGGTAAACTGCTCTTTGCAGTTAAATGAATATCTAAACTCATGGGTTGAAAAGGGAACTCATGAAAATCCTGAAAAAAACAAGGAAAATTCTTTTACGCTTCTTGGACTTAATAGCGGAGAGTACAAATATAAAGTAAAGTGCACTGACAGATATGGAAACATAGGATTTAGTGACATAAGGATATTTTATGTTGAGATTAACAGTTTATCATCCTCTGCAGGTACTGCTGAAATGACTAAGCAGGATGAAGATATAAACTCAATCATAGATAAGATTAATGGATTATTAACAGAGTTTGAAAAATTAGATAAAGAGGAAAGAGAGGTTTTTGAAACTTTGGAAATTCAGAAAAAGCTGGATAATGCAAAAACAGAGCTCAGCAGATTTAAACGGGATTTAAATAATCTTATATGGAGAAATCTTAATGAAACAGAACTAAAGGAAGCTGAAATAGATATTTATGACCAAATTGAAAATCTGAAGGATGAGATACCAACAAGCCTAAGCGTTATTGACTCAACAGAATTTGTTGCTTATCCAAAAGATGAGGATATTGAAAATATAACAATAACATACCTTAATTCAAAAAATAGCAAATACTCAAAGAAGCAGGAGAAAAGCTTTATTGAAGGCATCAAGGAACTGCAGTCATTGCTTACAGTAACAACAAAGGCAAAGGTTGTTGAGATTAGCTATTTATCCAATAAAAAAGAAAAAATAACCTTAATAGAAAAAGAATTGAAGATTAATGAATCTTCAAATGGGTTAAGTTTAGTTGAATACATACCAAAAGAAATTGCAAAAGATACAAGTGAAATTGAATTTCTATTTGATTATGAAACAATTTTAAATGATCCTTTAATAAGCATAAACATTAAAGGATTAGATAAATTTGCCTATTACTTAAGGAAAGAAATAAAGCTAGAGGATATTAAAAAAACAAAATCTGTTCTAATAACTGGAGGAGAGATTCCAAAAGGAAATCAAATCACTGGATTTGGCATATTGACTAATCTAAAATCCGGTTTTATAAGTTCAGACAACACAAGAATACTGATTGAGGTCTTGATAATAATCATACTTTCTTTAGTTTACATAGGTTATTCAATTAAGGGAACAAAAACAAAATATTATTTTGGTGACAGAAAGTCCCTCAAAAATCTTAAAGAAATAAAGAGGTTTATTGAAAGTGCTAAAAGCGAACTTGATAATCATAATTATCATGAAGCTAAATCCTTTTATAGGAATATTAACCTAATATTCAAGAATCTTCCGCAGGATATGAAAAAAGAGGTTTATAAAAATATAGTTACCCTCTCACATAAACTGGATTTATTCTACATAAATAAGCTTTTGGACAGGGCAGAATTCAGCATTCAGAATAAAAATAAAGAAGTTGCAATATCAGCTTATAATGAGATAACAGGTTTGTACAAAAGAGTGCCCCTTGAATACAAATCCTTGGTATTAGAAAAATGCAATAAATTAAGACAAAGCTTATCAGGAAAAAATGTCAACTAAAAAAAGATTTTATACAAATATTTTATTTACCTTAATATTCCTAATTATATTCCTTTCTATAATTGAATTATGTTCTGCTCAAATAGAGAATGAGGATTATAAGATATCAGACAGCAGGATTGACAAAAAACTAATGATAGGCAAGTTTGAGGAGCATGTAATCAGGATTGAGAATAAAAAAAATAATCAAATAAATGTTATGTTTTCCTCAAATGGCAATATAACCCCTTATATGAAACCAGACATAAGCAATGTTAATATTGGTCCAGCATCCAGTTCTGATATAAAAATAATATTTTTTGCAGACGCAATTGGCTTTTTTAATGGTTCCCTTGTTTTATCAGGAGGAATAAATGAGAAAATTCCTGTTATATTATCTGTTGGCGATACAGCGGGGGTGCCTGTTAGTGCTGTTGTAATAAATGTCAAGCCACTTGAAAAAAGAGTTTATATTAAAGACACGCTCCAGTATAAAATAGACATACAAAATCTGCTTATGGACAGAGAATTTAATGTTACATTGCATTATTCAATTGACAGCATGGGAGACAAAAAAACATATCTCATTAATAAAACATTTCTTGAAGAAACTGAAACCATTGTTCTTGAAAAATCAACAACTATTATCAAGAAATTTGAGATACCCGAATTTTTAAGGCCAGGAGAGTATGTCATAAGTGTTAGGGCTGATTATCTTGGAATATCTTCTTCATCCAGCTCAAGATTCTTTGTTTCTGAGCCATTTTGGGATTATATGATTTTTGGAATATTGCCTATAAGGTGGGTTTTATTTACTGCAACAATATTACTAATTGTTGTTTTTTCATACTTAGCTTATAGAAAAAAGATGGAGCAAAGAAAGCGTTATAAGGGAAAAGTTGATTTTAATTTATTGCCAAAGCCAGGAGAGAGGTCCATTTTTCTTGGGACTGTAGCAGAAACAAAAGTTAAGACATATTTTGATCCTGACCAGCTAACTATGCACACCCTTATAGCAGGTTCTACTGGCGGAGGAAAAACAGTATCTGCAGAGGTTATGATAGAGGAAGTCTTGATGAAAGGTGTATCAGTAATTGTTTTTGATCCTACGGCGCAGTGGAGCGGATTTCTAAGAAAATGCGTAAATAAAAAGATGCTTGCATTATACCCTCAATTTGGTATGAAGAAGAGTGAAGCAAAGGCATTTAATGGCAATGTACACCAGATTTTGGATGCAAGGCAAATAATTGACATAAAGAAGCAGATGGTTCCTGGTGAGATACATATTTTTGCAATCAATAGGTTAGCGCCAAAAGATATGGATATACTAGTTGCAAATACAATAAGAGAAGTCTTCAAGGCAAATCTTCCTGAAGCACCTGAGTTGAAAACAATAATAATCTTTGATGAGGTGCATAGGCTGCTTCCTAAGTTTGGCGGCTCTGGAGAAGGATTCATACAAATAGAAAGAGGTGCAAGAGAATTCAGAAAGTGGGGAGTTGGGTTAATCTTAATAAGCCAGGTATTGACAGATTTTATTGGTGAAACAAAGGCAAACATAAACACAGAGATACAAATGCGTACAAGAGATGAAGGCGACCTAAACAGAATCAAAGACAAATATGGCAGTTATATGCTGCAGTCGTTGCTGAAGTCAGCAACTGGCACAGGAATGATTGAAAATTCTGCTTACAACAAGGGAAATCCTTATTTCATCAGCCTTAGGCCCCTCCTGCACGAGCATGCAAGATTAAGTGATGAAGAGCTTGAAAACTATAACAAATATAATGATATTATAGATGACTTGGATTATCAGATAGAGCAACTTGAAAAAGAGAAAATAGATGTATTTGATTTAAAGCTTGAACTTAAGATGGCTCTTGATAAGGTAAAATCCGGAAGTTTTAACATGGTTGATATTTATCTGGAAGGGCTGACTCCAAGAATCAAGGAGCAGTGGGATAAATTAGGAAAAACTCCTGAGAAGAGAAGACTAAAATTAGTTTCAAAAACTGAGCTTAAGGAAGAGTTTGAAAAAGCCAAGAAAGAAAGAGAGAAATACGAGAAAGAGCATCCTGAGGAAGCAAAGAAAACATCAGCAAAACAAAAGGCAGCAGAAACAACCAAACTACCTCCACTAAAACTGAAAAATGGAGTTACTGTAATAACACCGCAGGAATTGGTGGATTCTATAAACACTATGGATGATGCAACATTAAGTGCTCATATTAGTGATGAGGAAAATGTTTTTGCAGACTGGATAGCCCAGTCAGATAAAGCTACTGCAGACAAGCTAAGAAAAGCAAAAACAAAAGAAGATATAATTGTTGTTCTTGAAGATAGCATTTATAAGTAAATCAAAAACCTTTTAGTGGCTTTTTATTTCTTATATGATTTCATAATTTTAGGCATTTTAATTGTTTAAAATTCTTTCCAACAATTCAATTTTGTATTTTCTCGTCTATAAAATAGATTATAATTTAATGATTAATTAATTATTCTTATTTCCTAATTTATTTATTTTAAGAATTACAATACTACTGTAGTTAATTAATAATCGAAACATTTATATACAAGTTAGTTCTTATAGTAAATCAGTATAGGATTTCAGCTATTGATTTGGGAAAAAATGGATATTATAACATTATTCACAGAGCAGAGATGGAACATTCTAAAATCTTTATCAGAGGACAAATATTCCCCTCTGCAGCTGGCTGAGAAATCAAATACAACGATGGCAAACATAAGCCAGCAGCTAAGGCTTCTTGAGGCATCAAATCTGGTTAAAAAAGAAAAAATCTCAAACCGCGATAAAGGAAAGCCCAGAACACTTTTTTCTCTTTCAGAGGATTATGCTTACCTTATTTCTGCAACAAATGGATTTGCAGATAAAAAATTAGTGATATTAGATAATTTTCATAAGGCTCTTTTCAGAATATGGTTTCTGGAAGATCAAAATTTAAGAAATTGCACTGAAAAATTCCTTTGGGGAATTGAGCCTTATATTGGAAATATTGACTTAATTATCATAAAAAATGAAGGAAATTATGTAAAAGTTTTAATTGCATCAAAAAATTCAAAATCTATTGACAAGAAAATAAAAGATGTAACAATAAAAAACCAAAATAATGAGCCGAAAGATTTCAAAACAGAAATAATCACTTTTGAGCAGGCAGAGAAGCTTGCCAGGCAAGGCAAAGGTTTATTTTCATCATTGTTAGATATTAATGTTATTTATGATCCTTTTATGATTATTTCAAAACTCAGGAAAATGGAGGGTAGTGAAAACTAAAAGTTTGTGTTAACTAAAGGCCCAGGGAATCATCTAAAACACCTCGCAAATGTTTTTAATTTTCCTTAGGCCTTTTTTTATTTTTTATAAAACAAAAAATCATATTCACAAAAATTGTGAACGTAAACGTTAGTGGAACGTGAACGTAAACGAAAACGCGATTGTATTAAAAAGGAGGTAAACGAAAATGAAAACGAGAAACGAAATAGTAATTGTATTGCTAGCTCTGTTTGTGTTTGCATTGATGGTAAAAACAGCAGCAGCAGTTCCAGGCGGGCCAAACGAAATAACAGTAGAAAAAAGTGAAGCCGGAAATGTAAGCAATATAGCTGCAAAGCAGGTAAATGCACAAGCGGGAAATGTAACCCAATTAACAATTAATGCATCCATCATAACAACCAGCTGGCAAGGTTATTATGGTAATATAACTGGAATGGTAATCTTAGCTGATGGAGACAGTAACACCATGTATGATTGGACAGGAGGTACAGATTTTTCTCCTGTTGGAGAGATTTATGCAGGAAATTCTTCAGTTACAGACTGGGGTGATGTTATATGTGTTAATTTGAATGGAGATGGAATCCCTGGTCAGGGAGGTGTCAACGCAACTGTACTAGAAACCTATTATGGAATGGAACCAACTGATACAGATGGAATAAGTGAAACATTCCAGGGCACAAACAGCATTACAATAGGAATAACAACATTAAACTCATGTCCGGCAACAAATACCTATGTGAATAATGCAACTCAATCCATAAAGTTTAACGAGACATTGTTAACACAAAACCAGACTGGAACTGTTATCTTTGCAACCCAAGTTGAGAGTGATGAAACAGGTTATGATGGCAGTCCATGGGATTTCCAGATGATTGTTGGAGAAAATGGAGCTGCAGGAACAACACCATACTACTTTTATGTTGAATTAGCATAAATAGGGTATAGTTTATTTTAAGGGGATAAAGTAATATGAAAAACAAAGATAAGGCACTAGCCTGTTTATTTTTTCTTTTTGTATTTCTCTTTGTTTTATTTACAGCAACAACAATGATCTCTTTTGATGCATCTGGCGCGAATAATTCAATTACAATAACAAAAGTTAATATTACAAACACAGAACCTGATTTACATTATGTGTTTATAACCCCTGCTTCTATTGATTTAACTCCAGGTAACACAACCAAAGTGAATTGCACTGGATATGTTTATGACTTAGATGGATATGCAGATGTAACAGGTGCAAATGCCACTTTTTATGATAGCTCAAATGGGGACACAGGAGGGTTTGACGGCACTTACAGATATTTGAATTCAAGCTGCACCTGTGTAGAAGTGAGCACATATAATGCTTCGTGCTCATGCTTATTTGATGTGCAGTATTATGCAAACAATGGAACATGGCAGTGCAACATGACTGCTGTTGATGATTATGGGATTTCAGATAATGAAAATTCAACATTATTTGATGTAAACACAGTTGTTGGAATTGACGTGCCTGCTGAACTTGACTATGGAGATCTTTCTGTTACGCAATACTCCTTAGAAAAGGGTTTAAATGTTACAAACTATGGAAATGTCCCTATTAATATCTCAGTAAGGGGCTATGGCGGAACAACAGACTCAGATAATCCGGACAATCTTTCAATGATATGTGCTGCTGGTGGAAATATAAGTATGGAACATGAAAAGTATAGCATAACAGGCGGACTTGGTTATGGAAGTATGGTTACTTTAAATAATGAATCAACAGCAATGGGTTTTACAATAGAAGTCAAGAACAATGACACAGCTATAAATCACCTTAACACAACTTATTGGATGATTTACATACCTGCAAGCGTATCGGGATTCTGCAACGGCACATTAGAATTTGTTGGACAGGAAAATCCCCAATAATTAAGTTTTAATTCTTTAATTTTTTATGATCTTTGGTATTAATTATTTTTAGGTTTATGATTAAATAATCAATTAACTAATTAAGTATTATAATCATATAATTAATAATAAGTTATTAACTAACTTTACAGGCAAGCTATATTAAAAGAAGTACAGAAATAGCATAAACAGGAGATTAAGCAGGTCCGAATTTTCTAATGCTGTAAATGTAAGTGGATACTGCAACAACCAAGATAATAGCAGCTATTAAAAAGTAAAAATCATAGGATGGTTTTTCACCTGCTTTCATAACCACATACCCAGCAATATTGTTTCCATTGGATTTTCCAAGAATCAAGACAAATGCCGCCAGTATAACTATAGCAAAAAAAACCAGAAACAAAATATTCTTTTTTTTCATCATATTTTCCAAACACTATAAGTTATGTTAGTATATAAAAGCCTTTCTAAAAAATTTATAAAATCACAGATTGCCAGATAATCATCTCAACACCAAAAAAACAGAAAGATTTAAATATAATTCATTAAGTTACATACTTAAAAAAGGGGCAGTATTTTTATGAAAAAATTTTACTTATCTTTGATTATACCAATGTTTCTCTTAATGAGCCTATGCTCAGCTCAGAGAACAATAATTAATTCTGAAGACTGGAGAGACGTTTATTCAGCAATGCTTTATAGCAACCTTCAGGGTGAAACAGCAGATTTTCTGGTAAGTGACAAGCATGCAACCTTAATTTTGAATGCTATACCAAAAACAGAATCAATAAAGGCTTTTAGCTCAAAGAAAAATCCTTTTATAATTGGCTATGAATCAATATTAGAAAATAGGGGTTATTCTGCCGAAGAATTTGTATACGACAGCTTCAATCTGCAGTTAGCAGGGCTTCTTGATGTTTCAAACTTTATAATAGTAGATGATTCATATGGCTATAATGCAGTAAGCGTTGCCCCATATGCTATTGCCTCAGAATCCTTTGTTTTGTTTGCTGACAGGACAAATATCGGGCAGGTAGATGATTTTCTTTCAGGAATAGTTGTAAACAACCTGATAATATATGGCCATGTTGACCGGGAAGTTAAGGATACCCTGCAAAAATATAATCCTGAAATAATTAATATAGACGGTGATAGGTTCTTAAACAATATTGAAATAGTAAAAAAATACCAGGAGATTAAGCATTCTAAGCAGGCAGTTTTAACAAACGGCGAATTTATTGAAAAAGAAATAATGTCTGGTGTTGAGCCAGTTTTGTTTATTGGGACAAACAATGTTCCAGACACTATCAAAGAGTATATACAAGGAAGTGAGATAGATATTGGCATCTTGATTGGCAATGAACTGGTTGGAACTGCAACTTCCATCAGAAGGGATGTAGGAATAAGTGTTTTTGTTAAGTTTGCCCAGGGTGCAAGAGACCCAAAAGGGGCAATCTCACAGGTTGAAGCATTGGATATGTTTTATCTTCCTACTTACATCCTGAATATTGAAGTTGACTCAATTAAATATAATAAAGCCACAAGCATGCTTGAGGTTTCAGTAAAGAATACAGAAGATCAGGCAGTTTATTTTAAGGGCACTTATTCATTGACAGACTCATCTGGGTTTAAACAAACAATTGGTGATATTTCACCTATATTCTTGGACGGAAATGAGCTAAAGACAATAACCTATGATGTGGAGCCAATGGCTGAGGGCAAGATAACAGGGGATGTTTATATCATTTATGGCGAGTCAAAGGGCTCAATGGAAAAAGTTCTTGACACTTCCTTTGAAATAGAAACAGTTGAGATTTTGGATGAATGTGACATAAAAATAAATAACTTAATATATGACAAAAGGGGAAAAAGCTTTTATGTTGAGATAGAGAATATTGCAGATATAACATGTTATGCTGATGTAGAGCTTGTTGATGTTTTACTGGATGGCGAACTGAAAAACTTGGGGAGCGAAGATATAGTTGAGATAAATCCTGGAAAAAAAGTCAAGAGCAGGATTAGGGCAGATCTAGATGAAGTAGACATAGAGGATAATGAAATAATAAAAGGAAAAGTGCATTATGGTCAAAGAGAAAATGCCTTAATTAATATTAAGGAATTCCAGTTTGAGCTTGTTTTGAAAGGCTTTGATTACTGGACATTCACACTAATCCTGGTAATAATTGCATTATTAATACTAATATACCTAAAGAGAAGGAAGAACAAGCAGAAAAGGAGTTCTTAAGATAATTAATCTCTGATTCAGACAAATTTGCTGTGTATCATGTCTGCTTTTATTGCCAATATTAAAATTTTAGAAGGGTTAAAATTTGCATAAATAGATTTTTAGAAGGGAATTATTCCTTAGCAACTTAAAATTTTCTTCTTTTTGTTTTTATTATGCTTCTTGCCAGAAATAGTATTGTCACTATTATTATTATGTAAATTACTAGTGGCAGAAATTTGATGCCTTGCCCTATTTCTGTAGGATAATTTGCATTTATTACACTGGCCTTTTCATAGCTTAGCTTGCGGTTATAAATAATTCTTCCGCTTACGACATACCTTCCCGGCTTATCTGGAGTAAAATAACTTATAAAGTCAGCTGTTTCTTGGCTTAAAACATCTATCTCTTCAGTCTCAATAACCTCAACAATCTTATTGTCAAGCTTTACATCTCCCATGAATTTTGCATAGACTGTTCTCGGGCCATTATTTTTGAAAGTAGCCTTAATCTCAACAGGCTCCTCTACATAGACCCATGGCTTGTTTGTTATTCCCTCAAAAACACCATTGTCTACTATACCTCCTTTCTCAACCACACTGAATGTTAATAAGCTGCTTGAGCCACATTCATCAACATCTACATTAGCCCAATATTGGCCAATCTCAAGATTATTGGAAAAGGTTTTTGTTATCTGCTCTTGTGTAGTAGGCAGTATTTCAGAGCCAGAAAAACTCTCAGACATAACCAGCTTTTCCTGGTTCTGGTCCCATATATCAAAGCTTATTTTTGGCTTTATCCTGACATTGCCATCATTTGCTACAGTGAGGGAAAGCTTTAATGGAAACCCTATTTCAATATCATCAAAATCAAATGCCCCTGAGTTGCAGGTTCTGATTTCCTTGTCTGATACAACAGCACTTATTATTAATCTGACTCCCGGCTTGACAAAACCTCCTGCCCGACCACTTATGTCTCCAAAACTCTCTATTATAAACTCAATGTTCCCGGAATAAGAATCGCTTCTTGCATCATCAGGAGTCTCTATAATAAGTTTTAGCTCATATGGCTTTGCAGAAGACAGCATAAATGTCTTATTATCAGGCTCAAGCCTTAGCCAGTCAGCTATCTCTCCACTTACATCAAGGCGTGCTATAATATCTTCATTAGAATTTGTAGTTACTTTTACAGTCCTTTCTGCATAACCGCCTTTTAGCATATTATCAAACATAACATTGCCAGGGCTGACCCCTATGCTTACTGCATCAGCTATAGGAAGAGTAATTGCCAATAAAACAAGCAGTATTAATTTATTTTTTATTATCATTTTTTATGCTCTGATTTATATTTCCTTATATCCAAAATAAACATGTATATAATTGATATTGTGATAATTAATTCTATTGCAAACTTATATATAAATTGTTTATCCATAATACATTTATTGACTGCTATTTTTTCAAAAAATCCACAATCTAATTTGGCACAGCTATGATTTTTAGCATGCTCGTCATAACTGCACTCAATCTTTATGCAGCTGTTATTTGCATAACCCTCATAATCATTGCACT
>PCYE01000005.1:0-2119 GCA_002762865.1 Candidatus Woesearchaeota archaeon CG10_big_fil_rev_8_21_14_0_10_33_12 | reverse complement strand
GCATAACCCTCATAATCATTGCACTCAAGCTTAACACAGCTGTGGTTGATTATATGCTCGTCATAACTGCACTCAAGCTTAACACAGCTGTGATTTAATATTCTTTCTTCTGGTAAACAGGTTAAAGCAGCGCATTTATGGTTTATGCATGATTCATCTAAATTGCATGCATCAGGGCTGCAGCATTGATAATTTATGCATTTTTTGTTTAGTATATACTGGCAATCATTGCAGCTAATTTGTTTGCATTTCTTGTTTTGGCATAATTCATTAATTTTGCAGTGATTGTCTGTGAGGCATTCAAATACTGTTATTGATTCATTTGGGTAGCAGACCCTGTCAGTATAAGAGTCAATATATTGGGCAGTTGTTGTAGGCAGTGCAGTGGTGATGCAGGGCATGTAAATCAACTGGTTTTTCAGGTTTGGCATGGGTATTTTGCTTTTTATGTATATTGTTTCCTTTTTTCCAGGGAACACAGTAATACACTCCAGCTTGTCAGATTTTGATGGGTCATAATCAAAAATAAGGCTTGCTATCTGGCCTTGGTTTATACCATCAATTAGCTCTATACCAATTACCTTAAGTTCTTTCTGGCCAAGGTTTTCAAAAGATACGCTCCAGTTTATATCCTGGCCAGAGATGCAATTTTCCTCTTGGCATTCATGGCTTATTTCAAAAAACCCTGCTTCTGATGTTATAATATTTAATATAAAAAAAGCAGTTAATGTTAACAATGTTTTTTTGATTTTCATTTTTAATCTGGTATTGCTATTAATTTTATTGAGCCATTGCACTGTCCCTTTGCCCCGTATGGAATGTTTATCTTCCAATATGTATTGTTCCTATCCTCTTTATAAAAGGTGTCATCAGTTCTTTGCGGCAGGGTAAAATTGCTTATCTGATGGGCAGTTGCTGTAAGATTAACCATGTTTATATAATTTTCCTGAAAATTCACAGAATATTTTTCATATCCTACCGGAATATTATTCTGAAGGCAGTCCATTGCCAGTCCATCCTCTTCTGTTATTCCATAACCTTCCAGGGTTATATTTATGCCCCTGTTTCCAAGGTTTGTTATTGTCAGATTAGAATCTTCTTGCGATATATTGCCTGCCTGCAGGTCCCCATAGTCAATTAGCGAGGGTGTAACATCCAAAGCTATAAGTTCATTTACATTTGTGTCTATTTTTGATGAGCCAGAAGCACTGCTGTTATCATAAGCTGTTATATTGCAGCTCCATGTTTCAGGATTTGAATAATAAAGCATGGAAAAACTGCAGCTGTAATCCTGTATGAATTCTGATGAATCAGTTATTTCACAGCTGTTGTTTGTGTAATGGCTATTGTTGTCATCCTGTGAATCTGGATTAACAGAGCTGTGGTAAAGTGTTGAATTGACGCTTTTTATATCTGAAATATTATCATTATCTGTTACTGTAAAATTGCAGTGGATTATTTTAATTGAGCCTGGATTTAAGTCAATAGGGTCATCTATTTCAAGGTTGCTTACAAAAGGAGCATTGTTTGAGAGCAGTGTAAAATTATAGATTTGGGAGAAGCCCTTAATTCTTGAGCTGCTGTTATCTGTGCATTCAATGCTCCAGTTATAGCTTCCGGGATCAAGAGTCTGATAGAAATACTGGCTTATCCCTTTTTCAATTGTATGGTTTGTCTGGTTTATATTGCTGTTTAATACTAAGCTGCAGTTTATTATTCCAGACTCATCTGTTACATTGTATATAAAGCTTACTGGATTTTGCAGATAAGAAACATTTGAATTATCAGCAGGGTATGTTAAATTTATAACTGGGGTTGTGATATCCTGCAGGGTTATATTGTTGACTGAATCATAGTTTACATTATCAAGATTAATTCCATCTGAATCGCAGTATGAATTTACAGTTATATTTATATTTCCCTCATCCAAGCCAGCTATATTCCAGCTTGTGGTTGTTGATGAGCCTATGTTAATACTGCTTAAAGAATGAGAATAAGTGTCTCCGGAAATGTCGAGCACAGACCCATTGCTTATGCTTAATACTGCATAGCAATTTGTTCCTGTTTGGCCGCCGATATTTTTTATTTGGGCTGTGATATTGTTTATTCCACTTATATT
>PCYE01000021.1:50562-56201 GCA_002762865.1 Candidatus Woesearchaeota archaeon CG10_big_fil_rev_8_21_14_0_10_33_12 | reverse complement strand
AGGACAATATTTGTTGGGTTAGTGCTTATGATACCTTACTATGTTTTTGAGGCAGCATTAAGGGCCATTGGAAACACAAAAACACCAATGAAGTTTGTATTGATGTCAGTTATTCTAAACATAATACTCGACCCTTTGATGATATTTGGAATTGGACCGTTCCCTGCAATGGGAATATTTGGAGCTGCACTTGCTACAGTTATATCAAGAGCAGTTGCAAGCTTTTTTGCCATATACCATCTGATTAAGAACACTTATGGGATAAAAATAGATTTTAGTTTTGTAAAGCCAAGGTTAAAAATAGTAAAAGAGCTTCTAAAGCTTGGAATACCAACATCAATTGAAATGAGCTCAATATCTATAAGCGTGTTTATACTAACATCATTGGTAAGTGCGCTTGGAACTGTAACACTTGCAGCATTTGGAATAGTAACAAGGCTTTTTAGTTTTTTTATGATTCCCTCATTAGGGATATCTGTTGCTGTATCAACAGTAGTTGCCCAAAACTTTGGAGCTGGAAACCTAAAAAGAATATTCCTCTCATTAATGGAATCTTTAAAGGTTGGCTCACCTATTGTGTTATTCATAAGCTTTTCAACTTTCATATTCTCAAGGCAGATAATAAATGTGTTTACATCTGAGGCTGATGTTATTAATATTGGAACCTTATTTTTAAGGATTATATCACTTTTTATTGTCCTTGATTTTGGGAGGCATATTCTCATAGGGTTTTTCAGGGGAATAAAAAGAACAGAGATTGCCATGTTTGTAAGCATGGTACACAATTTTATTTTCAGGCTGTCTGCTGCATATTTGCTTGTATTTGCTTTTGGGCTTGGAACAATAGGGCTTTGGTGGTCTTATCCTGTTACAATGTTCCTTGGCTTTGCATTGACTTATTTGATTTACCTTAAGATAAAGAAAAAAATAACAGCAAAAAAAGTTGATGTTGAAGAGATAATTCTTGAGTCTGAAGCAGAAGAGCAGATAATGGGATAAGATGCGGGAGACGTGATTCGGACACGCGTACCCACTAAGGGACAAGGCCCTGAACCTTGCGCATTTGACCGCTCTGCCACTCCCGCGTATATTAAGAAACATAATAAGCAAGATATTTAAAACTTGTTGAATTCCTCTGCTTTGTGGGGCTGTAATATAGTGGTAGTATCCCACGTTCGGGACGTGGCGACCTGAGTTCGACAAATGGTTGCTCACAGCTTCTTGCTAAGCTGGCACGCATAGAGGATTTTGCTTAAAAGCCAAACCCCCTTAGCTCGCTTCGCTCGCAAAAAAGTGCAATTGTTTCGAAAGTCTCAGCAGCCCCACAGCTTCTTGCTAAGCTGGCACGCAGGAGCGACATTCAATTGCTTTGCAATTGAAGTCCCTCACGCTCGCTTCGCTCGCAAGTGCTTTAAAAGTTTCAGCAGCCCCATAGCTTCTTGATAAATTTGCAGCTAAAACAAAAAGATTTTAAATAAAAGGCAAATTAGAGTAAATATGGCCGAAAAAAAGGAAACACTCGGACTGAATGTAAAGAAAAGCGATAATCTGAGTGAGTGGTATACACAAGTTGTTCAAAAGGCAGAGCTTGCAGACTATAGCTCTGTATCCGGCTGCATGGTCTTGAGGCCTAATTCATATGCTATCTGGGAAAACATACAAAAAGTTTTTGATGGTATGATAAAAAAGACCGGCCACAAAAATGCCTATTTTCCTATGTTTATACCTGAACACCTTCTGATGAAAGAAAAAGAGCATGTTGAAGGCTTTGCACCAGAAGTAGCCTGGGTAACCCATGGCGGAAATACAAAGATGAAAGAAAGGCTTGCTATAAGGCCTAGCTCAGAGACAATAATAAGCGAGTCATATGCAAACTGGGTAAGATCCTGGAGAGACCTGCCTTTACTGATAAACCAATGGTGCAATATTGTGAGATGGGAATTTAAATATCCAAGGCCATTCTTAAGGACAAGGGAATTTTTATGGCAGGAAGGCCATACTCTTCATGCAACAGAACAGGGAGCAGACAAGGAAGTTATGGATATCCTTTACATGTACAAGGATTTAATGGAAAATTATCTTGCAATCCCTGTTTTAACTGGCAAAAAAACAGAAAAAGAAAAGTTTGCAGGAGCTGTTTACACAATGGCTCTTGAAGCATTTATGCCAGATGGCAAGGCATTGCAGATGGGAACAAGCCATATGCTTGGGCAGAACTTTGCAAAGGCATTTAAGATAAGATTTCTGGGAAAAGATGAAAAATATCATACCCCCTGGCAGACCTCATGGGGAATAACCACAAGGCTTATTGGAGCAATAATAATGGTGCACGGAGATGATAAAGGATTAATAATTCCTCCAAAAATAGCCCCAATTCATGCAGTTATCATTCCAATCCTTTTTGACAAATCAAAAGAAAAGATATTGAAAAAAGCAGAGGAAATAAAGAATAAGCTAAAGGAATACAACATTGAAATAGACAAAAGGGATGAATACTCTCCTGGATGGAAATTCCATGAATGGGAATTAAAAGGAATTCCATTGAGAATAGAGCTCGGTCCAAAAGACCTGGAGAAAAACCAGGTTGTTCTGGTAAGAAGGGATACAGGGGAAAAAGAATTTGTAAAAACAGCAGAATTAAATAAAAAAGTCAGGCAAACCCTCGATGAAATCCAGAAAGACCTTTTCACAAAAGCAAAGAACTTCCTCAATAAAAACATTGTTGAGGTTGATAACTGGAATGATTTTTTAAAGGCAATAAAAGCAAAAAAAATACCAAAAGCCTTTTTCTGCGGAGAAAAAGAATGCGAAGAGTCAATCAAATTTGAATCAGATGGCGCAACATCAAGATGCATAAAGTCTGATAAAGAATCCGGAAAATGTGTTAAATGCGGAAAAAAAGCTAAATACAAAGTTTATTTCAGCAAATCATACTAATAAGTTCTATTTTTTACTTTAGAGTGATTATAAAACAAAGTATTTAAATAAGAGTGTATTCTCCTAAAAATATGGCAAAAAACAGACTTTTATACAAACTATCTGGTTTAATGACAGGAGCTCTTGCAGTGCATAATGGGTATAGTGCCTTAAAAAATTTTAAGGATTTTAAAATGTATAGATGGTTTGGGGATTATTTTGTTGGCCAAATTAATAACATAAGTTCTAACTTTTATTTAAAAATAACAGACGAGGCAAAAGAAACACCATTTTTAAATGTTATACTTCATTTAAATGATGCCTTCAACAAAAGTTTGTATAACAACTTTACAAATGATTTGGCAGCCGCAGCTGGGTTTGATATTGCCACATACTTTTTAATTAAAATAAGCTCGGATAAGAGCAGCTTAGAAAACAAGATAAGCGCTTATGAAATAAAAAATCTTCATAAATTCAAGGAATAAACATTTTTATTAAATTATTTAACTCTTTGCTCATGCTTAAAGCAATTTCCAAAGCGCCGTTCTCTGCATTTCTTAAGGACTTTGCAAAGCACACAATCAAAATGTTTCCTTTTTTGAAATCAAAGCGTTTTAGGATTTCATCATATGCTTTTTTGTAATTTTCCTTAAAATTAATATCTGCATTGGGGATATAAAGCTCTTTGTCAAATTTTAGGATAACAGCACCTTCTGCTCCCTGCCTAACAGCAATATCCCTCTGCTCAAAACTTATTTTTATGTTGTTATCTGTTTTGTTTAATAAGACAATTGCTTTTTCAAGACCAGGGTAAAAAGCTCCTAAAATTAATTTTTTAACTGATATGCTTTTTTCTATTTTTTTAAAGACCAAAATCCCTTTTTCAGTTAATGAGTGCCCTTTCTTTGTAGAATAAATTAAATTTTTGTCCTTTAGAACATCCAAAATTGTCCTTACACTTCCCTCACCCAACGCGAGCTTACTAACAAGCTCATTCCTGCTTACATTTTCTTTTATCAGCAGAAACGCCCTTATGATATCTGTTTTTACATAGTGGGTTATGTTGCTTACCATAAAAAACAAAAACCTTATATAATATTTATAGTTTTCTGTTGGATATGATATCCAACAAGATTAAAGAAAGCCATAAAACAGTTTGCTTAAAAAAGAATAAAAAAACTAACAATATCAAGGAAAATCGCAAATCAATAAGTAATAAAAAAACTAAAGATATTATTGAATTAATAGAAATAATCGAACAGATAAAAAAACAGCAGAATAAAGATCCCATCAAAATAATCAATAAAAAAGAATTACTAAAAGAAAAAAAGGATTTAGAAGAATTGCCCAAAGTTGATAATAAAAAGACATTCAAAAGATGGGAAAAAGATTATATTTCATTGATTCAGAGCATAATATACCAGCAGACATATTATTCAGGCTTTAAGTTTGACTATAATGATTATATGCTTAATAATGAAAAGAAGATATTCCCCAAAATGTCTGTAGGTTTTAACACACCTCCAAGAGAAGTAAAATACTATGACTCTCCTGTCTTAGACAACCATAAGATTGATGAGATCATGGACAAATTCAGGTTTGCACAGATGAAAGGGCAGGTTTTAGGGGATTATTTCATTCCTGAAAATGTTAATTCAGATGATTTTGAAAAATTCTCTTATTTTAAAAAACTAAACCCTTTCTTAATGATTTTAAAATATGCCCTAAACCCACTATAAAAATTTGTTCTGAAAAAGTGAATATTTAAATATAGACTGTGTTTTAAAAATCATAATATGTTCATAAAAGAGGTGCCTGATGCAGCTAGCTAATACCCTTGGTTTGTATGCTTTTCTAAGCCTTATACCTTTGATAATAATTTATTTGAGAAAACCAAAGCCAGTTGAAAAAGTTATCCCTTCTCTTATGTTTCTGATAAAAAACCAGAAAGATACAACAAAGCATTCCTTTTTCCAGAAATTGCTGAGAAATCTTGTGTTTCTGTTGCAGTTACTGGCATTGTCACTAATGGCTTTTTCAATTGCCTCTCCCTACATAATGACCTCAGAAACAGTTACATCGCAAAACAGTGTTATTATAATTGATGCAAGCGCAAGCTCGCAAACAATGGTTAACGGCAAAACAAGATTTGAAAGCTCAATAAACATAGCAAAAGACTATCTGGAAGGCAAGGTAAGCATAATAGTTGTTTCTGAAAGCCCTGAAACAATTTTAGAAGATGGAACAAAAAATCAGGCATTATCACTACTTGAGACAATAGAGCCAAAAGACACAAGAACAAATATTGAAAGCGCCTTGTATGAAGCAGAATCCCTGCTGGGAGAGAGAAAGGGAAGAATAGTTGTGATAAGTGATTTTATAGTAGAGGATGTAAATGAATTATTAAAAGCGAAAAGAATATTATCATCAAAGGGCATTGATGTTGAGTTTGTAAGCACATGGAACAATGCAAAAAACATAGGAATCATTGATTTGGAAGTTAACAAGTATGATATAGTGGCATATGTGAAAAATTTTGATGATGATGCAGAAATAACAGCAGCCCTTGTTAAAGATGGCAATGCTCTGGAAACAAAATCAAAAAAAATAACAGCACAATCAACAGAAATATTTAATTTTGAGACTCCTACTGGCCTTAGCGAGATCAGAATAAATTCAGACGACGATTTCAAGCTTGACAATACTGTTTACATAAGTGCTCC
>PCYE01000021.1:41049-50551 GCA_002762865.1 Candidatus Woesearchaeota archaeon CG10_big_fil_rev_8_21_14_0_10_33_12 | reverse complement strand
ACAAATTGATGTTCTGTTGATAACAAATGCAAAGACAAGCTATCTTATGAAGGCATTGCAGTCATCAAAGGATGTTAATCTCCAGATTACAGAACCGCCAATAGTCCAGGGCATTGAATCTAATGAGATTATAATAATAAATGATATAGACGGAAATCTTATTCTTCCTGGAACACTTGAAGATATATCAAGAGAAGTAGTAAACGGGAAAAGCCTTATAATCACAGCACAAGAGGATTTAAATCAAATAGGTATATCATGGGTTCTGCCTGTTGAATTAAATGAAAAAGCCAATAATACAAAAGTCTGCGTTAAGGTCATAAATGAATTCACAAAACAGTTTGAGAACAATAAATGCTTTGCAACCTTAAGAAACTATTTTAAAACAGTTCCAAAAAACAGCACAATCTCTGTTATTGAGGCAGATGACTCAAGCCCATTGCTTGCTCTTGGAAACAGGGGAAAAGGCAATGTAGTTTATTATGGAATTTTAGACGAACAGTCTGATTTCAAAACACAGACATCTTACCCAATATTCTGGAATGAACTATTGAATTTTCTTGCTGAAACAGGGGATATAAATAACTATAATTTTAAGATATATGAAAAGCCATTATTGGATAAAGTAGGAGTATATGACAATGGAAATAAGATTGCAGTAAATCTTCTTGATGAATATGAATCAGACATAGCAAAGGAAACAATAGTTCTTGATGAAACAGGTTTTGTTTCAGGCATATCTGAAGAAAAGGTTGTTATAAACCTTGACCTTTATCTGATTATTTTTGCAATCCTGATTATGTTGTTTGAAATTTTTTATATAAAAGTAAGAGGTGATCTATAATCATATACTTCAGGAATCCATATGCATTATATTTATGCCTGCCTGCAATAATTATAATCATTATTCTTATTAGAAAAACCTTTGTCAGGTTTTCAACAGAAAAAGAAAAAAAAGAGCATGAAAAAAGCAAGAAGCTTTCAAGAGTATTAATAGCAATGTCAAGATGCCTGATTTTTACAATTTTAATAATAGCAATAGCATCGCCATTCAGCCTGGAGGAGAAAACTGTCCAGGGCGATCCCTCTTTAACAATACTTGCAGACAACTCAACATCATTTGAACTCTTTGAACAGGGCATTGCCTCTGAACTGAAAACTAGTTTGGAAAAAGAGATTCCAACAACAATAAAATACATTGCTCATGGAGAATCATCAGCAATAGGGGACAGCCTGCTTAACAACATGAAGGGAAATGACAACCTATTGTTAATCAGCGACGGAAACAATAACAAGGGAACTGATTTGGGTGATGTTATGATGCTGGCATCGTCACTAAACACAACAATAAGCTCATTAAATATTAACCCAGTAAAAACAGACCTTGCTGTGACAATTGACGGCCCATCTGAACTGATATTTGGAACAGAGGCCTTATTTTATATTGATGTAAAGCAAATTGGTCCTGCATCATTGAATTATAATATTAGAGTTATGCTTGATGATAATGTCATGATAGATGAGCAGGCCAGTGGAACCAAAATATTTGAGATCAATCAGATGCTGGATACAGGTTATCATAAAATAACTGCTTCAATAATAGTAGATGATTATTTTATGCAGAACAATGTTTACTACAAGACAATCCATGTTCTGCCAAAGCCAAAGATACTCTTTGTCTCGCAAGAGGATGCAAAGATAACAAAAATCATGGAGACTGTTTATGATGTTACAAAAAAAAGCTATATGCCGGATGACATTAAACCATATTCTGCTGTTGTTTTGTATAACATGGATGAAGGCTGGCTCAAAAAAAATACAGATCTCTTAACCAATTATGTTACAGATGGAAACGGGCTTGTGGTCATCGGAGGTGATAACTCATTTGACTACGGCAACTATGAAAATTCAGTGTTTGAAACACTTCTGCCTGTTAAGGTAGGCCTTGCTGGCAAGGAAGATGAGAGCGGAATGAACATCGTAGTTATAATTGATGTTTCAGGAACAACCTGCTCGGTTTTTGGCACTGGAAGCACAAATACAAAAATAGATGTTGAAAAAGCAGTTGCAACACAGATTGTTGGCGGCTTAAGGTCTGAAGACAAGATAGGCGTTGTAAGCTTTGATTTTAATTCCTATGTCATATCCCCTCTTTCGCCAATAATGGAAAAGCCAGACATAAACTACACAATAGCAACCACACAATGCGGGGGCTATAATGCAGGAACCTTTGTTTCTGCTGGGCTTATAAGGGCAGAGCAGATGCTCAGGTCTGCAAAGGGAAGCAAGAATATTGTTCTCATATCTGATGGAATAACACAATACCCGCAAGAGGCAATTTCAAGGGCAAAATCAATGACAGCTCAGGGAATAAAAACATATGCTATTGGTGTTGGCTTTGACACAAACAGAGAGTTTATGAAAGAGTTGGCATTAAAGGGCCAGGGTGTATATTTTGAGCCGACAGAGGCGCAGAGACTAAATATTATTTTCAGCAGGGAGTATGAGGATGAGGAAACTGATGTTATGGGCCTCTTGATAATTGACTCAAACCATTTTATAACAGAAAATCTGGGCTTAAGTGCAAAGGTAACAGGCTTTAACCAGGTTGTTCCAAAGAGCTCTGCAAGAATGCTTATAGCAACCCAAAATACAAACCCTATAGTTACTATATGGCGCTTTGGCCTTGGAAGAGTTGCTGCCTTAACAACAGACCCAGAGGTATGGGCAGGCCAGCTCTTAAACAAGGAAAACTCAAAGCTTATAACCAGGATAGTTAACTGGGCAATAAGTGATCCAGGCAGGAACAAGAAGTTTGATGTAAAGCTCAAGGACTCAAGAATTGATGATGCTGCCCAGATAACTGTTATTTCAGAATCAGAGCCAGTGCTTAATGATTTCATATTTTCAAAGATAGACCAAAATCTTTACATGGCAAGCTTTGTTCCAAAAGCAGCAGGATTTCATGATTTTTTTGATGCATCAATGGCTGTTAATTACAAGAGAGAATATGAGGAGCTTGGAGTAAATCCTGAGCTCATAGACATTGTGAGCATAACAAACGGAAGAATTTTTGACAAGGACAACACAACAGCAATAGTGAAGTTTATTATAGACAACTCAAAAAGAAAAAATATAGATGAAAAAAGCTACACATGGATGCTTGTTTTAACAGCATTGTGCATATTTCTATTAGAGGTCTGTGTAAGGAGAATTATGGAAAATAGGAAATCTATATAAGTAAGAATTAATAATAGGTTGATAATATGGCATACATGAAAAGAAATGTGAACTTTGGTTTTTTCTTCTTATTAATCGCAACCTTAATGTCACTTGCTGGCTTAAGCATTTACTACCAGACAACATTTAAGGACCTGTATATGGATTACAAACTAAAACTTGATGACTTAAGGAATATTTCATCAACGCTAAGCACTGAAAAGACAAAGCTTGAGCAGACAAGCCAGGAGCTTAATATTAAGGAAGAAAGAGAGAAAGAGCTAAGCACGCAGTACACAGACCTAAAAACTGAAAAGGAAAAATTAGAAGATCAAAAAGCAACTCTGCAAAAACAGCTGGCAGAAAAAACAAGCGAATTAGTTCAAAAAAGGGCAGAACTGGCCACTGCACAAGCAGAACTTAGCATATCAAAAACAGAGCTTAATGCTGCTATGGCAACAATATCAGGACTCAGAGCAGATATATCTAGGTTAGATGATGAAATAGCAAGCCTATGCGCATGCCCATAAAAAATGAAAAAATTTAATAAGGTTTTAAAGGAAATAAATTTTACATTCAGCAACATCATATTATTTAACAGTTTTTTAAATGCGCTTCTGATATTCTTAGTTATTTATATTGTCCTGTCTTTGTTTGATTTTTATCAGGCATATGCATTAGTTCCAGCAGCATTATATTTTATAATTAGCTTGTATAAAGGCATCATGGAAAAACACCTAATAACTGTTGAAAAAAAATATCCTCTTCTTAATGAAAGGCTCAGAACAGCGAGAGACAACATAAGATTGGAAAATCCTGTTGTTGACGAGCTGAAAGAAGATATTATAAGGGATATTAAAAAAGTAGAGGTTGCATCTTTTTTTAATCAGAAAAAGCAGTCTTACAAAATATTATTAAGCATAGTCCTATGCTTTTTAATAATATTTTCAGCACAGTTTGACTTGTCATTTAATTTCAAAGATGCAGCAAATACTGCTGTTGATTTTATATATGGCCTTGGCGGCAATGAAACAGGCTCTGGAAAACAGGGCCTTGAGAGAATAGCTGGCTCTGGAGAGAGTGAAAGCGTGTTTGGTGATGCTTATATTGCCCAGATGGGTGATGAAATGCTTGATATGATGATAAAGCAGGCTGGCTATGAGATAAACCTCGATGATGTAAAAGAGCCTGAAAGAAGGGAGTTTGATGAGCTTTTCCCAGATGAGGTATTTGTAGCAACAGCTGATGTTTATGAGGAAAAAATCAAGGAAGAGCAGCAGGAGCTTGTAAAAACATATTTTTTAAAGCTTGCAAAAGAATAAAACTTAAACTAAAAATGAGGTGTATTAAGAATGGAAAAATATAAGGAAACTTTTGATAGCTTATACAAAGAGATAGGTAAGATAGTTGTTGGGCAGAAAGAGGTTGTTGAGCAGATTATTATCACAGTATTATGTGATTCAAATGCACTGCTTGAGGGCTATCCAGGCCTGGCAAAAACCCTGGCTATAAAAACAATGGCACAGCTCATGGACCTTAAGTTCAGCAGAATACAAAACACCCCTGACTTAATGCCATCTGACATAACAGGCACATATATTATTGAGGAGACATCCGGCAAAAGGAACTTCAAGTTCCAGCCAGGGCCTGTGTTTGCAAACATTGTGCTTGCAGATGAGATCAACAGAGCAACGCCAAAAACACAGTCTGCCTTGCTTGAGGCAATGCAGGAAAAGCAGGTTACTGTTGGAAATACAACATTCAAGCTTGACATGCCTTTTTTTGTGCTTGCAACACAGAACCCTATTGAGCAGGAAGGGACATACCCCTTGCCAGAGGCCCAGGCAGACAGGTTTTTGCTTAAGATCAAGATTGGGTATCCAAGCTATGATGAGGAGATTGAAATAGTAAATAAATATGCATTTGAGCTTAAAGACCAGAAAGTAAGGGTATTATTAAATAAAGAACACCTTTTACATATGCAAACCCTAGTAAGGCAAGTTCCAATAGCAAATGACCTAAAGCATAGGATTGTGGATATAGTCACTGAAACAAGAAAAAGGCCTAACCTAATAGAATATGGGGCATCGCCAAGGGCCTCTATTGGGCTTGTTCTTGCATCAAAAGCACGAGCTGTTGTAAAGGGAAGAAACTATGTAAGCAAAGAGGATATTGATGCAATGGCTTATCCAATATTAAGGCACAGGATAATACTAAATTTTGAGGCTGAAAGAAAAGGGATGTCAACAGATGATGCAATAAAGGAGATCTTAAACAAGGTAAAATGATAACAACAGAGTTTTTGTCTCAGCTTGACAGGTTTAACCTTATTATAAAGAAAAGAGTTACGTCAAGCTATACTGGCTCAAGGCGTTCTGTTATACATGGCCGGGGCATAACAATAAAAGACCACAGGATTTATTCTACAGGAGATGATTTCAGGTCAATAGACTGGAGGATATTTGCAAGGACAGACGACCTTTACATCAGGAGATATGAGGAAGATAAAAGCCTTACGACCCATATAATAGTTGACCATAGCGCTAGCATGAACTTTGGCAAGGGTATTACAAAGTTTGACTATTCTTCTATGCTTGGTGTTGGAATGGCTTATCTTACAATGAAGGAAAATGAGAAATTCCAGTTCTCAACCTTTTCAGAGGAACTTGAAACATTTAAGTCAAAAAGAGGCATGGGACATCTTGCAGAAATGGTTGAGCATCTGAACAATATAAAGCTGATTGGTTTTTCAAAATTTAAGGATGCCATGATTAAATACAAGAAGATGATTGGCTCAAGGGCTCTTGTTGTAATAATATCTGACTTTTTGTTTAATATTGATGAAATAGAACGAGGGCTTTTTATGCTCGGGGAACATGATATGAAGATAATACAGGTTTTGGATCCTGTTGAGAGAGAGCTTTTGTTTAGCGGGGATTTCAGGCTTAAGGACTCTGAAACAAAGAATATACTAAGGACTTATATAAATCCAAGGCTTAGAATTGGTTATAAGCAAAGGCTTGAAAGCCATATATCAAAGATAGCAAAACTATGCGATGAGCTTGGAGTTGACTTCCACATTATAACAACAGACAAGCCAATATTTGATGCCTTTTATGACATATTAAAATAGGATAATATTTAAAAACAAAACTTTTTTCTTTAAAATATGAAGCTAATGTTTGTTGAAGCAAGATACAATAAAGCTGTTTTTATTGGAAAACATGTTTTAAAACTGCCTGAAAAAATAGGATTAGTTACAACAGTGCAGTTCATTGGACAGGTTAAGGAGATTAAATTGCAATTGGAACAAGAAGGCAAAAAGGTATTTTTTGGTAAAGGAAAACATGCAGCTTATCAAGCCCAGGTTCTTGGATGCGATGTTAATTCTGCATTATCTGTTAATGATAAAGTTGATGCCTTTCTTTACATTGGCTCTGGCCTGTTTCATCCAACTGCAATTTCATTAAAAACAAAAAAAGATGTTTTTATATTTAATCCATTAACTAACAAATTTAATAAAATAGATAGAGAACAAGCTGAAAAAATAAACAAAAAAAACAAAGGGGCATTAATTAAATTTCTCAGCTCAAAAGAAATAGGGGTTATTGTAACAACAAAGCCAGGCCAGGAACAGCTAAAAAAGGCCTTTGAGCTAAAAAACAAATTCAGGGACAAGAACTTTTACTTCCTTGTTTTCAATACAATAGATTTTAATCAGTTGGAGAACTTTCCATTTGTTGAATGCTTTGTAAACACAGCCTGCCCCAGGATAGCATTGGATGATTCTATAAAGATAAATAAGGCAATAATCAACTTAGAGGATATTAAGAATTAAATTTATCTAACTACTCAAGCTTATTCCTTCTTTTGAGTTAGTTTCTTGAGGATATCCTTTATTTCTGTTATTTCTTTTAGGGTTTGCTTGGTGGAATCAACATTTATGCTTAGAAGAATAAACAAAACAAGAAGTATGAGCCATGTGAATATTGAGATAACCATTGGCCAGCTCATAGCATAGTCTGTTATGTAAACCCTGTTAATAAGATTAAATCCAAGAATAACTGCTGCACATCCAACTATCAGCACCATTAACTCAAAAGTGCTTATCTCGGTTCTTTTTTTTAACATAACAAACCTCTTTTTATTACTTTATAAACTCTTTTCTTATAAACTTTTTGTTTTTCATTTCTTTACCTCCTCCTTTTGTTATTTCCATTCAATTAACAAACACAAGCTTTTTAAAGAATCCTAGTTTTCTGGTTTTCTAGAGCACAATATTAAATAAGGTTTATTTAATAGGTTTAATGGTTCTGTTTTAAACTAATTTGTTTAAAAAGCTAATTAAGAACTTTTAAGCCATTATTTTTAAATAAAACGGTTGAATAATGGAGTGATTTTAATGAAAGACATTTATAATGTTCCTCAGAACGAATTAATAGAAAAAACAGCCTTAGAATTGAAAAAAATACCCTTTATAAAGCCTCCTGCATGGACAGAGTTTGTTAAGACAGGCGCTCACAAAGAGAGAGCTCCAGCACGAGATGATTGGTGGTATGTAAGAGCTGCTGCTATATTAAGAACAACCCATAAACTTGGGCCAATAGGAGTATCAAAGCTAAGAACAAAATATGGCGGCAAAAAAAACAGAGGGGTTAAGCCAGAGAAATTTTACAGTGGCTCTGGAAAGATAATAAGAACAGTATTACAACAGCTTGAAGAGGCAGGACTTGTAAAAAAAGCAGAAAAAGGAGTCCACAAAGGAAGGATAATTGCCCCAAAAGGAGCATCTATTCTTGACAAGGTTGCTGCACAGATTTCTGGCAAAAAACCACAAACAATGCCAAAAAAGCCTGCTGAGGTTAAAGAAAATAAACCAGCAGAGAAAGTTGATAAAGAACAAGAGGAAAAAATAATCAAACAACCAGAAAAGGTTGAGAAAAAACCAGAATTAAAAAAACAGAATATTAAAATTAAACAGTCACAAGAAATCAAAAAACCAGCAGAAGAAAAACCTGCTGAAGCTAAAGCAGAGAATAAGGTTGAAGAAAAAAAAGATGAGCCTAAGAAAGAGCTTAAAAAAGAACAATCCAAAGAAGATGTATCAACTGCTGATGAGCTAGTAAAAAAATGACTGATCTTGAGGAGCTTAAAAGGAAAAAACTTGAAGAACTTCAAGGACAACAACAATTTGATTCAGAAGAAGCAGAGATACAACAACAGATAGCTCAACTTGAGAATTTGGTTAAAGGGGTATTAACAAAAAAAGCATTGGAAAGATACGGCAACCTAAAAACAGCACATCCTGAATTGGCTGTTCAGTTGCTTATATTACTAAGCCAGGCAATCCAAACCAGCCAGATAAAAACAGTTGATGATGATGCACTAAAAAACCTTTTAATGAGATTACAGCCAAAAAAACACAAATTCAAAATGATAAGAAAATAAAATGGCAAGATACAAGCATTTAAGCAGGAAACTGAGGCTTGCAAGACTGCACAAGCAGACTAGATGGGCTCCTTTCTGGACAGTTATGAAGATTTATGGAAAAGGAAGAAGAGTCCATCCTGGCAGGCATACTGAGATAAAGAGATCCTGGAGAAGAACCAAGACAAAGGCATAAAAATGGCAAAGAAAGAGGAAAAATCAAAGGTTGTACTGGAAAGAGAATATATAATTCCCCTAAGGAAAGAGTTTCAGAAAGCCCCAAAATACAAGAGGGCAAAAAAAACTATCAAAGCCTTAAAAGAATTCTTAGCAAAGCATATGAAATCAGATAATATTAAGCTTGGAAAATACCTGAACCTAAAGGTTTGGGAACATGGCATTAAAAATCCACCTCATAAGGTTAAGGTAAAGGTTGAGAAATATGATGATGGCTTAGTTAAAGCAGAGCTTGTTGGGGCGCCTGTTGAAGAAAAAAAGGAAAAGAAAAAAGAAACAAAGAAAATAACACCTAAAAAACAAGATAAAAAGCAGCCTGAAAAGAAAGAAGAAGCAGTAAAAAAAGAAGAATCCAAGGAAACAAAGAATAAAGAAAAGAAACCAGCAGAAGATAAAAAAGCAGTTAAAGAAGAAAAATCCAAATCAAAAAAGAGTTCTAACTAAAAGCTAGATGAAAAAAAATATTCCTAAAAAAGAGAATTTAGAAGGAAGAGTAGAGTTTATTAGAAAAGAAGAAGCTATGTTTTTTCCTAAGAATAAAGACAAAAAGTATAATATGGGGCAGGTTGTTTATTACAAAAACAAAGCATACGAAGTAATTGGCAGGGTAATTGAATAT
>PCYE01000021.1:40744-41011 GCA_002762865.1 Candidatus Woesearchaeota archaeon CG10_big_fil_rev_8_21_14_0_10_33_12 | reverse complement strand
TAGATAAATTTCATTAAAGCAAAACCTTATTAAATAACAAGAAACTCTTTCTAGGCATGCAACAAGATTTACTGCCTTTTGAAAAAATTAAGAGAAAAATTTTAATTAGAAAGAAATCTGTAAGCTCATCTAAATTTGGCTGTGATCCTAATAACAGGCCTGTAAAAGAACTCATAAACTATGGGGTTGTCAACATTGACAAGCCCTCTGGACCTACATCTCATCAGGTTAGTGCATATGTCCAGAAAATCCTTGATATAAGCAAGT
>PCYE01000021.1:0-40716 GCA_002762865.1 Candidatus Woesearchaeota archaeon CG10_big_fil_rev_8_21_14_0_10_33_12 | reverse complement strand
CATTCTGGCACTCTTGATCCAGGTGTTACAGGTGTTTTGCCAATCGCAACTGGCAGGGCAACGAGAGTAGTGCAGACACTGCTTAAGGCAGGAAAAGAATATGTTGGGCTGATGCATATACACAAAGAGATTCCAGAGCATGAGATTTATCAGGTATGCAATGAATTTGTGGGCAAGATAATGCAGATGCCGCCATTAAAAAGCGCTGTTAAAAGAAGGTTAAGGGAGAGGCAGATATACTATTTTGAGGTAATTGAGATTGATGGCCAGGATGTCTTATTTAAGGTTGGCTGTGAGGCAGGAACATACATAAGAAAGCTTATACATGACCTTGGCAAAAAACTTGGCTGCGGAGCCCATATGGCTGAGCTAAGAAGGACAAAAGCAGGACCTTTTGATGAAAGTACATTAGTTACTTTACAGGATTTAACAGACGCTTTTTATTATTATGAAAATGGAAATGAAAAATACCTGCGTTATTGCATACAGCCAATTGAAAATGCTGTCAGGCATCTTCCGAAAATTTATGTATTAGACAGCGCTGTTGACAGCTTGTGCCATGGAGCCAATCTTAATGTGCCTGGAATCTCAAAGCTTGATTCAGGCATAACTAATGAAGATGTTATTGCTGTAATTACATTAAAAGGAGAGCTTATCTGCTATGGAAATGCAAAGATGGATTCTGAGGAGATGCTTGGTGAGAGAGGCCTTGCAGTAAAAACAGAAAAAGTTTTTATGCTGCCTGGAACTTATCCAAAAATTGATAAAGCAGATTATGAAAAATAAGGGCAGTTAAGATGATTGAAAGAATAGAACCAGAAATAATTCCGTATAAGGAAGGGATACAAACACTTTGTAAACTCAAATACTATAAACACTCAAAAGGTTGTCCAAATTACAACAAAAAAGAGGGGTGCCCGCCAAACCAACCCTTAATTAATAATGTCCTTGATTTTGATAGAGGAGTATATGTTATTTGTACAGATTTTGCAGTTGGTAAATTTGCAGAAAGGATGAGACTAAAGCATCCTGAATGGTCAGAACACCCAAGGCAGTGGTATAATCCAAGGCTCTGGCAGCCTAAAGCAAGGAAATTACACCGTGCTGAGCAGGCTAAGGCAATTGAAGAAAATGGCCTAACAAAAATCATTTCATCACCAGAAGCGCATGGTGTTAATGTAACTGAGCTAATGAAAAATATAGGGATACCATTAAGATGGGGGTGGCCGCCAAAACACATAGTTGAAAATCAGAAATATCTGAATAATACTGTTTATCTTGTTTCCTTGGGAGGCTATGAGCTTAATGCTTAAATCTAAAAAAATAAAAAAAGATTTTTTAATTGCACTATTAATAGCTTTTATAATTATTCTCAGCTCTTTTAACTATTATCTTTATTCAACATCTTTTCATAGCTCGCTTATCAGAAAATATTCAGGCAATCCAAGCCATTTAGAGATTGACAGAAATGTAACAAGATACATAACTGGCTTTAGTTCAGAATTAAATGTAAATTTCAATGAAAAAGAGAAATCTCATATGGCTGATGTTAGAAGATTGATTATACTTGAACAGCTTCTTTTTGTTTTTTTAATGGTTTGGCTTTTTGTTTTAATTAAAAAAAGAAAAATAAATTATTCGCACTTAAAAAAATCTGCTTTGATAGTCTTTTTAATTACATTGTTGTCTTTAATTGCTTCACTATTTTTTGACAGTTTTTTTGAACTATTCCACATAATCCTTTTTCCCCAGGGCAACTGGCAGTTTAATGCAGGCTCATTGATGATTCAGACTTATAGGCAGTCTTTCTTCCGGGAATTTTTTATAAGGTTTATCATGGTTGCATTTATTTTTTCATTATTGCTTGTCCTTTTAATAAAAATTATAGAAAAAAAATTAATCATCAACAGTAAATAACTTAGAGTCATGGACATCAAACAACTTAATTCTTGCGCCTGCGTCAAGCCAGCCATGGGCATAGCTTAAGGCCGCGAATGCATTTACATAATCATCTTTTTCTTTGAAGTATTTGGCATCATCGTAGTAACGCTGGGCCATGTCAAGGAAATCAGCTGCAGACCCTTTCTTTGAGCTGTCTTTTGTTATGTTTTCTTTTGCTTTGTTTAAGGCCTGGCCTGTTATATCAAAGTACTTATCCAGCTTTTCATCTGTTATTTCTCTCATAAAGTATAAGAAACTTTATTTGTTTTTATAGTTTTGGATTTAGAAAATATTAATATTTTAATACTAACTAGTAGTTACAAAGCGAAAGGTTTATAAATATTGATTTCTAATTAGTTAGTATTATTAATTTCGCAAATATTACAGAAATAACGAAAATTTTTTTATTTTTTCCTAGAAAGTTTTATTAATAATTAATAATAAAAAAATATAGTAAATTTTCAATAAGGATATTTCAATAAAAATGAAAAATAAAAACGCATTTTTGGAATCTTTAGAACATGCTTTTAAACTTGAAAAAAAGTATGATGTTCCAGCAATTGATATCTTATTAATTTCCCTTAATATTGAAGGAGTTAATTATCCCTTTCTTGATTCTAAAAGGGTAAGGTTTAAAATAAGCCCTTATTTGATTAATGAAGATTTTTATCTTGCTTTAACAAATACAAAGGATTCGCGTTGGATTCATAACGGAAAAAAATTGCTGTTTAAAAATAAACCTATTGCTAAAGCAGAATTGGTTGAAAATGATACTTGCGACAGCACTTATTTTAGAAAATTTGTAAATATAAAAAACCATAAAATTGGTACTGAAATGACAATTAACTCTAATAATAGGAGAAAATGTAGTGGTTGTAAGTTCTGCGGTACATACAAATTAAATTCTGCAAAAGGAGATGAAGATGATTTAACTAGCCCACAAAGGTTAAGAAAGAGAATTAATTATGTTCTCGCTAATGAAAAACTGGAAGATTTATCTCATGTCAAAGGAATAAGCATTGTAACAGGATGTTTTGAAAACGAAAAAGATACTTTAGAGCATATATTAATGCTAAATGATATATTAAAAAATGATTATAATTTTAAAGGAGAATTAAAGTATATGGGCTCACAAATAACCTCAATAAAGTCTTTAAAAAAAATGGCGGAATATGTAAATTCTGCGACAATAGCTATGACAATTGAATGTTTCACAAGAAGAAATCAAATGTTAAAACCAGAAAAAAATATATCTTTAGATAAAAGCAGAAAAATTTTAAATACAGCTAAAGACCTGGGTATTAACACAACAATTCTTTATATAATGGGGTTAGATCCTTTAGAGATATTTAGCGATGAAATTAAAAAATATGTTCCAGTATTAACAGAATTCCCTATAATTAATACAATGCAGGAGTATATTCCTGGGCAGGCTGATTTAAGGCATCTCTCAGCTAACAGGATTGAGTATTATTTAAATGCAAGAAAAATGCTTGAAGATATTTTTAAAGACAAAAACCTTAAACCTAAGGTCTGGCAGGATTATCGTGGTTTGTTCTTTACAGAATATGGGGGGAAAAAATTAAATGGAATCAAAATTTAAGGATTTTAATAAAAGTCAGAACCCTCATGCAAATAGATTTCATAATAAGCTTAAAGAAAAAGGTACAAACTTTGCAACAGGTGTTCCTTGTGGAGTATTGAGATATTTCATCAATAATTTTGAAATTGATAAAGATTTTATCCATATTCCTGCACAAAGCGAACCAGAGGCAGTAGGTATTGCTGCAGGAGCTTATCTTGGAAGTAAAATTCCAGTTGTTTATATGCAAAACTCTGGAATGCTAAAATCTACAAATGAAATAAGCTCTTTGTTAATTCCATGCGAGATACCTTTCTTATTTGTTGTAACATATAGAGGATGTTCAGGAGAGAATGCACCCCAGCATTTAATAGGGGGTAAACTTACCAAAAAAGTTCTAGAGCAGTTGGGTATTTTCTACAAAGAATTGGAAGAAGATAATATTGAAGAAACAGTTTCAGGTTCTTATAATTTTATTAATGAAAAAAAGAAACCAGCAGCAATCTTGGTAAAACGGGGTTGGTGTTCATATAAAGGAAAAAGTAATGAAACAATTTCAGAACCCAAAATACATAATAAAAAATTAGAATATGGAAGCAAAAATGTTATTAATGAGATATTACCAAAAATAGTTAACAGAACTTCAAAATATTCAAAAAAAATGAAGCGAGAGGTTGCTCTTGATTCAATTATAAACTCAACTACTTCGGAAGATGCAATCTTTTCAACAACAGGGTTAATAAGTCGTTCATTGTATGAAAGATATGATAGTCCAAATCAATTCTATAATGTTGGATCTTTTGGTCTGGTATCTTCACTTGGATTGGGTTTTGCTGTATCTAAACCAAAAACAAAAACAATTGTTATAGATGGAGATGCAAGTATTTTAACAAATTTTGGTACACTTGTTACAATAGGTTACAACAACCCTAAAAATTTAACCCATATTGTATTGGACAATAATGCATATGCTTCATGCACGGAAGAAAGATCATGTTCGGACACAGCAAAAATTCCATTTGTTGCAGCTCTTCAAGGGTATTCTTCTATATATATGGTCAATACAGAGAAGGGTCTTGAACAGACTATTAAGGAGTCTGAAGGAATGGAAGGACCTGTTTTAATATATTCCTACATTGAGCTTGGAGGAAGAAGGGATTTTAAAAGACCATTAAATTTATCTTACATAACAAAGCGCTTTAAAAACTATTTCAGTGAAAAATAAAATGAACTTTTGTAATGTGTTTAATGGAAAAAAGTCTATTAGAATAGTACTATCAGATGCAGGAGATATACTTTTTGATTCTGCTTCCAGTATAAATAGGCAAAAAGAAATTCTAACAGAGTTATTTAATAGAAATGGGATGAATTATAGTATTGATGATGTTTGTAATATGTTCAAGCCCTATAAAATTCTAAGCCAAACTAAAGTATCAATGAAAGAAGCAATAAATCTTTTTCTGAATGACAATTTTATTAATGCAAGTTATGCAGACTATTGTAAGTTAATAAATAAAAATTATAATTCCAATAAAAAAATCAAGTTATTTAAAGATGTAACAAAAACTCTTGAAATCCTTAACTGTAAAGGAATTTTGTTTTATATACTAACTGATGCAACAGAAAAAAGAAATAATCTGTATTCTAAAATAGAAAAGATGATTGTTTCTCAACTGGTTGAGAGAGGAGTTTATAAGGCTTATAATTTTAATGTTTTAAATTATATTTCAGGAATCATATCTTCCAAGGATATTGGTGTTAAAAAACCAAACCCTAAATTTTTTAATATTGCTCTTAAATGCGGAAAGGGTTATTTTAAAAAAAGTGAGGCTGTTTTTATAGCACATGAAAGCAATGAAATATTTGGTGCAGCAAATCTTGGTATTGATGTAATTGCACTAAACTACTGGAAAGAAAAAAATTCAGTTGAAATTAGTAAAAAAATTTCAGAACATAACATAAAATACAAATCAAACAAATTAAATTCCAGAATTTATCAAGTAAAACATTTTTCAGACATTTCTAAAGTAGTTTAGTATGTAATGTAGGTTAAAGATAATCCTCTTCAGAAAGTATTATATATAAGTAAAGTTAAAAATAAACAATCTTTACCAAAATGCTTCAGTGGAACAAAATATACAAAAAAGAGGGAGTAAAGTATAAGTATTATAATATATTCAAATCCCATGAGAATATGCCCGATGTATTGGTTTTCTTTAAGAAAAAAGGAGTTAAAAGAGTTCTTGACCTAGGCTGTGGTGCTGGCAAGAATCTTATTTATTTATCAAAAAAAGGCTTTGATATGTATGGAATAGATTGTGCACCTGAAGGTCTGAAAATCATTAAGGAGAGGTTAAAAAAGGAAAAAACAATATGCAGTCTTGAATTAGGTAATATTTTCAATAAACTTCCTTACAAGGATAACTTTTTTGATGCTATAATCAGTGTTCAGGTATTGCAGCATGGCAAGGTCAATGAGATAAAAAAGGCAATAAAAGAAATTGAAAGAGTGCTGAAGGCAAAAGGGCTTATTTTTATAACACTTAGCGGAAGAATTTCTAAGGGTAAAGTTAGGGAATATCTTATTAAGACGGCTAAAAAAATAGCTCCAAGAACATATGTTCCAACAATTGGCAATGAGAAAGGATTAACTCATTTTATCTATAATAAAAAACTTATAAAAAAACATTACTATAATTTCAAAATTTTCAAAATCTGGAAAGACAGCAGGGATTATTATTGTTTTATAGCTCAAAATAAAAACAAGGTTTAGGAATTTCTAAACTGCAATTTTCCAAAAAATTTACGCTTATTCTATAATTATTTACAAAAATTACAAAAATCTCAATCTTTTTTCTCGGAAATGCTTATTAAAAATAAATGCTGATGTTATTTCAATATGGGCTTAAAAAAGACTATTGGAATCTTGGTTTTAACAGGAGCAGTTGCACTAACCAGTTATTTTTCTGTTGGATGTACGAGAACAAAGACAACAAAACCAGTTGTACAAGAAAGAGTAATTGGGTTGACTGAAAAACAAGAACAGCTAATGTATGGCATTGCTGGAAAAAATATTGATGGACTTTTGGCTTATACAGAAGGGATTGTTAGTGAAAAACCTGAAGAGTTTAAGAATTATATTTTGGATATAAGCAAAATTGGTATTGATAACAACTATGACAAAGAAATAGTAGATATGTTCAGTGACGAGCTTCTTGAGAAAAGAATTAGTGAGATGCCAAATGAAAGAAAATTAAGTATAATAAAACCATTAATAGACAAAAAAGTTGGTAATACTTATAACAAGATTGTGGATTTTGCTGAAAAACAAAAGCCAAAAGTCAAGGAATTATATAAAAAGCTGGAAAATAGAATCAATAGCTACTTAAATGAGGGTGAGCAGTAATGGGTCTTATCAGATTCGGCTTTAAGGTCTTGAAGTATTTTCTTATATTTTCATTAGGGTATTATATGGGTAGTGGATGTGAGAACACAAGCATGGGCAAGGAATTAGAAAAAAATATTACTTACTCCAAGTCTCCTTATTACCAGAGTGTTGATAAAAAAGTTATGAAAGATATTATCCAGCTTAATGGGCTTGAAAAAAGATTGAATTTTAACTATTCCACTACAAAAGAATAAAAAGATTGAAAGGGGATGATAAAATGGGAAATAACTCAAAAAAAGATAAAAACAAATTTGAATATGAGGGAATGGAACCAGAAATAATTGAAATACTCAAAAATAATAAGATAAAAGAAAAAAATTTGGAGGAGGTTAAAAATAATTCTGGTATTGAAAAGATTATCAGGGAAAGAAGAGAATCATGGGGGCTGAATAACTATGCTATAACACCAGATAAATCAAATGGAAACCTGGTTTATATAGTTGGGCATGCAGACGAGTTAAAGAAGATTCACCTTGCAATGAGGTGGAAAATAAATGAGAACAAATCAATTTTTTACAGAACAGCCTCATCTGCAGTTGACTTTTTCAGGATAAATCTTTTTGGAAAAAATTATACAATAGACCAGATAATGGGGATGGAAGAGGATCATCTTTCAGAAATAAATTCCACATTAATTTTAATGACTTCAAATCTAAAAGAGACCCATGAAAAGCTAATAAGTAGCAGAAATAAAAAAGGCCTTATTACCGGAACTAAAGTATTAGACAACAATCAATTAAAGGATGAACTATTTAAAGCTGAAAGGGACTATAATATTGTAAAGAGGAAATTATTTAGCATGCGACCTGAAGATAATTTTTATTTTGATATAAGATGCATTTCTGAGAATCTTGAAAGAAAAAGAAGCGGGTTACTGCAAAAATTGCATTTAAATCAAGGTTATATAGTTGATTATGTAGGTATTGACGAGAATCTCAAAAAAATAGAAAAAATAGTGCAGATATACTTGTTTCTTTCTGAAGAATTAATAAACAGAACAAAAAGAGTATTGGATTTCACAAGGGTAACAAGACCAATATATGATCCATTAATGAAGCAAGCAGGATTTGTTAAGCTGCTTTTAAATAATGTCCATTATCTTGAGGAGTATACCTATGATGTTAATGACATAATGGGAGGAAAATTAAAGGAAATTTCTCAGATTGAAAACAACCCAAGGTCACTTGTTAGAAGATACAGAAACTCCAACCAGTTGCTTAGCTCAGTATTGAGCGATATTTCAAATGCTTATGATATGAAACTCATAAACACAGACAGAATGACAAATAACTATCTAAAAGGAAGATGATAAAAGAAAATAACCAGACCATAGACTCAATAGTGCTTTCAGAATCAGTAAATAATCCTGATAGTACTAGCTTCCGCTATGGCAGAAAACTTGAGTGTCAAGATAGAGAAAGAATAGTTGATTTATACAATAACCATGAGGATATAAGGGTTAGGGATATATCTGATGAACTAAATAAAGGCAGGGACAAAACTAAAATTAAAAAGGTTAGCACCTCAACATTATACAGAATATTAAAGGAATACCAGGATAATGGAAAAACAATTGAATGGAGAAAAAATAAAAGAAAAACTCATAAGTATAAAAAACAGAATAAAGAATCAAGAGGATATCTAAGCAGCATAATAAACAAGGGTTATGAAAAAACAAAGAGTTTCTTCAAAAGAAACATAAAAAGCATTTTAACTTACACCTTAGTGGGGATTTTTTCATTCTTTGCAGGTTATGAAACTGCAAAAAACCTAAATAATAATCCAAAAAATTACCAATGTATCCCCAACAAAGCAGAAAGTTCTATTGTTTTGCTGCCTGATGAATTAAAATTGAGCTCAGAATTTGACGAAAGGATAACATACTCTCCACAAAATTCATTTGAAAACTATCAAGTAAAAGACTATTTCCTGAAAAAAGGTGAAACCCTGTGGAATATAATGGATAAGGAAACCAGAAGACCAGACTTATGGGAGTTTGCATATGCATCCAATGAATCAATTGGAAAAACAAAAAACCAGATATCAAGACAGGAAAAAATAAGGGAATTAGGAATTAAATATAACTTAATTTCCCTCAAAGATATAGGAAAAGGTAATTTAGAACCATATAAAATTGGATCCCAGTACAAAATAAGTGATAATACAAAACTTTTGTTTAATGATAATTTTAATGAAGACATCAAAAAAATAACACCTAAAGTCGAGTCCGAGTTCAACAGAATATTCTACAACTAGTCTAAAAAAGGTGTTAAAAATTAATAATCTTGAAAAAATTTCAAAAGAAAGGGACAAAATAAAAACATATCATAAAAAAATAGATTATTATAATAAGCTTCTTTATGCGTCATTGAATAATATTATCTACAATGAGGATATTTCTCTTTTTGAGGAGATAAAAGACATTATTTCTAAACATTCATTAGCATGCCATTATGATGAAAACATAGGTCTGTTTAATGAATATAACTCAAATTTACAACAGCTTAATGATTTGTTTAATAACAAGATAAGTGAAGCCTTTAGAATAATAAACCAAAATGTCAAAGATATAGAAAATAATTATGTTAATAAAATAAATCAAAAAAAAGGTTATTTTAATCCTGTCAAAAAAAGGAAAGAATTTCTATCAGCTAAAGAAGACCTGTCAAAAAACCATAAGCAATTTAGACAAATAAAAGGACTTATAGAGAAATAAGATGAAAAACGAATTTGAGAATGTTTTAGAAGAAACTGAATCAAAATTTAGCGAATTAAACAAAAAATTAGAGGATCTGATAACTGAGGAGCAGTCAAAAATAAATTATTTTAAGAAAAAAATCAAAAATTCAATTATTTGGTTACTAATAATTGCATCTCTTGGCTGCATTTCTGTTGAAGCCTACAAATTTAAGAGAAAGCAGGATGTCTTATTTGAGAATTCAAGATATTATCAGGCAATGGAAAATGAAACATTGGAGGCAATAGCAGAAAATATCTGCAAGGAATCTTACAGCTTGGATAAAATAATTGAATTCAACAAGAAATTTGATAAAAATTTTGATTCAATAGCTGAAAAGGGAGAGCTAATACATTTTCCAAAAAAGTATGTTAAGAATGTAGATCAATTGAATGACTTCAGTCAAGAGATTGCTGAATTAAACAAAAATATTCAAAAAAACAGAAACCTGGTGGAAATTGCATTCAATGGAGATATCACAAAACAGAAAATAAACCAGATAAGAAGCATTCTTGATGAAATCAATTCTGACTTATACAGAATCCAGGATTTTAAAGATGATAATTACTTCAAGAACAAGGTAAAAGCATCTGTTGATACTGAATCAAACCTAAGAAGTGAAATAGAGGCAAGAATAACTTTTGAAGTAGAAAAAATAGATGCTGAATTTAGGCTATTAAACAATACTTTCCAAAGCAATGGCTGGGAGAAACCAGGAACACTTGAAAGGTTGGAGGAATTAACTTTAAAAAACAGCAGGATAAGGTACTTATATGACTGCTTTGAAAATACAAACAAGATTGTAGAAGTAGATAAGATATATACCCTTATCGCAAATGAAAAGGAAGCTTATCTTGTGCTCTTGAATAAAATAAAAGAGGATATTAACAAAGATAAATATAAGATAGAGAGTTTGCAAAGGCAGGTTGATTCCTTGCTCAAGCGCGGAATTCAGAACAAAGAGCTGTCACTAATCATAGAACTCAAGAAAAAAGCTTTGGAAATAAAAAATTACAAACAATGGAAAATCGAAAAAAGGCTTGAAGAACAAGTTGATGAATACAGCGCAAAGGTAAATATGCTGAATCTTAAGATAAATAATAAGCTCAATTATGCAATCGGCATGATTAACGAAGAGCTCAGCAAATATGAAAAAGAGATTAAAGATGCAGAAGAGCTCAACAGGGTTAAAGGGGCTGATGCAAGGCTTAATTACATTATAGAAAAATCTTTGGCAATGATAAAATACCGGTATGAATTATTAGATTATCAGAAAGGTCTGGAAAGAACAAATGATCTTATAGACAAAATAAATTTTTTTATTAAAAACTAGAAAATTATCAAATATACAAAAACCTTTATAAATAACCTGTTTTTTATGTTTTGTATGGGCAAAAATCCAGAGCATATTGGAATTATTTTAGACGGAAACAGGCGCTTTGCAAAAAGGCTTATGTTAGAGCCATGGAGGGGGCATGAGTTAGGCTTTGAAAAGCTTAAAAAACTGTTTAAATGGTGCAAGGAATTAGAAATTAAGGAAATAACACTTTACTGCTTCTCTATTCAGAACTTTAACAGGCCAAAAGAAGAGTTCAACTATCTCATGAATCTCTTTGAGAAGGGATTTAATGAAATATCAACAAATGAGGATATTCATAAATATAAAATAAAAATAAATATTATTGGCAGGCATTATTTATTTCCGAAAAAAGTGCAGGAAAAAATAAAAAAAGTTATTGACATAACTAAGGATTATAACAACTACAAAATTAATATTGCACTTGCATATGGCGGCAGAGAGGAAATTCTTGATGCTGTAAAAAAAGTTGCTGAAAAAATTAAGAACAAAGAGCTGGATATAAAGGATGTTAATGAATATACATTCGCAGAAAACCTTTACATGAATACGGAGCCAGACCTTATAATAAGGACTGGGGGTGACAGAAGAACAAGCAACTTTCTTCCCTGGCAGTCAATTTATTCAGAATGGTTCTTTCTTGAAAAGATGTGGCCTGAATTTGAAAAAGAAGACCTAGTAAAAGTTATTGAAGAATACAAGCAGAGACAAAGGCGCTTCGGAAAATAATTTAAGTTATTATGGATCAAATGATTATAAAATAAATTGTTCATTTACTAAATATAACCTTTCTTATCAAAACCATTCTTTGCCACACTCCAATAAAGCGGTACATCTGGAAACATTTCCTTTTGATAATTAATTATCTCAGGAATAACCTCTGCTGAATTTATTCCTGCAACAGCAGCATCACCCCTCTGTATCTGAAATCCCTTCTTAAATATTCCCATGACGTCTAAATCATTTTTAGGCATATATTTTGAAAATTTATTGTTCAAACTTTCCTGTATCTCGGCTCGTTTTTGAATAAATTCATTTATCTCAAAATTTCTTGACCCTTTTATGTCATATAAAAGCAGGCAAACTCCTTGAGACTCTATAAATTTCTCTGCTTTTTTTACGCATTCCTCAATTGTCAATCCTTTCTTAGGTTTCATTTATATAGCCTCTATCTTTGTTCTTATATCACTAATTACCCAATCTGGAGTTGATGCTCCGGCTGTTAATCCAATCATATTCTTTCCGTTAAACCATTTATAATCAAGTTCATCAGCTTTTTCTATATGTTTCGTTTCAACTATTTTGCTACAAATCTGGCTTAACATTTTTGTGTTAGCACTGTTATAGCCGCCAATGACAATCATTAAATCAACCTTTTTAGCAAGATTCATAGCTGAATCCTGCCTTTTCTTTGTGGCATCACATATTGTATTAAACACCTTTAAATCCGGGATATTTTTCTTTAATATAACAGCAATCTCATTAAATTTTTCTAGTGACTGTGTTGTTTGGGATAACACACAAGCCTTACCAAACCTCAAACTTTTTGCTTCTTTTGCACTGTTTATCACAAGAATATGATCAGCGTTGCTAACAACCCCTTTGACTTCAGAATGTTCTTTATCTCCAACCAAAATAATATTATAACCTTCATTGTCAAACTTTTTTGCGAGTTTATGAACCCTTTTTACAAGAGGACATGTTGTGTCTATTATTTTAAGACCTTTTTTCCTTGCTTTCAAAATGTTTGATTTTGATGTCCCATGAGCAGTTATAATCAGAGTTCCATCATTAACCTCATTAACTGAATTAACAGCCTTAATTCCTTTTTTCTCAAGCAGTTCAACAACCTGTGGATTATGTATGAGCTGGCCAAGAGTATAAGCATTCTTTTCTTTTAAGACCATGTCAAGTGCTCTCTTTACACCAAAGCAAAAGCCCATGTTCTCTGCACAAATAATTTTCATAATTTCACCAATTAATCTATATTATTGTTATTGGAAAAAATCTTTTTATAAATCTTTCTTAAAATTTTCAGTTTTGATTAAAAAATTGAAGAATTAACTTAAGTATTCCATTATCTTTTTTGGACTTGCCAGCAATAATTCTTTCTTATTTTTGTCCTTTGGAATATAAACAAACTGGTTATTGTATCCTATTATCTCAGGCCCTTCAGGCATGTTGAAAGTTAATAGATTTATCCAATTGCGTGGGGAAAACCTATCCACAAGATTAATCGCAAAATTACCATATTCATTAAAAGGATGATAATGATGTAATCCGTTATAACCTAAATTAGCTAATTTTTGACCACTGAGAGTTATTGTTTGCTCCCAAAAAAAGTCTTTTTTAACTAATTTTTTGCCAGAAATTTTAAAATTTTTTAATATTTCAGAGTCTGATATTTTATAGATAACTGCATTGTCTTTGTCATCATAAGCATTTAACAGAGTTCCCCACTCTAAGTCTTCTTTTCTTGCTGTTTTATCCAATAACATTTCTAACCCATCTGAATCATCTATAATCACTTTTTTGCTGTGTTCAAAAGGATATTTTGATTTGTTTGTTTTAATTTCATAATTTCTAATTAATGATGAAAACCTCTCCTTTAAACCAATCTTAATTGACATAAAACCACAAAATGTCATAAGAACACCTTCAGTAATAATAAAAGGCATTGGGTTTTCCATGTTTTGGTAATTCAAAATATCTCTAATTAAAGTATAACCCAAAAAGCCACTATTACAGGAGAAAATGATATCAGTATTATTACATAATCTTCCAAAATGATATTGGCATTGTTTTTTATTCATAAACCAGAAGGGTATAATATATGTTTATAAATCTTTTCCTTTATTACTACTATAAAAAAGTAAATTTTAAATTAATGAATAGTATTGGTGTATGTTATGCAAACAAAATCAAGCTTTTTCCTAAAATAATGATCTTTTTTTAAGCTATCCTGTATGTTTTCTGCAATAGCTTTATCTTGAATTATCCCAAACACAGTTGGGCCGGAGCCAGACATCAATGCATTTAATGCTTTATTTTCTATCATTTTTTGCTTGATTTCATTAATAATTGAATACTTCTTGCAGACAGAATATTCAAAATCATTATGTAGATTTTCTGCAATTTTATTAATGCTTTTTTTCCTGATTGCACAAAGCATTTTAGCTGTTTTTAGCTGTCTGCCTATTTTTTTATAATTAAGATTATTATAAGCATCTTTTGCTAAAATACCAAACTTTGGCTTTGCCAAAACAACATAAAGCATTGGAAAATCTTCTATCCTCTGCAATTCATTGCCCTTACCGGTTGCATATGCTGTTCCGCCAAATAAACAAAATGCAACATCCATGCCAATATCATTGGATATTTCAATTAGTTTCTCTTCTGATAAACCTAAATTAAAGATATTGTTCATGCCCTTTAATGTTGCAGCAGCATCTGCACTTCCTCCGCTTAGGCCAGCTGCAATAGGAATATTTTTCTCAATAGTTATTTCAACACCCCTGTTTATTTTAAACTTTTTAATAAGAAGCTCTGCTGCTTTGTAAGCAAGGTTTTCATTAGCTGGACAAATATTAATATTACACTTAAGTTTTATGCCTTTTTCTATTTTCTTTAGTTTAATTATATCATACAGCTCAAGTTCCTGTATAACAGATTCTATTTTATGGTATCCAGAAGAGAGTCTCTTAATGATATCCAGGGAAAGGTTTATTTTGGCATATGCCTTTTGGATTAGTTCCATTATATTAACACCTGACAACAGTTGCTATTGCAAATACCTGTATTCCCATGCCTCTGCCAAAGGCAGTAAGGCCCTCGCCAGAAGTTGCTGTTATACCAACCATGTTTTGTGTGATCATTAATATCCTTGCTATGCTCTTTTTCATATCATCAACATATGGCTCAATCCTTGGTTTTTTTGCCTCAATCATCACACCAATATTATTTACTTTATAACCGCTGTCCTTGACCATCTTCAATGCCAGCTTTAGGTATTCCCTGCTGTCTTTAATTCCTTCCCTGCACATCTTATCAGAATAGAACCCTATTGATCTTTTGCCAACAGCCTGGCTTAGGGCGTTGAAGATAGCATGCAGCACAACATCACCATCAGAATTTCCTTCTAAGCCCTTTTCATCATGGATTATCACACCACCAAGAGCAAGCCTTTTTTTGCTTTTTCTTATAAACCTATGAGAATCCTGGCCAATACCAACCCTAATCATAATAATCACCATTATTTTTCTTAAATATATGCTTTGCTATTATCAGATCATCTGGTGTTGTTATCTTTAAATTTTCATAATGCCCCATGCATATCCTAACTTTATAACCTAATCTTTCAACTAATGAAGAATCATCTTTTCCAAAAAAACCATCTCTTTCTGCTGCTTCATGCGCCTTTTTAATAATATCTGCCTTGAATGTTTGTGGTGTTTGGGCAATCCATAATGCATCTCTATCAAGAGTGTTTTTAACAAAACAATTATCAACCTTTTTTACAGTTTCTTTTAGAGGCACTGCAACAACAGAGGCTCCATAATTTAAGGCATCCCTGATTGAGTTTGTTATAGAATCCTCTGTTACAAGCGGTCTTGCCCCATCATGGATAATAATAATATCAGAATCTGCTTCCATAACACCATTGTATGATGACTGCTGTCTTGTTTCGCCTCCAACAATTATTTTCTGGATTTTTTTAAAGATATTTTTTTCAACAATCTTGCTGCAAACCTCTAAATCTTTTTTGTTTACAACAATTATTATCTCATTGATTAATCTGTGGTTTTCAAATGCCTCTACTGCATGTATTAAAATTGGTTTTCGCAGCTCTAAGAAGAGTTTATTTTTATCAGCCATCATTCTTTTTGCCTTTCCTGCTGCTAGTATTATTGCTGTTGTTTTCATACAACCCACCTATAATTTTCTTATTTTATTTAATAACGCTTCAAAAATTTTTCCTACCTTCATACCTCTTGTTTTTCTTCTCTCCATTTTAGTAATCTCTTTTGATTACATAATCTGCTATTTCCAAAAAGAAATCTTTTCCATGCGTTTCAAAATCAGAAGTTTTTATTGCATTCTTTGCTTTTTTCACTAGTTTTTCTGCCAGATTTTCTGAATAAGATAGTGAGCCTGTTTCTTTTATTATTTCTCTTACCTTTGTTAGCTCTGTTTTTGTTATATCTTTGTTTCCCAATGCATTTCCAATGAGCTCTTTTTGTTCTTTATTTGCATTCTCCAGTACCTTTAAAATAAGAAGTGTTTTTTTGCCCTCTTTTATATCAGAATCAGCTGGCTTGCCAAGCTTTTCCTCTGAGCCAAATAATCCCAGGATATCATCCTTTAGTTGAAATGCCATACCCAATGGAATTGCATATTCACTTAGTATTTTTAGCTGATCATCTGATGCTCCTGCGGCTATTGCGCCCATGTGCAAGGGCCCTTCTATTGTGTATACAGCTGTTTTTAACTTGTGCATTTTTGATATATCTTGTTCTGTCACATTAGTTTTTAGCCCAGACAAAATATCAATTATTTCCCCATAGCCAGTTAGTTTTATAATCTTGTTGAATTTCTGCAATAGCTTTAGCTTTTTTTCTTCATCAAAAGCTGATTTAGAGATTATTTCATTTCCAAGAGATGCAAGAAGATCGCCTGCTATTATTGCCATGTTTTCCCCAAATTTTTTGGGGTTATCACAGCCTTTGTATTTTTCTGCATATATTCTATGCATGGTTGGACCGCCCCTCCTTAAATCATCATCATCAATTATATCATCATGGATCAGGAGGAATGACTGCATTAGCTCTGCTGACGCAGCAATATCAATTATTGCATTTTCATTTTTTCCTCCAAGAGATTTGTAGGCCATTATGATTAATACTGACCTTATTCTTTTTCCTCCCCTGAGATTAAACTCTTTTATGTACTGCATTATCTCTCTTGAAGAATAAGATATTTTTTCTGCTTCAGAAATTTTTTCATCCAGAAAGGTTTTTAGCCTAAGTTCTATTTTTTCTTTATAATATTCCAATATATCAGTTATAATCATTTTATATTAAATCAACCTTATCTGCTATTTCTGTTATTGCATCAATTGACAACTGCAGAAACTCACTTAACTCAAGCCCTAAATCTCCGCATTCCTTGATTATTTCCCTGTTTACTGCAGCTGCAAAGCTCTTCTCTTTAAACTTCTTTTTTAATCCCTTTACTTTCATGCCATCTATTGAGCCTCTTATTAATGCGTAAGCATGAATTAATCCGGTTACTGTTTCAGCGCAGGCAAGGGCATGCTCTGCTTTTGTTGTTCTTTTTTTATTTTCCAGACCTGCACATTCATACCCATAACCATGGGAAACAATAATTTTAATAAAATCCTCACTAAAACTAGCTTTCCTCAAAATCTCAGGGGCCTTAGTTAAATGATCTTTGGGATTTTTTTTTGTTATGCCCCAATCAATATCATGCACTAAACCAAGCATTCCCCATGTTTCTTCATCTTCTCCCAATTTTTTTGCAAGAGCCAGCATAATAGCCTCGCTTTCAAGATAATGGTTAAGATCAGGTTTATCTTTGTTGTATTCTTTGACAAGTTCCCATGCTGTATCTCTTTTAAAAGGGAGAGAATGGTTTTTTTCAGAATTCATTTTCTTTCTTGCCTCCTTTTTCTTAGGTTTACTCTTTAAATATCTGCGCCTGAAATCTGTAAATCCTGCTGTTTGTATCTTTCCATGCATCCTGCTTTAGCCAGGCTTTTTCGCATAAATGCCTAAGAAACTCTTCAACTCCCCACTTATATTCTGCTGCAACCTGCGGCAGCAATAGCCCGGAGCCATAGCCTGACCTTATTATGAGGCCATCTTTGCCAATCTTTATTTCCTTAAGATAATCCTCTGGTTTTTTCACTTCAATAAGTTTTGGGACAGTAAGAACAGATATCTCTATTTTTATATCTTTTAGTTCTTCTTTCTGCAATGGGGGAAATCTTGGGTCTTCAAAAGCAGCTGACCTTGCTGATTTTATTATTGCTTCATACAAAGGGAATATGGGCTCTGGAAAGCCAATGCAACCCCTTAGTTGCTCATTTTTATTTAAAGTTACAAATACTCCCTGCCTGTCAGAAAACTGTTTTAGAATGCTTATATTTGGCTCTTTTTGTAAGAAATATGAGGAAATAGATTCTCTTGCTAATTTTATCAATAACTTGCCATCTGATGGCTTAATCATTTTAGCTCTTTCTTGGCCTCTTTCCTTAGCTTGTCTGCCTTATCAGCTACTCTCTCAGCAGCACTTTCCAATGCTTGTTTTGGGCTTTTATGCCCATCTGTCTCAACAATCATAAAAGGAATTCCAAGTAATGGATGCTTTATGGTATATGTTGCAACAGTAACATGCTTATCATTCCATAGCTCATCTTTTAATATATTGCAGAAAGTGTTGCCCTGCCCCTTAAGCTCAAAGCTTAACCTGTTCTTTTTTTCTTCAATGACATTGATTTCCATAATAACACCTTAAAAAAGAGTTTTTATAATGTTTATAAAGATTTCTATTTAATTTTTTCCATTCTCCAGCATCCAACTTTTATTCTCTGGATTCTTTTCCTGTGAAAGCTGTATGTTGATTTTATTGGAAAGTCAAATTTCCATAGGTGTGTAACCTCAAAGCCATTATCTTTTGAAATACTGTTTACAAATCCCATTGTCTCAATTTTATGAAATGAGTATATTACATTGGTAAGCAAAAACGCCTTTTCAAGAAAAACCTTATCAGCATGTTCCTGTTTTGTTCCAAAGGGGGGATTCTGGATTACAGTGTCAACTTTATCATCAAAATTATTGATGTCTTGGTTAAGGAATATGGCTTTCTCAGAAAGCTTTGTTTTAGTTTCTTTCTCAATAAAAACAAGATTTTCTTTGGTAATCTTAACCGAATTTCTGTCATTTTCAACAAAAAAAACCTTTTTTGCCCCTAATAATAAAGCACCAAAGCTCAGTATTCCTGTGCCGCTTCCAAGATCAGCTATTATCTTGTTTTCTATATCTCTTAAATAATAAGCTTGCCACAAAACAGCTGCTGCTATCTCTGAATCTGTGGTGTACTGTTCTGATTTTAGTTTTGGGGCCTCAAAAACTCTTAATTTTGAGAGTAAAACCGCCAGGCTTGATTTTGAGCTTATCATAATATCCCTTTTTATGCTTTAGTAACAAAAATTCTGTTTCTGTTTTTAAAATTTGTTATTTTTGGAAAAGTTTTTAAGTAACCTAAGAAATATAGTTAACTCGGGGTGATATGGATTAAGTTTAATTTATTCGATGAAAAAAAGAATAATGGTTCCAAAGAACTTCTTACAATTAATAAAACGCTTAAAAAAGCCTTTAATAAAATAAAAGAAGAATTTGAAGAGCATTTAGGCTCTATTAACGAAAATACTAATGAAATTCAGGCTAATTATGAGTATTTGTGCAATGTTGATTCAAAAATCGATAAATTAAATGAAAAAATAGAGGATTTGCAGCTTTTTATAAACCGCCTTGTTGCAAAGGATGATAAAAAGCATAATGAAGAACCGGTTTATACCCATATTTTTCTTACAACAAAGGAGAAGGAAGTATTCCTTGCACTTTACACAATGGCTGAGGAAAAAGGGCCAATAACATACAAGGCTATTTCAAGAAGGATTGGCCTGACAGAATTTATGGTCAGGGAATATATAGTCAATCTGATAGAGAAGGGAATTCCGGTTATAAAAAAATATGTTAACCAGGAAGTTTATCTTGATATTGACCAGAAGTTCAGGCATATGCAGGCAAAAGAAAATCTTGTTGACATTAATGAAAGCATGGCCAAAAGGTTTGTTTAATTAAATACATTTTTCCATTAAATACCTCTTTATTTTCAAATATTCAAACTCTTCTCTTATTTTATAGCCTAATTTATTATAAAAGAGAATAGCAGATTTGTTTTCAGCAAGAACTTTTAATACGATTTTTTCCACTCCACTTTTTTTTCTACAATTTTCTTCAAATTCCTGGTATACCTGAATTCCAAGACCCAACCTTCTATAATTTTTGTCAACCATAAATCTATGTAATGAAACAGTTTTATTGCTAAGAGAACCAATAATAAATCCAGCAATATTGTTTTCAAAAGTTATATATTTGCTCAATTGCCATTTGTAAGGCATATCCATCAAGAAATTTTCTTTGTTCCAAGGTTCTGCATAGTCTCTTTCTATAGACAAAAAAGTTTCGATGTTTTCATTTAATGTGATTTTATTCAAATTGTAGACTCTCAATTCTTTTAATTTATTTTGATTAGTTTTAGTCATTTTTAAAGGGGATAATCATTTTGTATAATTGATCAACATATTGCCCAAGTTCAGTATTTCTATAACTTTCAGTTACATTTTCAAGATAATTTGCGGCATCATAAATTTTATTTCTGTTTTCTTCCTCTATTTCTGTTTTATAAATATTATCTAAAATTTTTGAGTATAAAAAAGATTCATTTAGACATAATGCTGACCACCAAACGTCTTCTTCATTTTTTATATTATCTAATTCTAATGTATAAAATTTGAATAATTCCTGATATTGTTTATCTATACTATTATTATCATCATAAACATTAAATAAAGGCATTATTCTCTTGTTTTTGATATAATTTCTTTCATTTTTTTCGTAATCGAAGCAATTAATTATTTTATTTACTTCAAACTTTCTTTCGTCAAGGAGATCTAGATATCTTTGTCCCTTTTCTGTAAATGTCCTATTATCATTTATTCCTGCATAACCCAAATTATATAAAACTGAAAGGATATCATAATCTTCGGAGGTTAGATTATTTTCATCAATAACCCTTCTGGTTAGTAGAAGAACAGATGCAATATTAGTCTCGGGATTATAAATATTATCCTCTAAATTAACATCTAAAAAATATTGAGTTTGTTTATTACTCATAGATTCTTTTGCTAATTCATATCTTTCTTTTTTCATTTGAGCAATACCATAATCTAATGTTCTATCATTCACTGCTATTGGATTAAATCTTGATTCAAGTAAAAGCACTTCAGAAAACCATATTGGATCTATTTCATATATTTGAGTGTATAATTCTAATGAATTCTTTATAGGTATCATCCTACTATATAAAATAATATCATCTCTTGACAGATTAATTAACTGTGGTTCTATTTTGCCTGTTAAACACTCTTCTAATTTTCGAACGTTAGAGCCCGCCTTTATTTCCAATAATCTTTTGTTTGCTTTATTTAAATTTGATTCATTCTCTGTTATAAATTCATTATCTCCAGTAAATCTAAGTTCTAAGTCTAAGTTATCTATATTGAATTCATTAAAATATCCTAAATTATTCACTAATTTATTTCCTTCTTGAATAATTTCACTTTTATCGTTGTTAGAAAGATTATTTAAATTATTACCTCCTGCATCAAAAGCAGAAACATTTGTAAAATATAAAAGTCCTACACTAAGAAATGTAGGCAAAATAACACATGAAATTCTTTTAAATTTATTTCTATTATTATTTCTCATTTTGTTCTTCCTGATTCTTAGGGATATTCTTTGCAACAGGGTCTTTTATAACCTGTTTTTCCCATCTATTCTTCCATTGATCTTCTTTGTGCATTATTTTCTCGTTAGTTGTTTTTACTGCACTAATTAAATAACTAGAAAAACACATTGCAGTATACAATGGTGCAGAGGGAAAATATTTCAAAGATTTTGGACTTGAAATCAGATTAGTAGTTAAGTTTGATATAAGCTCAATACCAACTATGCCTAATGCTACATAAGAGTTATAGTTGTATAGAAAAGGTAAAGCTGTAAAGAGTGCTGCATCAAGCCAGAATGGTACTAATGTAGTATATAATAAACCCTTAGCTTTATTTAAATTTTTTCCATGAGAATAAATAGACTGCCATGCCCCGCTATGCCACCTAAGGGTTTGTTTCCAGTGTTCTTTCATGCCAACTACATCATATGATTTAGCTGTTGCTTTTTTTTGAAATCTTAATTTGTAGCCATTTTCTATAAGAATCCAAGTATAATCTAAATCTTCTGTTTTGGTTCTTGTTGGTATGGGAATCTTTTTTAAAATATCTTTTTTATAGGCAGTAATTGCTCCACAAAGAACATACATACCATTTCTATATGCTTGTGCCTCTTTTCTAAAATAAAGAACATCTATCTGCCATTGTTTTCCCCAAGTCATAGCTTTACTCAATAAAGATCCTCCAGCAATAAGGCGAGGAAATCCAGTAATTGCTGCAACTTCAGGTTCATCAAAACCATTAATTAGTTCTTCTAGACAATTTTTATCAGGTATCAAATCACCATCATTTATGTATACAATATCTCCTAATTTATCATAATAATCGCTTACAACTTTATTTATGTTACTAGCTTTACCTTGGTTGTGATCATTTTTTATATACACAAAAGTATTATACTTTTTTTCTAAACATTTGCAGATATCATGTGTGGAATCAGAGGAATTATCATTAATTAAAAATACATTTTTTGGTTGTTTTGTTTGTTTGTACTGTGCATCAACAACCTCCTCAATACTTTTCTCTTCATTATATGCGGGGATTATAACACTAATCTCATGCTTATTACCATTATTCTCATTTGAATCTAGACCCATCATTTTACCATAAGCAAATGTGGAAAGATCTATTCCTAAGCTTAAACTCATTTTTATACTTTTTACTCCCTTGAATTAATTTTATATGTTTCAAGATAATCTGTTAATCTAACTCTATTTTTGTTTATTGTAATAATTGATTCTAAGTTTTTATCTTTAGATTTGAGATTTTGTTCTAATAACCCCTCTTTTGATTCATTTAAAGCATATTCTTCTTCGTTTTTCATGATACTATTTTCATCGTTTCCAGTAAACTTAAGTTCAAGATTCATACTATTCAGAGTTAATTCATCAGAGTATGCTGATTTGCCTATTAATTTGTCCTTTTCTTGAACAACCTCTTTTTTATGGTTAATCAAGTAATTATTTAAGTTATAATTCACAAGTTTAGGTATAAGAAAATTTGCAGCATACCAAAAACCTATTCCAATAAATGTGGATAACATTATAATTCCTGTTTTTTTAAATTTGTTATTCATTTTGTTCTCATAATAAACTTGTAGTACTAACAAACCCTCTATTTTTAATATAACATATGGTTAAGTTCAAATGCTTCTGCATATTTGACATTATTCTTAAATCCCCAAACTCTTGCTTGAGACCTCACAAAACTAATGTCAATAATCCCTTTTTTAACCTGAGATGCATACTTTTTCAAAGCGTTAATCTTGTATTCTAAGGTCTCTGTGATATTAATGAAGTAATGCGGTTCAAATGTAGGCAATGTTGATGGACTCTCAAAAAGTAAGATTTGATTTACTTTTCTTGCTGCAGAACTTACGATATGACTACAGTTAGTATGGTCTTGATGCCTATCATGAGGGCTGTGGGTATAAATTAAGGAGGGATTAAATTCATTGATATAATTTTCAATGGTGGTAACTGTGTCAATTTTATGTATTATTTCTCCATCTTTAAAATCACAATAGAGTATATCTTCTACACCTAACAATTTCAGTGATTTTTTTGCTTCCACGAAATTAGGTATGTGATTCCCTTTTTCACCCTGAGTCATTATAATAACCTTTACTAAATCGCCATTGTTAATATTTCTTTTTAGAGCTCCACCGCAACCTAATTCAACATCATCTGGATGTGCACCGATACTCATAATTCTTTTTCTCATAGACTCCCACCACAATTAAACAAATAATCAATAGCAGACATACATGACAAGAATTTATCCCCTTGTTGAGGATATTTTGGATGATGATAATTCTGATAGATAAGATGTGTGTTATTTTTTTTAAATAATTCTCCATCAATATAATTTCTTCCTCCATCTCCACTTAGGTATGTATCTGCCCCCAATACCTTGCATATATCCACCAATCTCTGTGTGGATAAGGTTTTTATTCCTAACTCACTTGCTATTACAATTTCTTTTTTTATATTAAAAGCCCCCAATAAAAAATTAATGATGGGCATGTTAAAATCGAATAATGTTTCTCTTTTAGTTTCATAGAACTTCCTCAATTCTGGAAAATAATCATTAAAAAATGGTGCTTTATAATAAGCATCTTCTATTTTTATAAGATGGTCTTCGTACCAGGATTTATCTGATCTTTTTATCTCATTTTTTATTTTAATTTTATTAATTGGTATTTTCTTCTTTTCAACAGGTATAGTCAACCATGTATACCCTAATGGGGTGCTTGCTTTTATTTTATTTCTATTATGAAAGTCACCATTACTAAATTGAGCTTCATCCAAAATAAAGAATACATCACTTTTCTTTATTTTATCAAAAAAACCTAAATAAGGCAAATAATTTGGTTGATGTCCTGATACTATTTTATTCATTTTTTAATTCCTCATCTTTTTTAATAGTTTCACAAAATTTATCTAAATCAGTTATTTAGTATACTGCAGATAATTACTATAAGTGAGTAGATACATTACTTTATAAATCTTTCTTTTTTGATACTACTATAAAATTAATAAAAGTCTAATCCTATTAAATTATTAATCCTTTTAAAATTAAATCAAAAAGAATTAGAATATAAATTGTAATCATTAATTATAATTTTAATGGAAAAATTGAATAGAATTATTTAATTATTGATTAAAAGATTTAGTTATATTAAAGACTAAAAGATTTAATCAATTATTAAAAGTTTTATTAAGAATTAAAAATTTTAATTATGTATCAAAAGGGCTTGTTACTTTTTTTAGCTGAGCTGTTGATACTTTTGTATATCTTTCAGTTGTTTGTATGTTTGAATGCCCCAAAAGCTCCTGGATAATTCTTATATCTGTTCCATTCTCTAATAAATGTGTTGCAAAAGAACTTCTTAATGCATGGCAAAACACTCTTTTTTGTATTCCTGCTTTTTTTGCTGCGTCATGAACTACCTTTTGTGCCTGCCTTACACTTATATGTTTATCTTTAACAGGAAAAACATAAGGGTTATTATCACTCCTCTTAGCAAGATAATCTGTTAAATGGCTAATCAATTTTCTTGAAAGTATTATATTTCTGTCTTTTTTGCCTTTTCCACTCTTAACTAAACCCATTTTTTCCTGCAGATTAAGATCTTCTATCTTTATGCTAACACACTCTGAAACTCTTAATCCAGATGAATACATAAACTCAATCAAAAGCCCATGTTTTGTATTATTAAGTGCTTTTATCATTTTTTCAATTTCATCCCTTGTAAGCACAGTAGGCAGCTTTTTCTCATTTTTCGGGGATTTTATATTATCAAATATCCTTTTTTTCATGATTTCCTGATACATGAATTTTAAGGCACTTAAAACAAGGTTCACACTTGTGGGCTTTTGTTTCTTTTCAGCAAACAGGTAAGCCATATAAAATTTTATATCATCCTCATTAATCTCATTTGGCTCTTTTTTAACAAAATTAAGAAATCGCTGATTATGAAAAATATAAGCTTTAATGGTTTTTTCGCTAAAACCTCTTATTTGTAATTCAATCTTAAGTTTGTTAATCAATTTGCTAACCTCTTTTAATGCCTTGTTTTACTCAAAAAGCAGGGTTTTTGTTTAAAATATGCCTTCGGAAGGGTATTATCCTTAATTTATATATAAAAAACTGCGTATAATGTACCTTATACGCCCTTTTATATAAACCTTTCTAGAAATTGATATTTTATTTAAAATCCAAGTAATTTAAAAATATTTTGTTAAGTTTACAACAAGTCCCCCTTTATCAGACTTATAGTAGGAAATCTTATCAGAATATAAATGCATAAATAATGTGCCTGTACCATTGTTCTCTACTGGTTTTTTCATATTACTAAATTCGTAAAAATCCATAAATTTCTCTTTATGTTTTTGTTCTCTATGCCTAATTATGTAAGATATAAAATCTGGATTTATAAAACCCCCTTCATCTATAACAGCAATGTCTATTGAATTTTTAGATACATTGTATGCTATCTTAATTCTCTTGTTTGGATCTTCCTTGTTGCCATGTTGATGAGCATTGAGAACTGCTTCATAAAGAGCAGTGTACAAGTTTGAAGGACATCCTTTCTTCTCTGCAATTTCAACTATAGGGTCTATTGCTAATCTAATTTCTTTTGTATATTCCTTTTGATTAAGATTTAATTCAATAACATCATAATTGCTTGGAATCTTATATTCTTCAGTTTTAAAGTCTTTTAAGTTAATAATCCTTGTTTCTCTAATCAAAAATCTCAATAATGAATCATATTTATCCGTTTCAAATAAATCTTCTATCATAATAACACTCTGCTATGATAGTTTAACTTATAAATCTTTCTATTTTGTAATTACTAATAAGTAGGTATATAATAAAATAAACTAAATTCATTTTGTTATATTATTTAACTTTTGATTAAATTATTTAATCATTTTATACAATAAAACTTATAGTTTTTGATTAAAAGTTTTAGTTGTTTAATTAAATAAAAGATTTAATCTTTAATTAAAACTTTTAATTGTATTAGTATACTACAAAATATCTTTTATATAATACTATTATTAAAGAATATTACTTAATATAATCTTTCTAATTTATATTTTATAGAATATAATTAATTTTTTAAAATTTGAAAAAACGAAAAAATAAAATAAAAAGTGAGAGTTTAAGCGAGTTTTTTAGAAAAATTGAAGTAATGAAATTAAAAATTATGAAAAATAGATAAATCAATAAGATTTTAAAGGTAAAAAACAAAAAAGTGAGAATTAAAAAGTACCATGTAAGGATTTATTTCTTGTGCAGATAAGTGATCATGTACAACCCTAGGATCTAATTTCCATCTGTTAATTGGATTTTGACCTAAAGTAGTTCCATTTATTAAACAAGTTCCATTCCTTAAATTTCCTATCTTGAAAGGAATATTATCATATTCAATTATAAATTGATGGTCCATGCCTTCAAAACCTTTCTCTTCTCTTAAACGTTTAAATCCAACTACTTCCAATTTGTCAACAAGTGAGTAATATGTATTAACCTCTTCATTAGGAGTAGAGACTAGTATTCCCATACAACCAATACAATTGCCATAACTATCCTTTTGACGATAAAAAGCAAACTCCATTTCAAATGATTTGATTACATCATAAATCTCCTTAACACAATTTTGTTTTATTCCACTAAAAAAATTTTCCATATTCATTTTATCACCATTATTATTAAATCACAAATTAATTTTTGGACCCGCCACTTTATTTTCTATTGTGTAAGAAAGCCCAATTTTTGTTGCTCTGTTATATTTAATATTAACGGTTATATCTGTTACATATGAATTATACTTAAATTTATCATCTATGTTTTCATGAATGTTAGCCCCCCTCTTTCTAATTTTTTCTAATGATAAAATATAACCTGTTGTATTAACACTTTTTAATAGAAGATTAATATTTTTATATTTTTTATGGTGACGTGGTTTTACTGCTTCACCTATAGCAGAAATATCAGAAATATGATATTCTTTTAAAACTTGAACTATTTCTCTTAAAGCTCTCCTATCTCTTTGTTTTAGATTTTTGTAAAAAGTTTTAGCATCCATGTTTTACATACCCCAATAATTTATATAAAAAGCAGTATTGTTGGTGTATATAAACCTTTTGTTTTGTTACTACTTATAAATAAATATTTAATAACAAACATTCTTTTATTATTTACCTAATTAATAAAAAAGTAAAATAAAGAAATAAGAAAACTAAAAGAGTTCAACCAACATAACTCAATGCTTTTTTATCCCTGTTTATAATTGTTTGTTTACTTTGCTGGAGTATTTCCTTTAGTTTGTTTTCAAACTGTTTTGCTGTTTCTAGCAAAGGCTTATAATCTACTTTCAGGTCAAGGTATTTATCCAAAACCTTAATTACCTCAGCAGCTGCCTTGCTGTCTGGAAGAGTAGTATGTGTTTCAGCAAATATGCATGACATAGGTATTTTATCTACTTTTAACAATAAAGCTGAACTAACTCCCATTATTATGCCTTCTTTAAGCTGATTTAATTTAATATTCCTAAAAATTTTATCTTTTTTCTTGTCATTTGTGTAATAAAAGGTCTTTGGGTTTCCCATTATATCATTAGAGTTGACACTTTCCAAACTAACAATTTCTTTTGCATTTAGCTCTTTTGCTATGGCAATTATTATATCAGATATTTTCCATTCTGAACCCGGTGTTGCAGTCATCGAGTGTATTATAACAAGATTATATTTTTTATTATATGATATAGATAAAGGTTCTATAATTTTGCCTTTATGTATTGCCACTATTGCCGGCTCATCCTCAAGCAAGACCTTTCCTATAAGCTCTGTATTAAGGTGATCCACTAAGAATTCACACGCTATTGTTCCAACAAGTCCAAATCCAGGAAAACCTTCAACAATAATGGGTTTTTTTGGTTTTTTTATGAGTTTAATTTTCATTATAACACCTCTTAACAAAATGCTTTTTTATTTCTTTATATAGTTTTTGGTTAGAATAAGATAGCTATGTTTAACAATGTTATTATCATCAAAATCGCAATTATTCTATGAAGGTTATAAGCCCGCAGTCATTGCAGACTAATTCCCTTGTTTTTTTGTTATATTTTACCTTTGTACTACCACATTCGGGGCATTTTTTTGGAATGGTTTTAACCATAAAGTAAAATAAGAACACTTAGTTTAAAAAATTTTCGGAAAGTTTGTTATTTCTTCAGAATTATTTTAAGAATATCTTCTTTGCCATTCCAGTTAAGAACCTCTTTTAAGACATCACTAATTGTCTCAACAGGTATTATCCTAATCTTAGACACCATTTCAGGATCAATTATTATATCTTTTAAATTAGCCTTTGGCACAATTACATTTTTTATGCCGGCTTCAATAGCTGCCTCTACTTTTGAGCTTACCCCTCCAACTGGAAGGACATCCCCCCTTACTGAAAGTGAGCCAGTCATTGCAAAGTTTTGTTTTACAGGAATATCTTTAAATGCAGAGATTATTGATGTTGCAACGGCTATGCTTGCTGAATCGCCCTCAACACCCTCATAGGTCTGCATGAACTGTACATAAATATCATATGTTTCTTTTATGTCTTCTCCAAAATACTTTTTGATTATAGCTGAAACATTTTTTATTGATTCCTTTGCTATCTTTCCAAGCTGTCCAGTTGCAATTATTTCTGTTCCCTTGCCACCAGGTGTTACCTGTGATTCTATTGGGAGTATAATACCTGAATATGCTTCAGAGCCACCTATGACTGCAAGACCATTAACTCTACCAATCTTATTTCCTTTTGTAACAATAACCTCATACTCTTTTTTCTGCTCAATATATTTGTCAGCTATTTGCTGCTCAAGAGTGCGTGCTATCTTTTTTGCATTCATTATGTGCTTTTTCATAACAAATTCTGCATTTTGTTCTTTTGCAATATCTCCTGCTGCCCTTATTAATCCGCCAAGCTCTCTCAATCTTAAGGTTAGATGGCCTTTTCTGTTAGCCATCTTTCTTGCTTCCTCTATAATAGCATCAACAGCCTCTCTGCTGAAGTGAGGTATTTTTTTGTCTTTTACAACCTCTTGGGCAACAAAAATAGCTATTTTATCCCTGTTTTCAAGGGTATCTTTCATTGTTTCTTTCATATAAATCTCATATCCATAGCCCCTTATCCTTGACCTTAGGGCAGGATGCATGTTCTTAACTGTTTCAAGATTGCCAGCAGCAACCAAAATAAAGTTGCATGGAACTGCTTCTGTCCTTACCATTGCTCCAGCGCTTCTCTCGCTCTGGCCAGTTATTGCATATTTACCCTCCTGCAATGATGTTAATAACTCCTGCTGTGTTGCTGGCTGCAGGGTTGCAATTTCATCAACAAAGAGAACACCCATATTTGCCTTGTGAATCATTCCTGCAACAACCCTTTCATGGGCAGGCGTTCCCAGTCCGCCGGACTGGAATGGATCATGCAGAACATCTCCTAATAAAGCGCCTGCATGAGCGCCTGTTGCATCCAGAAATTGAGCCTGCTTTTTATTGAAATTATCAACTATAACCTTTGGCACACTCACTTTTGGATTCATTTTTTTGCCAAGATTCATAAATATGATAAATGCAGCAAGGAACAGCATGCCCCCTAAGAAAAAGGCTGCAAACATTATATCTGATTTATATTGTGCCCTTACCCACCAGGGCGCAAACATAGATATAATAACAAGAATAAAGATTATAATATTCTGGTTCTTAAAAAGATTTGTGCCTTCAATTCTTGATTTCATCACAAGCTCGCGGCCTTTGCCAGCAGGGATTACCCTTATCAACGGCTGGTTCTCGTCATTTAAATTAGGAAAGGAAACAACATCAACAAGTTTCTCCTTTGGCAACAGCTCTGCAAGGGCCATGCCAAGCATTGATTTTCCTGTTCCTGGATCCCCTATCAATAGAACATGCCTTCTCTGCTCAGCAGCTTTTTTTATAACATTGACAGCTTCCTCCTGGCCAATAACCTGGCCTATTATCTTGTCAGAAACCTGTATGTCTTTTGTAGTTTTAAAGCTCACTTCTTTTGCCATGTTTATTCAGAATATCAACATGATATAAAAAGGTTTTCAATTAAAAAAGAAAATTTTATAAACTTAGGATAATATTTACTAAAAAGGTGATTAAATGAAGATTACAGTAGGGAAAAAAATTATATTTGAAAAAAAGAAGCCTGCACCAATACAAGGTTCTGGTTTCCAAAGACCAGTACATGGTTTTCCAGGATCCCAGACAATGGGACAAAAACCTGTTCTGAGGCCCGGACCATCAATGTATCCAGGAATTAGCTCAAATATATCAACTAAAAAAGAAAAACCAAAAAGTATTACCCAAATAATAGCCAATCTTCCAAAAGATGAATTAGCTGCTTATGTTTCTGTTATAGTCGGATTAATATTTATCTTTATTGCTATAATTATTTGGTAAACCCAAAAACTAACAAAAAGAGTTTATAACTTCTTTTTTGTAATTCTGAAAAAGTTCTTCTTTTGGTCCCTTATTTACTAAGATTCTGTTTATTACTTCATCTGCATCATTATTCATTCCTTGGAATTTCAAGTAATCCAACATGTATTTACCTAAATCAATGGGGGCCATATGCTTGTAAGTGAAAGAACCCTTATCCTTAAAATGTATCACTGCAACAGAATCTAATCTTATATCAGAGGTTTTAATGTTCTCAATTTCATATCCTTTTAAAATCATACTTATTAATGCATCTTCTTTCCTTGGAATTTCAATTTCGCTGTTTTCATCTAAAATTGCTTTCCTGCAGTTATCATAAAAATTAAGTATGCTGTCTAATTCATCTCTGTCTATGTTTATATAATTAAAAACAGCTGATGAATATTTTAATTTTATTTTAGCAGTTAAATATTGCTTTAAATATAAATTAATTTTTTTAATCTTATCACCACTAAGAATAAGGCTATCTAAACTAGTTTCTCCTTTTATTTTTTTTGCCATTTTCTTACCAATAGTTTATTAACCATTAAAAAGTAGCAATAAATATATAAAACTTTGTTTTTACATCTTTTCAGGGGCTTCTATTCCAAGAAGATTAAGGCCATTCCTTAAAGCCTGCCTTACACTGTCTATTAAAAGAATTCTTGTGTTTTTTAGTTCTTCTCTTTCCTTCAGAATCTGGTGAATATGATAAAACTCATTAAAGCTCTGTGATAAGTCAAGCAGATAACGCGAGATTAATGAAGGCTTATAAGAAGATGCTGCGTTTTCAACAAGCTCTGGAAAATTTCCCAAGAGTTTAATTAACTCAGTTTCCTCTTTTTCTTTTAATAAAGATAAGTCTGTTTTATCAATAAAATTTTTGTCAATCCTCTTTCCAAACTTTCTCAAAATGCTGCAAATGCGGGCATGTGCATACTGGATATATGGGCCTGTTTCTCCTTCAAAGGATATTGATTCCCTTGGATTAAAAACAAAGTCTTTCAGTGCATCATACTTAAGAATAAAGAACTTTAAGGCACCCATTCCAATCTGCTCTGCTCTTTTATCTATTTCTTTTTTATCCAATTCATGCCTTTCCTGTATCTCTTTTCTTGCAAGAGTTATCATATTTGCAACAATGTTGTCAGCATCAACAATAGTTCCTTCTCTTGACTTCATCTTTCCTTCAGGAAGATAAATCATGCCATAAGCTAAATGATAACATCCACCAATGTTTTTAAATCCAATTAATTCAAGAATCTTAAACAATTGCCTGAAGTGAAGCTTTTGCTCTGAGCCAACAACAAAGATTGACCTGTCCATCTTGAAATCTTTGTATTTTAGCTGTGCAAGCATCAGGTCTTGGGTCATGTAAACACTTGTGCCATCTGCTCTCAACAATATTTTGTTTGGCATCTTGTATTCTTCAAGTTCTACAAAAATATTTCCATCTTCATCTTTTTTGAAGATATTTTTTTTAAGGCAGTCAAGTACAACATCTTTTGCTTTCTTGTAATGCTCACTTTCATTATACACCTTATCGTGCTTTATTTCAAATTTTTTATACGTTTCATTAAAGCCCTTAAAAGCCCAGTTGTTCATCTTCTTCCACAAATCAACTGTTTCTTTATCTCCAGCTTCCCATTTTCTAAGCATGTCCTGAACTTCATTTTCAAGCCCTGGATATTTTTTTAGGTTTTTATTAAAAAGAACATAAAAATCACCAACCAGGTGATCTGATTTTTTATTTTCTGATTCGGGTGTTTTTGCATCGCCCCATTTTTTGTATGCAAGCATCGACTTGCAGATGTGTATGCCGCGGTCATTGTTTAAATTAACCCTAAATACATTATAGCCATTGAACTCAAGAATCCTTGACAAGCTTTCTCCAATAAGCATGTTCCTTACATGGCCAAGGTGCAAAGGCTTGTTTGTGTTTGGTGCAGGAAACTCAACAACAACTCTTTTGTTTTTCTTAAATGAAGAGCCATATTTTTCTTTTTTGTTTAGTATTTCCTTTAAAATTGCTTCATTAAAAATTCCATTGTTTACAAAGAAATTAACATAAGGGCCTGTGCTTTTTATCTCTTTTATGTATTTATTTGGCTTAAGTTTTGATGCTAGATCCTTTGCAATCTCCATAGGGCTTTTCTTTAGTTGCTTTGCGAGTCCAAAGCACGGAAAAGCATAATCACCCAGTTTGGAATCCGGAGGTGTTTCAAGTTCTATTGGTTCCTTTACCTCTTTTTTCAGTAGCCTAATAATTGCTTCTTTGAATACCTGCATAAGAAGATATTTTTCTTTTTATTTATTAATGTTTTGTATTATAGATACCTTCTCTTATTGGATTTCTTAATTACCTAATCTAAGGTAACTTGCTGGATGTCTTCAAACTGGTCCTTGAATATATGCGCACTGTTTGAGAATGTTGTTAAAGAGCCTGTTTTGCATCCTAATTTTTTTCCTATGTAATCCTGCAATACAAAGAGTTGGTAGAGGTTTGCCGGCCAGCCAAAGAAAAGGTCATTGCTCCTAACAACCATGGTTGCATTAAGTTTTTGCTTCCTTATCTTAAAGTCAATGCTTATCAAGCCAGGAACATCTCTTTTATAAATATTTGAATCTTGTATAGGGTTCCATATAAGAACAGTGCCCCTTCTGGAAAAACTATTCCTTTTAAGAAGTGGAATCAAGAAGTTATCAATCTGATTTATTGCATTATGAAAATTAAAGAGTCTCGGCCCATATGAATAAGAGTATGTTGGTGAGAGTTTTCTTGATAGGATAAGGTCAGCTATTTCATCCAAAGGAGGATAAACCCATTTCTTAAAACTATTTAGTATTTCAACAGCTCTTGTAATATCATCCTTGGGATTTTTAACTTCTATAACAAGATTCAATACTTCTCTGCAAATTCTATTATTCTCATCTGTAAAATCCTTTCCAGATTCAAGTATATATTTTAAGCTGGATTTCCAGGCACCCATTATTGTCTCGGATTTTATTTCCACATAATCACCCTATGAAAGTTGTAAGTTTTATATCCGCTCCTTTTATTTTAGCGAAGTCATAACAAAAGAAAGGAATTTTATAGGTTTTTAGGATTATATTAAACTCACGGCAGATATCCTTTGAATTTATTTTTCCTGTTCTGTAAAACCTTGACCTATCTCCACCATCAAATGCCTGAAAGATCTCCTCTTTCACACCAAGCAATTCCTCTATCTCTTTTGAATAAAGGTCTTCCAGTTTTTTAATCTCTGTTTTATGAAATAATCCCTTGCTAAATTTAAATTTTGATCCGTTGAAAAGGCATGAAAATGCAACCTTAAATCGTGTTGGCATGCCGCATGATTTGTAAATAGTTTCTTCTGACACACAGAAATTATCAATTTCTTCTTTTGTGCTTTTTATAAGTTCAATAACATAATTTTGGTTTAGGTTCGGCTCTTTCCAGCCATAATTCCAGAACCTGATATAATTTCTGCTTAAAGTAAAAAACTCCTTTACATAGGGGAATGTCAGTTTAACAATGTTTTTAAAATACTCGTCTGATTTTCTTCTTTGCAAGGAATTTGCAGACAATAAGGATTTAACAATATTTTTAATAAAAAGCCTAAATTGTTTAATATCATTGGATTCCCTGAAAAACCTGTTAACATCAACTACAACTGTTGATTGAGAGCATGCGAGGCCGTAACTTTTTTTCTGAAACTCTTTTTTATAAATAAGCCATTCATTCTCATCAAAGCAATATGGACCAATCCTGCCCAAGATATATGGAGCGCAGTAAAGATCCTGGTTTTTTATGTATATTCTTATCTTGGAGTTTATAAAAATATCAATAATACATTCAAAAAAATCAGAGTGCTCCTGTAGCTCTTTACTCCTCACATCAAATATTAAAGTTATGTTCTCAGAGTGCATATCACTGTACTCTTTAATAAATTCAATTACTTTATTGGTTTTCTCTTTCTTAAGGTTTGTTATGTCTATTATGCAGCTCAGCTTTTTCCCATAATCTACACACTCGGAATTAATCTTTCTGAGGAAAGATAAGGATTCATTAAGCTCATTAGTCTGTATTACAGATTCAAAGTCATTTAATCCAATGACATCATTAATGTTTGAGAAGCATTTGTTTATTGTATTATAGAGGTCTTTAATGTTTCTGAATTTAGTAGTCTCTAATAAAATGGAATTTAGTCTGTCAATCCATGTTGCTGATTCAAATCTTGCAGCAATATTTTTTTGCTCATAGCCGTCTATAGGCATTGCAGGCATGCTTGGTTTTGATATAATGATTTTTCTTTTTGATTTATTGATAATAAGTTCTTCTCCTTGTTCTAATGAAAGAACAAAATATTTTTCCCCTTTGTTGCCCTGTTTGCTTATTTTTAGTATATCTTCCTCTACTAAATTGTTCAGATAGTAAAGGATTTTTCTGTGAAGCTGGCCTTTTTTTCTCTTTGCCTTGTTAAGCATCTGTTTATCTGCAAATTGATTCTTGAATATTTCTTCTATATTTTTATATTCATCTGGGAAAATATTGGTTAGTATATCTGTTGTGGAGAATTCTTTTTGAGGATTTTTTTTGAAAAATAAGAGCAGATTATACTCAGTTTGATTCATAACTACTTCATAATACTAACAACTATATAAATGTTTTTGTTTCAGAGAAAATATTGCTTAATAATGCCTCTTGTTTTTAAATGCTTCAGGATTTTTCTGAAACATTCAGATTTTTTTGCTAAAAAACCTTTATATTTCAGTGAATCTCTGAACAAAGATATTACAAAAATTATAGAGAATATATGGAGGCTAAAAAAATGATGAATAAAAAAGATTTGGTAGTTATTTCTTATTTAAGGCAGAATGCAAGGGAAACACTGACAAGGCTGAGCAGGAAGACGCATATCCCTGTATCAACTATATATGATAAGCTAAAGCTGCATGAGCATGATGTTATAACCAAATACACAAGCTTGCTGGATTTCTCAAAGCTTGGCTTTAACACAAGGGCAAATATCGTATTAAAGGTTGACAAGAATAAAAGAGATGAAGTAAAGGATTATCTGATAAAGCACCAGAATATAAACTCTGTCTGCAAGATAAATAATGGGGATTTTATGATAGATGCTATTTTCAAGCATATAAAGGATATGGAGGATTTCATAGAAAATCTTGAGCAAAGATTTGACATAAAGGACAGGCAGGTATATTATGTTATAGATGACATAAAGAGGGAATGCTTTATGAGTGATCCAACTGTTTTGGAAATAATAGGATAGTTTCAATCGTTGTACCAAAAATCAATTCCTAACGAGAGAGTTTAACAAGAATCCTTATGTTATACAAAATCGAGAAAAAGGATTTAATAATTTAAAAAAGGACGAAAGTTTTATATAATCATAGAAATTTGATATTTTATTATGAAAATCCCAAAATATATTCAGGAAGTTATTAATAAACAAGAGTTACATATTTTATCAACTTCATCAAAAGAAGGTACTCCAAATATTATTTATTTAAAATTTTTTAAAGTACATAGTGATGAACAAATTTTAATTGCAAATAATAAATTTTTCAAAACTGAAAAAAATTTAATTGAAAATCCTAAACTCTCTTTTGTTGTATTAGATAAAGAAAATAAAAAATCATATCAAATTAAAGGTACTATTGAATTTCATAAAGATGACCCTATTTTTAAAGAGACAGTTGAATGGGTTGAAGATAAAAGATCAGGTTCAACAACATATCCAAAATCAGGAATAATTCTAAATGTTAAAGAAATTTACTGTGGAGCAGAAAAAATTTCTATAAAATAATCTTCACTATACACATCGAAAAAAATTCAGATGGAGCATTTACAGAAAATTCTGAAAATGTTGAGATAATTAACGAGATTAATAAACATGACAAGAGTTCCGTTACTTACTTCTTCTGAAGTTTTTCTTCAAGCTCTTTTATCTTTTTCTTTAATTCTACCATCTTTAATTCTCTGCCAATAACCATTCTATTAAATTTTTCAAGTTCCTCATTTCTGTTTTCTAGGTCTTTTCTGGATTTAACCAAATCATTACTTATTTTTTTCTGCGACTCAATCTCTGCATTAATCCTCTTAAGCATGGTATCGAAAGAATTAGATAAGGTTCCTATTTCATCTTTTTTTTCAAGTAAATTTTTACTTACATTTAACTTTAGGTTTCCTTCACTAATGCGGGTTGCTATTTTTGATAAATTAATAATTGGATCAGTAATCTTTTTTGCAAAAAATAGAACAAATAGAACACATCCAGAAGTTATAAAGAAGATTAATATTAACATCAGATTAATTGTATTTTTATGGGTTTGTTCTATTTTCTTTTGCAACTCTTCTGCATAAGAAATATCTTTAAGTATCAAATTTCCAGTATTCTCAATTAAGAAACTTTGTTTATTAATCATATTCTCATATACACGAATAGATTCTATTAGCCTGCCTGCCTGAATATCTTTAACACCTTCATCACCACTATTTATTATATTCATAATATAATTTTTTAGTCCTCTGTAAGTAATTTTGCTATCCTCACTAATAATAGCATTATCAAGTTTAGAAAAAGTTTCTTCAATTTCATTATGAAGCTGATTGTATTTATACAACCTCTCTTGACTATTAGGGGTATTAATTAAATTATAATAAGACTGTATAAACTCAGGAACATACTCAGTAAATTTATTTTCAAGAATTAGGTTATCACTAGCTTCTTTATATTGTTCAACAATCTGAAAATGAACCTTTGCTAAATAAACTGTCTGTAATGATAAGACAATGATAACAATTATAAAAGAAAATAATAACTTAAATCTTATACTATTTAAGATATTTCTATTTAAGATATTTCTTTTTTTAGACATCTTTTTACTTATCACTATCTATTCTTAATAAAAAATGAATGAAAATATTTAATCTTTTGCTGGTCTCTCGTTCTCAGGTATATTCTGGTATATGTCATCATATGACTGAAAACCATCTTTAATTACTGTATTCATTAAAGTATCCTTTGTGACCATCTCCACATCCAATAAATAAGATGGTACATCAACTTTTCCATTATTAACTATCTGCTTGGTTTCTATAGTCTCACCTTTTGCTATAGCTACTGCCATTTCTGCTGCTTTGTAAGCAATGGTCTTAATAGGCTTATAAACACTAACTGTTTGTTTGCCTTCAGCAATCATCTGGCAAGCTCCTAAAGAAGCATCCTGTCCAGATACAGGCACTTTTCCTGCAAGACCAAACTCTTCTAAAGCCTGAATAGCACCTAATGCTGTACCATCATTAGCACAGACTACTGCATCAACCTTCTTATTCTCAGATAGGTATGCTTTCAGTTGTCTATATGCTTCTTCAGATTTCCAGCCATCATTAAATACATCCAGCACTAAAGTTATATCTCCACTGTCTATTTTAGGCTGTAAAAGATTAAAAGTTCCCTCTTTCACAAGGAAAGCATTGTTATCTGTAGGTGAACCACCCAGATATACAAAGTCACCCTTACTTACAACATCTAACACTCCTTTTGCCTCATATTCTCCTACTTTGACATTATCAAAAGAAATATAATAATCCAAGTCAGAATTCTTTATTAGCCTGTCATAAGCAATGACTTTAATTCCTGCTTCATTAGCTTTTTCAACTATTGCTGCTGCCTTTTCACCATCATTAGCCACAATGACTAAAACATCAATTCCCTGAAGAATTAAGTTCTCTGCTTGTGATTCCTGAACATCTGCACTTAAATCAGCTGATACTGCTATAACAGATGCGCCTAGTTCTTCAGCCCTTTCTATAAAAAAGTCTCTGTCAGTTTGCCATCTTTCTACACGCATGTCAGATAGAGAAAGTCCTATCACAATCATCTTTTCTTCGGATTCTTCAGTAGTTGCAGGTGTCTGTTGTACACAACCAGAAACCAGTATGAAAGTTATTAATACACAAATAAAAAATATTTGTTTCATCTTTAGCACCTCTTTTTTATGGTATTTAACCATTATATTAGATTGTCTATGTGTCTATATATATATTTTTCGATGTTCTGGGATAAAATCTTATAATCTGGTTTAAACAAAACTCCTATTGGAAAATATAATAGGAGTTCCGATGCTATGCCTAATTCAGAATTCGGGCTAAAAGATAGAGAACAAAAGATTTATTGTTGAACTTCTTCAAATCTTCCCTATTGCATCCTATTTTTGATTTTTTTTCCAAATATTTCCAATAATTTTCACATAACTTTATATACTAATGCCATTTCTATATATTTATGGCAAGATTTGAATATTCAAGAGAAAGAAAAAGCAAAAGAGATTTTAAAGATAGTCCTTCAAAGAGAGATAATATGGGTAGGAGGAATTTTGAAGACGTTCATAAGAGTGGTAGGAGAGATTCTAGAAGAGATTCTAACAGCTACAGCAGAAACAGGCGAGATATTGAGATGACTAAAGTTATTTGCTCTTCCTGCGGAAAAGAATGTGAGGTTCCTTTCAGACCAACTTCAACCAAGCCTGTCTATTGCAATGACTGTTTTGCAAAAAAAAATAAAGGAAGTTCTGATAAGACTTCTAACAGGGATTTTGATATAATCAACGAAAAGCTTAACAAAATAATGAAAGCTTTAAAGATTGAATGAATTAATTTTTCTATTTTTTGCCAAGAATGTATTAAGATCACTTTTGAATATCTTCCGGAGTTCACAAAAATTTATTGATTTTTTTTGGTAAAGCAATATAAACATGTCTTTCTTATTGCTGTTTGGTGAGATTGTTGCTGACAAAAAAAGAGTTATTGATTTTAACACACTTAAGAGCAGATTCAAGGAAAAGCCTTACAATGATAAGTCGCGAAACAGGGATTCCAATATCAACTGTTTTTGATAAAGTAGGCAAGCTTGGAAAAAATACAATATCAAAATATTCCCCACTGCTTGACTTTCAGAAGCTTGGTTTTGGATTAAGAATTAATTTTGTATTAGAAGCTAATAATAAAAAAAAGCAGGAGCTTAAAGACTTTTTATTGGAAAATAAGAATATAAATTCCATATTAAGGCTTAACAATAGCTTTGATTTCTTTGTTGAAGCAGTATTTAAAGATATGAAAGGGTTTGAGGAATTTTCTGATAGCCTTGAAAAATTTAAGATAAAAAAGAAAAAAGAATTCTTTATTATTGAGGACCTAAAAAAAGAGGATTTTTTCACAAAGCCAGAGCATATAAAACTATTAGACTGATTATTGCTTAATTATGAATCCATCTCATCAATAACTTCGTCTATTATCTTCTGCATTGGCTTTACTTTCTCTAAAGTCCCTTCTTTTCCGCAGAAAGGGCATGTTTTTGGTATTACATCCTTCTTTGGAGTGAACTTATAGTTGCATTCTTTACAGTGTAAACTTAACATACAAAGTATAAAAAAATCAGAGCTTATAAAGGTTTCGAATTAAATTGCTATGTGTAAGCCCCTAATCTGAAGAAACATCTGCTAAATTTGTGTGTAAGAAATTCTGG
>PCYE01000025.1:44064-46655 GCA_002762865.1 Candidatus Woesearchaeota archaeon CG10_big_fil_rev_8_21_14_0_10_33_12 | reverse complement strand
AGATTGATGAAGGGGATGACTGGAGCAAATCCTATACAATAACAGTAAAGGATAATGTTGCACCAGGAATATATAAAGTAATTACAAAGATGTATTATGATTCATCAGACTATAAGGATAAAGACTTTGAGTTAAATGCTTATGGCTCAACAGACCTTGTGATAAGCAAGTGTGTAACAACATCTCCTGCAGAAGAAGAGGAAGAAGTTATTCCAGAAGAGGAAGAAGAAGTTATTGTTGAACCAGTAACAGAAGAAGAAACAACACTACCTACTGGTCAAATAACCAGAGAGGTTTCTTTCCAAGACACAAGCTTATACCTTATTTTGTTAGTAGCTACAGTAGTAATATTGGGACTAATCTTATTGGTATTGTTCTTCAAACTACTCTCAAAATAATTTTTTAAATTATTTTTTTTATTTAATTTTGATTAAAAATGGTATGGGAATCTAAACCAATAAAACATTTTTTGAAGATAATACATATCGGAGAATATGGGATAGACTTGACTACTTCTGAAAAATATATTCCAAAAAAATATTCAACAGACATATCATTGAATTTATCAGAAACTGATAAAGAATTAAGAGTTAAACCATATACACTTGAGCATTTGAAACAGATTGTTGAAGAAGAGTATCCAAATGGTATTGTTAATGAATTGTTTGTTGGTATAAAAGATGGAGTAAGCATTGCTTATTTTGGTAAATTCTGGACTTCAAAACAGTTTAAAGATAGAAGCATTAGTCAATATTTCTTTGAAAACGATCAACCTAGTGGACATAACTTTAGCTATCTGTCTGGACCAAGATGGCCATTAAATCAACCACCTATGGTTGATGAAAGATTAAGATCTTATCTTGAGGAATTAAAAGCTATTCGAACTGGAGCTGCAGATAGTCTTGATAAATGTATTGAATTGCTATCACAACCAGGACCAGAATATACTAAGGATTCAGATGGAATTATGCTTAGATTTAAATCAAGAAGATAATTTTTTAATTATTTATTTTTTTATTTTTTGTTTTAATTTTATTCTAATTTTTAGACTTTTTTAATCTAAGATTGTAAAATTTTTCATAAAAAACAAAAGATTTCTTTTTATAGCGGATATTTGAATGTTTTTTCTTGGAAAGTGTTAAAAACTATTTTTTATCTACCTATTCTGATTTAATTTTAGGGGTGTGATAATGTATAATAAAAAATTTTGTTTGATTGTTTGGCTTTGCCTTGTTTTTCTTATGGCAAAGAGTGCAGATGCAATTGTAATAAATGAGATAATGTACAATCCAGATGGAACAGACACTGGCCGCGAGTGGATAGAACTGTACAACAACGAGGATTTTAGTGTGGATATCAGCGAATGGAAACTATATGAAAATGATGTTAATCATGGACTAACAGTTTCCCAGGGTGATTTGATTATTCCCTGCAATGAGTATGCTGTTATAACTGATAATGCTGATAGTTTTTTATTGGATTATCCTGATTTTAATAAGACTCTTATTGATACTACTTTTTCATTGGGCAATCTTGGCGAGCTTATATGCATTAAAGACAACTCACTGACATTGGTTGATTGTGTTGACTATTTACCGAGCTGGGGTGCAGATGGAAACAGCAAAAGCCTGGAGAGAAAAAATCCTGACCAAGAAAGCAATGAAGATAATTGGGCTGAAAGCATTTCAGAAAAAGGAACTCCTGGCTCTGAGAATAGTGTTAGTAGCATCTCTTCAGAACCAAATCCAACTGCAGAGCCAAAAACAATATCAATTTATGTTAATGTTATTGGACAAAAGCCATCTATTAACAATATAAGCATCTCACCAGATTATTATAACACAGAAGGATTCCAGGTAATGCCTAATGCAGGAGAAAATAAAGAGATTACAATAAGTGTTGTTGTAGGTGATGATGACAGCATAGATAATATTGTTAGTGTGACTACAACAATCAACAGCAATGAGATAGAGCTTTTGAGAAAAGAAACAATAAGTGAATATGAAGCCATTTATGAAGGCAAAGCAAATATGAGTTTTTATGACGCTCCTGGAACATATACAATAGAGGTTAAAACAATTGATAGCAGCAGTTCAGAGGAAATCAAAACATCAGAGTTTGAATATCTTGAGCTCTTGGCTGTTGATATCAACTTTGATACTCTTAATTTTGATGAGATTACTACTGGAACAAATAAATCCCTTGATGGAAGTAGTGGTTTAACTATCCAAAACATTGGAAATCTTGTTTCTGATCTTGAAATTAGTGGTACAGATTTAACAACTGGTGAAGAAATAATTAATATAAGCAATTTGCAATACCAGTTTAGTGCATCTTCATTCGTTCCTTTGTTAAACAATCCAGCAATAGCAGACATTAATCTTATATATGGAGAGTCAAGTTATGAAAATATGAACCTAAAATTGCATATACCAGAAGAAACAAAAATAGGAAGCTATTCTGGCTCTATAACAATAACAGCTATTGCTGACTGAAGATGAGGCTTATTATTTTATCATTTATTATTTTTTTGCTTACATTTGCAACATCAAGCTCTATTGGTGTTTCTCCTGCAAGAATTGATTTTGGTG
>PCYE01000025.1:42940-44050 GCA_002762865.1 Candidatus Woesearchaeota archaeon CG10_big_fil_rev_8_21_14_0_10_33_12 | reverse complement strand
AATCCTGTTGAAAGAGAATTCAGCCTGTTTAACACACAAGACATAGAAACAAGTTATCTTATATATACAACTGACTATGAAGACTGGTTTGAGTTCATTCCAAATAAGGTTTCAATTCTTTCAGGCAAAAGCACTAACATAAAAATGATAGTTAATATTCCTCAAAATATTAACTCCGAAACATACCATGCAAATATCTACATAAAACAAATAGATTCTAAAACCAACCAGATTAGTCTCAGTCCTGCTGTTGCAATCAAGGCAACTCTTTTTGTTGCTGATAATAAAGATGAATTGAGTAACAGCAATATTAACTTTTCTTCAAAAGAAATCAAATTTAATATTACACAAGAAATTCAAAACAAAACCAATAAAAACAAAGAATTAGGAAATAGCTCTTTATTTAAAATTAACAGCAATGTAGTAAAACAAACCAATTTAAAAAATAATTTTGCAGAGATTGATATAAAAGGCCTTATAGTAACAGCATCAATATTTTTTGCAGGCATTTTACTGTATAGTTTTAAGAAGACTGAGCCATTTGAGCTTTAAGGCTTTCAATGCGTTCATAGAATTTCTTTATTTTCCTGCTGTTTATTTCAAGCTTTTTATTTGCTTCACTGACAAGCAGTCTTAAATGTTCATCGCTGACAAAAACATTGCCATGCTTTGCAATTATAGTATCAAACTGCTCAGAGCCGATTATCTCAACAATAATTTTCTTTTTTGTTGTTATTATGCCAGAATGTTTAAAGCCAGCCAAGGTGCTTAAATCAAGAATTTTCTGGGCATCCTCAATTGTTCTGCATGCAACATGCAGTATCATTGACTCCTGCCTAAACCATAAATCCTGCTCCGGGATATTTTCTAAACATGCTTTAATTTCTTTAAAGTTAACTTTATCATGGCTTGCCAATAAGAAATCAACATCGCATTTTTTTCCTGATTTTGGTATTATTATCAAAAGTATTCTGCCAGAGCATGATGATGTTGTGTAATAGTCTGAAAGAGAATTAATACAATCAACCAATTGTCTTATTTCTTTGTCTACTGAACCTTTTTTAGACTTGTCAATCCTATTCAGGCAGTCTTTTTTTTCTTTATCAAAGT
>PCYE01000025.1:0-42897 GCA_002762865.1 Candidatus Woesearchaeota archaeon CG10_big_fil_rev_8_21_14_0_10_33_12 | reverse complement strand
GATTATCCACATATCCTGTCTATATCTTGTTTATATTTTTTATGTATCTCAAATCTTTTCATTTTCAGGGTTTCAGTTAAATCCCCTGCTTCAATAGTGAATTCCTTGGGAAGCAGACTAACACCCATCACTGATTCATACGGCTTAAATCCACGCTCTTTTGAAACCAGTCTTTTCTGTTCTTCTTGAAATAAGGATATTATCTCTTTACTTTGTATTAACTCTTCAATATTTTTGTATTCAATATTATTATTTTTGGCATATTCTTTTAATTTTTCTTTATCAGGAACTATTAATGCCCCTAAACGCGATTTGTCCTGCCCAACAACAATAACCTGATGAATGTAATTGCTTTCATTTAGCTTGTCTTCAAGAACCAATGGTTCAATATTTTCTCCTCCTCTTAAGACTATAGTATCCTTTATTCTTCCAACTAACTTAAGATATTTTCCATTATAAGTTTTCTTGCCTAAGTCCCCTGTATTAAACCATCCATCTTTAATAACTTCATCTGTTTTTTCCGGGTTTTTGTAGTAGCCTTTCATAACCATCTCTCCCTTAGTCAGTACAATACCTACCTTACCATTAGGCAATTCCATACTATAATTATCTTTATCCACTATCTTTATTTTTACACCAGGTATTGGTGCTCCTACTGTAAATATAATGTCTTCCTTTTCTGTTCTGCCAGTAAGAACAGGGGATGTTTCAGTTAATCCATACCCCTCACAGACTCTTATCCCAATTGTATTAAAAAATATGTCTGTGGATTCAGTAAGTGCTCCCCCAGCACTGATAGCAAACCTTAGGTTTCCTCCAGTTACTTCTCTTATCTTTTTAAAGACCAATTTATCAGCCAGTTTATATTTCCAGCCTAATCTTTTAACCGTTCTTCTGGCTTGTTCCAGTTCTTCAGGTGTATAGTTTAATCTATCAAACAAAGGATTCTTATTATCTAATATCCTTTCAGCTTCCTTGTATTCTTCCCCTACATTAATAGCCATGTTAAACATAAATCTTTTAATAGAGCTGCTTTTGTTAACATTATCCTTAATTCCCTTATGCAGGCTTTCCCATATTCTTGGTACACTACACATAAGCGTGGGTTTTTCTGCTTTAAGATCTGGCAGAAGAATCTGTTTAAAGGGTTTACTGTAAGCAGTTGAGGCTCCAACACTTATTGTACAATATTCTACTATTCTTTCGTAGATATGCCAGGATGGCAGAACTGATAATAAATTATCTTCTTTATTTATTCCTATCGCCGGTGGGGCATTCTTTATATTATGCATAAAGTTTTTGTTAGTAAGCATAACACCTTTTGGATTTCCGGTTGTTCCAGAAGTGTAGATTATTGTAATCAAATCATCTGGCTCTGCACTTTTTGATATATCTGCAAATAATGTATTTCCTTTATTTAATAAATTCTTACCCTTCTTAGTTATTTCATCGAAAGAAAAAATTGAGTGGGAATGTTCTTTATTATACTTCTTGTCTACTACTATTGCTCTTTTCAATATGTTTTCTTTCACAGAGCTGCCAGTTTTTTCATTATTCTTCTTTAGAAGATTTTCGGTGTTTTCATCTAGATATTTTTCTAGATATTTTTTTGCATCGGGTGATAAAATAATATTTTTATTTCTGTTATTTATCAATGATTTAACTTTTGAATAGAACTCCTTATTTATTTTTTTATTTTCTTCAAAATCAGACTGGTTTGCCCATTCAGGAATATGCTCTCCTTTTTTTGCAAACATATTAACCTTATCAAACAATATTATATTTTTTATTTCAGGCAAATCTTTTTTTACGTTATAAAACTCAGATAATTGTTTTTCTCCCTCAAATATAACAGCTTTTGAATCTGAGTGATTAAGCTTGAAAGAGACATCCTCATATCCAGTGCTTCCTGGCAGTGGAATATCTACAGCTCTGAGGCCATTAATAGCCAGGCTGGATACTATCCATTCAAGTCGATTATCACTTATAATGCCTATATGGTCAGATTTCTTTATTCCAACAGCCAGTAAACCAGTTCCAAAACTTTTAATTTTGTTATAGAATTCTTCATAAGATATTGGTTCAAATATATTGTCTTTTTTTACCTTAAAAGCAGTCCTGCCACCATATGAACTAACACTATTAGTTAGCATTTCATTTAATGTTTTTGGATTTTGTTCCATTATATACCCTTTAAGTTTTATAGTGTAAGTATAACTATTATAAAATAATTTCTATACTAAACAAGTTAAAATTTAAAAACAATTAGCTTATTTATCTTCAATAAACTCCCTTATTTTATAGACAAAATCCTGCGCTTCCTTATAATAAGCGTCATAATCCCTGCCAGAAATCTCTTTTATCTCCCTATGGTTTATATTCTTTGACAGTGTATAAAACTTTTTCATTGTATCTGCATACTTTTTATCAATAAGGCCCTTGTTTACCATATATATCTGCATCATATCTGCCACATGCTCTGGACTTGGCGGAATCTCGCCAAGCTTCATAAGCGCAGAGTGTGCTGCGTCAATAACAGCCCAATACAGATCAATTGTTGCCTGTAGTAGATGCCATTTTGAATTATACAAAGTTGAGGGTGCTTTTGCAAAATATGACCACACGCTTTCATGGGTTGGCCTTATCCTGCCCTGTTTTAGCAAAAATTGTATTGGCTCAAAAAATCCTGTGTCAAGCAGTGCAATACCTTCTCTTAACATATTTATTATAATAGGATCTCCTGCCCTGACATATTCCCAGAAAGCAGTAAGCTTTAATGTTGTTATATGAAGCATTGGAGAAATCTCTGTAATAAGCTTTTCAGTTATTAAGGTGTATGCTTCAGTAAGCTCTGGAGTAAGCCTGACTGTTAAGTCATCTATAATAACAAGAACATCAATATCTCCCTGGCTGGTTGTTTTCCTTGCAGAGCTTCCAAACAAAACTGTTGCCTTTATCAAATCTTTCATTTCTTCATATATCTTTTTTGAGAATTCATAGGCAATATCAAAATCCTGTTTTTTGTAGTTGGCAACACCAACATTTTGCTTTTTTAAGCTGAATTTCATTATAACACCTCTTTTTTTAAAATTAAATGCCTTTATTTATTAAGCTTTTTGATTTTAAATATTTAAAATTTATTTAACAATCTACTCCATTGGAACATTGCTCCACAGCGTCCATTCATTTGAAGGTGAATATGCCCCAAATACAAAAGATGGAGGATAAGTTTGCCCAAAATACGAATGCTGGATATTTTGCCATTGCGCTGGAGGAAGTCCGTCGCGTGCAGCACCCATTGAATAAACAGGAGAGCCCAGATATTCCCATGTTTTCATCATCCCATGAAAATAAGATGCATCTGTTGTGGCAGATGAGCCGCACTCAACAGTGTATGCTCCTTTATAGCCGTGTTTTTTTAATATCTTAATCATTTCTTTTATAGGGGCATTTCCCTGCCCAGGAGCAAGGTGCTCATCCTGATATCCAAAATTATCTGCCAGATGCACATTTCCAATAATTTTTGATTTTGCCAAATCTTCTGTCTGATCCAATACCCATTTATCAAACTCTTTTTCAGGGCCGTTGAAATATTTTCTCCATAGGTTTAGATGACCAGTATCAAGCGTTGCTTTTATATGCGTTTCTGCAAGCTGTTTTGCCTCTGACTCAGAACTTCCTTTTTTCATAAGCATTTTTTCCATTTCCTTCCTGCTTTCAAGAACCAGTTTTTTAAGCTCCTCAGGATGCCCTCCATAGCTTTCTGGGAAGATATTTTCCATTGTTATGAAAAGCGGCTTTTCAAGGTTTTTTTTCTTTGTTTCTTCCATGGCACGCATGCCGCTTAAAGCATATCCGCTAAAGCTTTTTTCAAGAGCATATTTCTTGGCGCTCATAACATTTTCTCCAAGCCTTTCCTGGTCATTTGCTTGCTGTAATTGCCCTGTTACCATCTCCTGACGGGCTTTTATTGATTGTTCCAAATCTTTTATTCCAGGGTTTTGTCTTCCCTCTCCTTCTTCAATCCTTTTAATCTTATTTTTTATTTTCCATTTTTCATCTTCTGGCATTGTTTTCAGGTTTTCCTCAAGCATTTCTTTTTCTTCCTTTAATTGTTTTAAAAGATCAAATTCTTTGTTTAATCCTTCTGAATAATTCAGGGCCCACCCTTTTGCTATTCTTGCCTGTCCTTCTGTTGTTGCTATAAGAAAAGCCTCTTCAGGTGTTACAGTATGTTTTTCTTTATCAAAATTTGCTCCATATTTTTTTCTATTTTCTTCTGTCATCTCCTTTGCTTCATCTACAAATGATTCCCACTTCACATCTTTAACATCAAATGTACCTTTCTCTTTGTTGAAAACAGGAACCCTTTCTCCTCTGGAAACAACATTTCCATCATAATCAATATACTCATCATTTTTATTCCTACGCCAGACAGGCCTGCTAACTTCTTCATTTTTTCTTATCTGTGTTAAAACCTGCCCTGTTTTTTTATTTACAACTCTTATAACAGCTTTTTCCTCCTCTTTTTCAAATCCACTGAACTTCTTTCCACCTTCTGCCCATTGCTCTTCAGAGATTGGCCTCTGAAACTCGCCTGTATGTATAACAACAGAGCCGCTAAGCGCAGTATCTGCTGCAAACTCAATTGCCCTCTTGACTTCATCAAGAGCCATTTTTCTCTGCTCATCACTGAAATTGCCCTGCTGATCCTGGCCGGCAAGCCCAGGAATTCCAACTGAAGCATGGGTTGTTAGGCTAACATCACTTACTTTGCTTAACTCCCTTAAAGCCTGCCTGTGGTATTTTCCAAACATCCCCGGTGTTTCACCCTGCTGTGAGCCTCGGCCAGCACCCATAAACTGTATTTCAAGACTGCCTGCCCCTGACCGTATCTTGCTTGCAATCTCTGGTATGTTTCTTGCTCCAATACCCATTGCCATTGCTAATCCTATATCCTTTATACCAAGGATTTTTTCTTCTGGTTCACCGTTCTTTACATCATAATTCCTGTCCATTGGGCTGTTATATCCGTAAATCATTTTTACCTTAATTTGTATTTGTCCTGTATTGATTTAAATATTTGCCTTGCTATATCAAGCTGGTTAGACACTTGTTCATCAAGTCTTCCATAAGTGCCTCTTTCAATCTCCTGCTGCCTTTCTCTTGCAACAACATTTGCAGCATAAGCCATTGTCATCTGATCTCCTGTAACCCCTGTGCCTTCTATTACCTGATGATATATGTTCTCTAACTCCTGCACAACATTTTCTGTTGGCTCTCTTCTTAACTCGTTAGCCAATACCTGATATTTGATGTGCGCTGCTAATTCTTCTTTTGTTGCCCTTGGTTCTTCTTGCTTAACTGTTTCCTCTAAAGGAATTTCAGCTTTTTCTTCTTCAGCATGTCTAACCACTAAATCTTTGTATCTTTTTACTGCAAAAACTTCTTTCTCCTCTGGCGAAAAAAGGCTTTCTATATCAACTGCCTTGATTTGAGGAATTGGCAAATCTCTTATTTTTTCTTTAACATTAATTTCCCTAATAGAATCCTTGATAATCTTTTCTGCTTCATTAATCTCTTTCTTGTTTTCTTCCTCAATTTTTTTTAGTTTTTCTATCCTTTCTTCAGGGGAAAGTTTTTTTATTTCATTTAATTTTGTAACCATATTAGTTACCAGGCTATCATGCCATGGGCTTTTCTGAAGTTCTTATAAATCAACCACATAGTTGCTCCTGCTTCACCACCAGCCGCATTCCTTTCATTATTTTCCTCAAATTTGGATAAACTGGGTTTATCAGACGCAGAACCTTTTATTCCTGTAAATGCTGTGCCTATTTCTTTAAATCCATTGAATATTGAAATAAAAGGCTCAAATACTGAATCCTGTTTTTTTGGCTCTTCTTCTTTTTTTGTTTCTTCCCCAGCCTCTCTCAGATAATTCTCAAACTCCTCACCCAAGGCTTCCATTGCTGCTGAGATTGAAGGATCAATCTCTCCAAGAAGTTCCATATCTTCCTTAGCGCGATATGTTTTGTAATTTTCAATCTCTTTTTCACTCCAGGCATATGATCTAAGCTTCATGTCAACCCGCCCTATATGGGTTGGCCCCCTTTGATAACCCTCGCTTACAAATTTCATATCCGGTGTTGTCCTATAATCAAAATTTGCTAGGATGCATGCTTTATATGTAGTATTTTTTGTTTTTCCTGTTATTTTATTGAATGGTAATTTTTTTGCAAGAATCTCAATCTCAATCATTGAGCCCTCAAAAGCACCTATAAGATTAGGGCTGTCCATTTTTTTTTCAGATGAGCGCAGCATTTTAATATATTTGAGGTATGGCTTTACCCAGCTCATATACATCTTTATCACATCATAGTGCTGTCTTAGAAACTTCAGTGTGAATTTTCTTCTTGTTTTTAGCTCTTTGTAAGTATGCTCTTTCCATTCAAGAAAAGCCCTTAGCTTTCTTTTCAAGACTTCTCTTACTTTTCTGTTAAATTCAAGTTTATCAACAACCTCATCAACATCCTTGCTTGTTGCTGGATGTGTGCTAAAGAAAAGGTCTGGCAGAACAGTAAACTCCAATTCACGAGCCATGCCATAAACAGATGCCGGACTTTTAGCTCCACCTTCGACCATATCAATCCATATGCCTTTTAATGTGATTTCAGCACTTTCCTTACTTTTACTACTTTCATCATAGCTATCCTTATAATAATCAAGCCTTTCATCAAGAATTCTTATTTCCCTGACAAGCTGGAATAGTTCCTTTACCATCTTGCCTATTGTTGCAAGGAACTGTGAAACCTTATCTTGGTAACTTCCAGTTCGCTGCATTGCAACACCAAAAAATGCAGAATGCTGTGATGCTGCAAATACATCCATTAATTTTTCAATGTCATTATAGCCTAAATCATTCTTTAAGAGGTTGACTACCCAGAAATAAAACTCTTCAATGGATTCATTTGGCGATTCAAGGCTTAACCAGTACCTCTTTAATGGTTCTGGATACCCTGTTGGAATATCTTTCTGAAGATGGGCATCCTCTGCTTTTTCTTCTTTAAATTTAAATTCCTTTAGATCTGCCAAATCGTCACCTCTAAGCATTAAATACTTTCTTTTGTTTATAATTCTTTCGGATTATTTTCCACTCATAATTTCAATTACATCCTCTTTTTTTAGCTTGTGTTCTTTTCCAATTGTTATCTTATTTTTTACATCAATTGCCTTTATAAAATTGTTTCCAAAGTCTGTGTGAAGCCTGTAAGCAAAATCAAGCGCAGTTGTTCCTGGAGGCATTAAAAAACAATCTGGCAAAATATTTCCATCTGAATCAGCAAGTTTATTTATTCCGCCAGGAAATATTGCAATATACTTTAATAAATCGAATACAGCTAAGTTTATAACCTGCTGGACACCAGTATTCTCAAAAACATCAAGAATGTTTTTCTTTATGAAATTAAGGGCATTTTTCTGCTTTTCATTAAGCTTGTCTGGCTCTAAAATTTTAAAGTCACTATCTCCGGGAGTATATTCAATCAGGCCATTTTTTGATGCCTCTTTTAATGCAAGCTCTGATTCTGCACTGCAGCCAACAATTAAATATTTAGGGAATTCTTTTTTCATCTTTTCAAGATTTTCTTTTGCAACAGGCACATCAATTTTATTTGCAGCAATAATCATCTTTTTTGTTTTCTTTCTCAGTTCTATTGCTATTTTTTTTAAATCTTCTTCGCTCCAGGAGTATATATTGTTTCTGTCTAAATCAAGCTTGCTTAAAACCTCTTCAACCATTTCTTCATCCACTTTAAGTCCGCTGAGATGCTTTGTAATATCTTTTACAATTTTTTCCTTATGGTCTTTCTCCTGCTGGACTGCTTTTGCAAACCTGTCCCATCCTTTTTTTATCAGTCTCAAATACCACATATCCAGCTCAATTTCAAGAAACCTTATATCATTGCATGGGTCATATGAGCCAGGCGTTATAGGCTCTCCAAGCTCATTTGTTCCGCCAGATGCATCAACCACATGGATTAAAACATCTGCCTGCCTTAAGTCATCAAGAAACTGGTTTCCCATTCCTTTTCCTTCATAAGCTCCTGGAACCAAACCAGCAACATCAATTAAATCAACAGGAACAAACCTGTTGTGTTTTATGCAATACCCCTCTCTTGGATTGCACTGGACATTAAAGAATTTATCAGCACATTCAATCCTTACATAACCCATTCCATGATTTGGCTTGATGGTAGCAAAGGGATAATTTTCTATCTGAACATTTGCCAATGTAAGGGCCTTAAAAAATGTGCTCTTTCCAACATTTGCCTTTCCAACAACACCGACTAGCATTTTATATTTAAAGGCAGCTATTAATATAAATAAGTTTCTACTAAAATCAAAAGATTTATTAAGATTCAATAAAGACTAAGAATAGATTAAAATGCCAAAAGAATTCAAGATTGCAAAAGGAGTAAAGGACTGGTATGGCAAGGATGCCATACTCAGGAATGAGATAAAGGATGCTCTCAAAAGAGTTTTTGAGAGGTACGGCTATAATCCTATTGAAACTCCAATGATTGAAAGAGCAGAAACAGTGAAATTCAAGGGAGGAGAAGAAATTCAAAAAGAGATATTTACCCTTAAAGATCAGGGCAAGAGAGAGCTGGCATTAAGGTTTGACCAGACCTTGCCTTTAGCAAGGTTTGTTGCATCAAACAAAGATGTAAAATTCCCTTTTAAGAGGTATGTTATTGGCGAGGTTTTCAGGGACGGACCAACACAGCCAGAGCAAGGCAGATACAGAGTGTTTACACAATGCGATGTTGATATTCTGGGAGTCAAGGATATGATTGCAGAGGCAGAGCTTCTTGCACTGGCACAGAATTGCTTTAAAGAGTTGGAGCTCGGTAATATTACAGTCAAGATTAACAACCGAAAGCTGCTTGATGGAATTCTTGAATATTCTGGTGTTCCAGACAAGGATAAGTTTAATGCTATAATAATCCTTGATAAGATGGATAAGATTGGAATTGAGGGAGTTAAAAAGGAAATAAATTCATTATTGCCTAAAAACACAGTTGATAAGCTAATACCTACAATAACCAAAGCAAAGAACAATAATGAAACCTATAAAAAGCTAACAGAAATTATTTCATCAAAAAACGGCAAACAAGGTCTTAATGAGATAAAGCAGTTATTAGACTACTCAAAAAGCATGGGCCTTGACTTTATTGAGTTTGACCCAAGCTTAGCAAGAGGATTGGATTATTATACCGGAACAACAATTGAGGTGTATCTTAAAGATAAGTCTGTTGTCAAGTCAGCTGTTCTTGCAGGCGGCAGGTTTGATAATATGATTGGGGCTTTTATGGGAATCAAAAAAGAAATTCCTGCAGTTGGATTTTCATTTGGACTTGAAAGAATTGCCATGATTTTGAAAGATATTAAAAAGAATATTAAATTATCAAATACAGAATTATATCTTATCCCAATCAACACAGCAAAAGAATGCTTAAAGATTGCTTGTTCTTTAAGAAATAATGGATTAAATGTAGATATGGACTTAAAAGAGAAGAGGATGGGCCAGGCAATAACATATGCAGACTCATTAGGCATTCCTTATGTCGGAATTATTGGGGAGGACGAGTTAAAGGAAAATTCAATAACAATAAAAAATCTAAAGACAAGGGAGCAGAATAAAATCAAGATTAATGAAGTATGTAAATATTTGAAAGCAAAATAAATTCTTATAGTTGTTTTCGAAAGTTTTATAAACAATTCTAGCAATATTTCTTTTATGACAATCTTAGCAGCACAGTTTAGGGTTAAAAACAAAGGAACATTTGACCTTAAAGGGTTATATGAATATCTTCATTTGTGGGTGGTTGAAGAGGAATATGCAAGCCCTGATGATCCAGAATTCCCTGAGGTTTTTCATAGCCAGCATGAATTTGGGAAAGGGCTTAAAGAGCATATCATCTGGTGGAGGCTTGAAAAAATCCCTAATAAAAATGCATATTACAAATATGAATTAGATATCGATTGGCGTACTGTGGCTATCAAAGATGTAGAAATAGTATACCAAGGGAAAAAATTGAAGTTAGCAAATGGAGAACTTGAAATATTTGTTTATGCAAGAATAGTCACTGATTATAACGGGACATGGAGCAAACACTGGCTTCTAAAACATTTTAATACTCTTTACTGGAAAGTTATTATGAAATCAAATCTTGAAAAGCACAAACTTGAGCTTTATAGAGAGGCTTATAGGTTACAGGAAACAATAAAGGAATACTGGAAACTAATGCCTGGCACTGAGGAGCCAGAGCATGAAGGTGGATTCTGGCCACAGGAAGGAATTGGCGAGTAATTCGAAAGTTTTATATATAAATATAGCAATTTTCTGTTTATGAACAAATATCCTGCTCCAACAGAAATTATTAAGTTTAAAGGAATTTTTGATATGGAGCTTCTTTATAAAACCATGAGAAACTGGCTTACAAGAAAAGATTATTATTTTGAAGAGTCCACTTACAAGTGCAAACCAAATCCATTGGGCGGAAAAGAGGATGAAATCACATGGAAGTCTTATAGAAAGGAAACAGATTATTTTAAATTCTGGATAGTTATTGATTTTCATACATGGGAGCGCAAGGATATTGAGGTTATTGAAAAAGGCAAGAAGAAAAAAATGAACCAGGCAAGAATGACTATATACATTAATAGTTATGTTGAGTCAGACTGGCAGGGGCGCTGGAACAAGAGCCCTTTTTTGGCATGGCTGAATAACCTTTATGAAAAATACATTATCAAGCCAGAAATTGATAATATCTACACTGATAAATTATATTATTATGTCTTTAAACTGCATAATATTACAAAAGAATGCTTGGGCATGCAAGCAAAAGGTTCAGAATATGGGGATGTGTGGTAAAAATGGCTGAAAGAGAACAAATTATTGATGAATTAAGGTTGGATTATGAGGGTCTTTTTGATGCGAATGATCTTTACCTGACAATAGACAAATGGTTCAGGGATAAGGGCTATGACAAAAGAGAGCTAAAGAACATAGAGCATGTAAAGCCAGAGGGAAAATTCATTGAACTTTGGATAATGCCATGGAAGAAAATTACAGACTATGCCAAGATAGAAATAAAGATAAGAATGCAGATGTTTGACATAAAAGAAGTAGAGGTTGAAAAAGATAAGCATAAGGTAAAGCTAAACCAGGGCAGGATACAGATGGTTTTTGATGGGTATCTCACAACAGATTATGAGAATAAGTGGGAAGGAAAGCCAACTTATGTTTTTTTGAGAACAATATTTGACAAATTTGTCTATAAGGGTTATACTGCCAGATTCCAAAGCCAGGTTGCTGAAGATGTTAATCATATTCATACAACAGTTAAGTCATTCTTAAACCTGTACAGGTTTTAGATGCAATAATGGAAGCAGGCTTTAAGTGCAGGAATTGCGGAAAATGCTGCAGCGCATTCTATGCCCAGATAAACCTTACAATTGGAGATTTGATAAGGATTTCTGATTTTTTAGAAAAGCCAGTAAGTTATATCCTTAAAAATTTTGTTGGAATAAACCCATTTGGAGACCCAGCAAACCCAACAAAGTTCAGTTATGAGCTGGGGATTAACATGCCCTGCTTACTGCGCAAAAATGAAAAATGCTCTGTTTATGATGCAAGGCCATTAAACTGCCGCTTATTTCCATACTGGGTTTTGATCCAGGAGTTTATATTCAACAAAAAAGAAATGATTGATGCTTCATACAAGTGCATGAATAATCTTGAATTAAAAAAGGGCAATCTAAAGAGATACTCTGATTATTCTAAATTAGTGGGAGATATACTGATACAGGAAGCCTCTTTAACAGACAACATACTTTACAGGCTTAAGATTAAGCATTCAACAGACTTGTCTAAAAACAAGGATTATCAAAAATTAATTGCTAAATACAAAAACAAAAAAACCAGCAATAATTTAAAACAACTTGAAACAGAGAAAATAAAGCTTGCTAAAAAAATATTTGGAAAACTTAAGGATTCTGATATTAAGGTTATTGAAGATGAGGCCAAAAAACCATTTTTACTGAAAATAGTTGAAAACAATACCAAAAGGTTAACTGAGGCAGAAGATATTCTTATTTAATCTTTATACAAAACTATAACAAAGCCAACCATGTAGATAAGATTGGAGCTTGTTTTTTCAGCAATCTCTTTTGCAACTTCTTTTTTGTTTTTATCACTGATAAATGCCCTTAGAAGTTTCACCTTGATAAGCTTTTTTTTGTTGAGCTGTTTTTTAATCTCCTTAATTGTGCTTTCTGTCAGGCCATTTTTTCCAATCCTTATGACTGGCTCAAGTGTTTTTGCTTTTTCCTTTAATTTTTTATTATTTAACATTTTATGCATTATGGTTCAGGTTCATTGGATGCTCGCTGCCAAGTTTTCTTCTTTGGTGTAGCTCGTCTATATGCTTTAATTTTGTTTCAAGGATCTTATTTATATTTCCTGTGAAATCCTCTAAAAGAATTGAAACGTGTTCTCCGCCAAGCAAGTGCGGCAAGATGACATAATCTGCCCCAGCATCATAAAGCTTTAGGGCTTCCTCAACCTGGTTTGCAGTTACAAATATAAGTGCTTTTTTATTAACATCCTTTGTTTTCTTTATTAAAAGAAGATTGTCCTGTTCTTCTGGAACAGTTGATATAACCATCTCTGCCTTGTTCAGCTCTAATCTTTCAAGAACTTCTGAGTCACCGACATCGCCATACATGCAGGGTATCTTTCCTGCTATTAACCTTTTTATAACATCTGGATTAAAATCAACTATTAGCAGGCTTTTCTTAATTTTCTGGATTGTTCTGACAATACTGTATCCTATCCGGTTGTAGCCGCAAAGGATAACATCTGTTTTTTTATCTTCTGGAAGATATTCCATTTTTTTGGTTTTAGTTCCTATCTTTTCAAACATCTGCAAAAATCCTGAGAGCCTGATATACATGCTATTATCAAATTGTATAAAATAAGAGGTTAGGGTTATTGTTATAATTGCAAGAAGTACTGTTAAGGAAAATAACCCCTCAGATATATGGCCAAGAATAAGCCCCTGGGCGACTATTATCAGTGAAAACTCAGATACCTGTGCCAGTGATATGGAAGTTAAAAAAGATACCCTTTTTTTGTAATTAAACAGGCTGCATATAACTATTGTCAGCAAGGGCTTGAAGATTATTACAAATAATGTAAAGACTACTAATGGAAGGAGGATAGTGCGCATCTCACCCAACAGCAGTTCCAAGCCAAGGGATACAAAGAAAATAGTTGCAAAGAAATCCTTTAATGGCTTTACTTTTCCAATAATCTCCACATTATAGGGAAGGTTTGCTATGCTAACCCCTGCAATAAAAGCCCCTATTGCTATTGAAAATCCTGGCTTTAATAATTCAAGAACATCGCCAAGAACCATATTATCAAAAAAAGGAATGCTAAAAAAGCATATGATTATCTGGCCAATGTAATTAGAAAAAATACAAAATGAAAAGCAAGTTGTTAAGGCCATTAAAAACAAAAGCTCCTGTGATTTTGCAGCAAACCTAAACAAGCCCGGAAGAATAAACTTGCTTGCAATCACTGCTACTGAAAGCAGGACAACTCCTTTTAGCAGGGAGATTATTAGTATTGCAATTGAGAAAGTGTTTAGTGTTGTTAGTACAGATAAAGCAATTATGGCTATAAGATCCTGCATTAATAAGAATCCAATGATTATTCTTCCATGAAGGGTATCAAGCTCTCTCTTGTCTGACAAAAGCTTTACAACAACCATTGTGGAGCTGAACGCAACTATCAATGCAATATAAATTGCCTCAATCTTTGCAAAATGAAGAGCTATTGATATTAAAAAACCAAATGAGAAAAGTGAAACAAACTGCATAAAACCACCAAAGACTGCAATTGAGGCAACATCCCTCAGTTTTTTTAAGCTAAGTTCAAGGCCAACAACAAAAAGAAGAAATGCAATTCCAATCTCAGATAAGGTTAATATTATAGTTGAGTCCTCAACTAACCCAAGGATTGGGCCAATTACAAGCCCTGTTAAAATATACGCAGGAATTAACGGCTGCTTTAACAGTCTTGCCAGATAGCCAACAATAGTTGCAACAATTATTATAAGCCCAATATCAAAAAATATGTTTTCCATGAAATGCCTCTTTTTAATAAAAACTTTTTTATATTGTATTTAAACCTTTTTATTTAGTTTTTTGAATTCTTGAGCCGCCTGCAGGAATAAACAAGGTTATTTCATCAATGCTTCCGCCAATAATTTTTTTAATTTTTTTTGCAATCTCGCTTGTTTTTTCTTTTCCCTGTTTTATAATAACAAATTTTTCAGAATTTGTTTTTATTGCATTAACAGGGCCGCCAATTATTACATTATCTTTAATGCCAACTGCTATCTCCAGCACAGGATGAATATAGTTTGTCTTGCCTACCACCATAAAGGCTCCTTTGGCTATATACTCGCCTGAGTTTGCCTTTTTTGTCAGCTGCTCTGGCTTTACATAAAACACTTCAAGGCTTGACAAGCCCAAACGCCATGCCCTGCTGTAAGATGCTGTTGCCTGCGCTGCCTCTTCCATTGTTTTTTGGCTTATTTTACTGTTATTTGCTTTGATAACAAAAAAAGGCGAGCCTGCCATATCTGTATGGAAAACAATATCATTCTTATCAGCATGTTTCTTTATTATGATATCATTGGTTGTTGCATCCCTTCCGCCAATGCAAAGAAATCCCTCTGAGCTTAAGAACCATCTGAACTTTTCATACCATTCTTTTTTTCTAACTGGTTTTTCTGTTATTTTCTCACTTGAAACTATTTTTTTCTTTTTTTCATTTAACAAAATTAGCTTATCCTGGCTCTTTTCAAAAGCTTTTTTTGCACCTTCAAGCTTTTTCCTTGATTTCTTTGCTTTTTCAAAATAAACAGCAGCATTCTGTTCAATGGATTTTTTAATATCAATGGTTATTCTAGCCATAGGAATATAAATTATACATGACTATTTATTGTTTTCGAAAAATCCTGAATTACACTAAAGGAGGTTTTCCTCCCTGCAAGGCATAGAATTTCTTATTCTTGTATTCAAGAGTGAAAACATCTGTATTGCAGTCAGTGGATCTCATCTTAACAATTGATATTTCCCTTATAACTTTTCTAAATCTCTCTGTATGCTGCAAGAGAATTATTCCATCTGCCAGATAATCCTCAACCTCATACTCGCTATACCTGCTTTTGTCAAGAGGCATCTCAGAAATCAAAAAAGTTGTTAATTCAGCATCCCTCAAAAACTCAAATATATAGAACAGTTTTGTTCTCGGGTCATCAAAGCTTGACAAAACGTATAATGCAGATAAAGAATCAAGGACAAACAAATCACATTTTGCCTCTGCTTTAAGCTTTTTTATTATATTCTTTATAACATTCAGCCAGTCACCGCTAGGCCCAATTTTAGTTTCTTTTATCTGCTTTCTTATTGCACCCAAATCTGAGATAACTAATGATCCACCCTTTGCTGATTTAATATCCTGGATAGTTGCCTTTAGTTTTGCTATATCTGACATAACAACAAGGTTTATTTTTGAAAGGTCATACCCCATTTTTTCTGCATGCTCCAACAGAGATTTAGCTGACTGCTCAAGTGAAACATATAATCCTGTTTTTCCATCCAGTGCCTCATTGTATAGGACATTAAAGGCTATACTGGTTTTCATTGTTCCAGCTGTACCGCAAATTAGTGTGACATATCCCTCTGGAACACCACCCTGCAGTTGCTCATCAAAACCATTTATATAGACCTTAATTCTCTTTAACTCCTGATTTTTTTTTAATTCCTTAACCATTTTTCCCTCCATTAATCTTTTTTATAAGTGAGATTATCCAGTTTTCCTTCTTTTATTCCAATAATCATCTCTTTTTGTTTTTTATTGTTTGTAATAAATGTAGAGCCAATTATCATCCCTTCTGTTTTATATTCCCAAAGTTTTTTCCCCACATATTCCCCTGGTTCTGCGGTTATTAAATCATGATAATGGCCAGGCTGTTGGGTCACTACTGAAACTCCTGGCATGTAATCAAGAAGGAATGTACCTTCTGCATCAAGAACATAAACAGAGTTGTCATAAGAGCCAGCAATAACCTCTAGTTTTCCATCATTATCTATATCAAGTATTAATGGAGTTGCAACAACCCAAAAGTCTGTTTCATAACTCCATATTTTGCTTCCATTGCATGACAAGCAGTATATATTATCGTCACATGATCCAAAGATTATCTCAAGCTTTTTGTCATTGTTAATATCTGCCAAACATACTTTTGAGCATATTCTGCCCTCGGTTTCATAGAGCCATTCAAGTTTGCCATTCTCATTTAAGGCATAAATGTTGTTATCAGCAGATCCAATAACAATATAATTTTTTTTATTAGCATAAATATCCCCTATTGCTGGTTTTGCTGTTATTTTGCCATTTGTTTTGAATTGCCATAACAACTTTCCTTTTGTATCTAAGGAATAAATTTTGCCATCATTAGAGCCAAATATTATCTGAGTTTTTTTGCCTTTCAATACAGCTGGGCTTGATTCAATTCCTGAGTCTGCCTTAAATTTCCATAAAAGTTTTCCTTTTAAATTTAGGGCATAAAGATTTTTGTCATTAGAGCCAAATATAATCATATTATCCTGCACAAGGGCAGATGACCTTATTTCTCCATCTGTCCTGAAGTCCCATAAAAGCTTTCCTAATGAGCTTAAAGCATAGAATTTTCCGATATCAGAGCCAAAAAGAACTTCTTTCTTGCCGTCTTTGTTTATATCAGCAAGTTTTGGTGAGGCATAAATGCTTTTTGCAGTTTCTTCATCAAGAAACATCTGCTGTATTTCACCAATCTTTTCCTGGATTGAATAGAACCATTTTATTTGGGCATCAGCATCAAGCATATACATTTTTCCATCTTGTGTGCCAAATACAATGCCTACCTGCCCTTTAGTTATTTCTGCAGCTATTGGGCTTGATGATATAGAAGAAGAAGCATCAAACACCCACTTTTTTTCTATTTTTCCAAGCCTTTTTCCACTAAGTTTCTTTAGCGTATCTGAAATAACACCCATTTTTTATTATTAGTTTAATTTTCAGTATAAAAACCTTTTGATTTTAAGATTTTCCTTTGTATCTTCCCCTTGCTTCTACTTTTTCAAGTCTTTTAATTATGGTATTGTAATCAGGGTTTTTTATTTTATACCCTGCTAACATAGCTTTAAATGATTTTTTAAAGATTTCATGATGTTTTGATTCAAGGGCCTGCCTTAAAAGGTGAATATCAACAGCCTTATCCTCTATTTTATCTGAGAAAAAGCTTAGTCCAAAGTCAATAAAATAAATTTTATCTTTAAGAATCATGTTTGACGTTGTTAAGTCTCCATGAATTATGCCCTTTTTGTGTAATGTTGCGACCTCCTCCCCAATCTCTCTGCAAAGCTTTTCGCAGTTTTTTTTGTTTAAAATATCCCTAAGCTTTTTTCCTTTAAGGAATTCCATTTTTATGAGCATCTTTTTGTCATCTGAAAGAATCAGTTTTGGTATTGGGAAACCAATTGAATGAAGCTTTTCAAGGACTTTTGCTTCTCTTCTTGTCCTGAACTTCCTTAGCTTTTCATCTATCTGCTTTAAACGGTAGCTCTTTTTTATCCTTTCTTTTACAACTTCTTTCTTATCAAGGTAGATTAAGGCCTCTGCGCCAGCCCCTATTTTTTTCATATAAAATATAGAAAATAGCAGGATATTTAATGCTTTTGGAAAACTTTTTAAAAACAGGCCTTTTCCTCCTGTTTACAGCCCCGTAGTGTAGTGGCCAATCATACAAGGCTCTGGACCTTGTGACCACGGTTCGAATCCGTGCGGGGCTAATTATTTAACTTAAAATATCAATTACAACAATGTGATGTGTCTTTTTCTGATTAGATGGGTAATAAAAGGAATCTTTAAATTTATTTATTGGTATTTTTATATTTTCACCTAAATAGCAATCATTACATATAATATTTTTATTATCAAAACCTTTAATAAGAATAAAATGTCCTTTATAACCCTTATTTCCTGTTAATTTATTTCTATTGATTGTAGCTATAACAAGTTTTCTTTTTTTAAGTTGTTCAATTAGGAAGTTGATATCAATCTTTCTTTTTTCGAAAAGTTTATTATTTAATACAAATACAATACCAGAATCATAGCGAGGAATATCTATCTTTTTTTTATTTTTCTCATTAAATTCAAGATTGCTTACTTTTTTAAATTCCTTCTTACTATTTTCAATTTTTCGTATTTGCATATCACTATAGTATTTACAAGAAATTCCAAAAGAAAACAATAATTCAACAATATATGTTTCAAAAAACCATTTTCCTTTTTTGTATTTAATTTTTTCATATAATTTGGAATAAGGTATATCAATGCTAAAAAATTTTAAAACCATCATTACAGTAGGAGGTCCCTGACAAGAAGGTTGTTTTTCTTTTCTATCATTTATAAAAGGTATATTTTTTATTATCATGTTTCAGATTTCTTTAATCTTTCTATTATATAAATCTTACTTATTTTAGTTAGTCATACACAATCCATTTTATTTTAATAATTTATCTTATTTAGTCTTCTGCTAGTTTTAGTCCAAGGTACTTTACCATTTCTTTTTCACTTGGAACATTCACATTTTTCTTTTGGTAATGGTGTATAAGCGTTGATTCAACAATCATATCCACAAATTTTTCTAAAGAAATTCCCATCACATTTAACATTTTTGGGATATCACTTTCAGTTGGACTCAGTATCCCAGGGATTGTGTTATTTTCTAAGAAATAAAATTGACCTTTAACATCTAATCTTAAATCCATCCTCACATAACCTCTACAATCTAATTTAGTAAACACATTTTTACACATATCTTCTAGCTGTTCTCTTTCTTCAACACTTAATTCAGCTGGAATGATTGTCTTATATAGATGTTCTCCTCCAGGATATTTTGTTTCAAAATCCAAAATTCCTTTTGACAACTTTGTTTCTGATATTGGTAAAATTATTGGATGTTTTGTTTTTGGATATTCAAATATTCCAACGGAAAACTCCCTCCCCTCAATATACTTCTCAACTACAATTCTACCATCAAATTGTAATGAAAAATTTGCCCTTTCTTTCAATTCATCAAGATTTTGTACTAGGAAAACACCATAAGAACATCCTTGTTTAACCGGTTTGATTATTAAGGGATATTCCCAGTCTTTTTCTTCTAATTTGTTTATGCTTGATATAAGAAACTGGTCTGGAGCATTATATCCTAAAGAAGTAACAAAACGATTAAACAACACTTTGTCTGCAGAAATTGCACTAGCAGAAACCCCTGAGGAAGTGTATGGAACCCTTAACAATTCCAAAAGAGCTTGCAATGTTCCATCCTCTCCCATTCCACCATGGAACGTAAGAAATGCTAAATCAGGTTTATTCGAAACTAAACTGAAAACCGAGTCTGAAGTAATATCATATCTTGTCACATTTTCATATCCTGCACGGCGTAATGTAGATTCTATTGTTTTACCTGAAAGAATGGAACCAGGTCTTTCAGCCGAGTTGCCTCCATAAAGAACATGTATCCTAAGTTTTTTTCTATTATTTATCATGTTTTCACCCTCTATCTATTGCTGTTCCTACTAGAACAATTGTATCTTTCTTGTTAGTATTGTTTATAAGCATATCAAGGGCTGGAAAAATGGATTGTGAAGAGAATTCAAGCCAACGTGCATGTTGATTCTCTTCAATATCTTTATCAGTAACTGAAATTGCAATCCCCCTCGTTTCATTAAGTATGCTCATAATCTTAAAATAATTAAAACAAGTATCCGATGCAATTGCTTCGGCTTTTGATTTTATTGAATCTTCAATAAGGATTATATCATCATATTGTTTTGTTTGATAACCTAATGTTATTGGGTCAGCGCCTTTGATTTGGACAGTTGCAAACCTAGGTATCTTATCAGTTAATCCCATATTTATTAAATCTTTAAATCCATTATATTGAGCCACAACATTGCCGCCGCTTCCTACAGGAATAATAATCCACTCTGGTACATCACCCATCTGAAGAAATATTTCATAAGATATAGTCTTTATACCTTGCGCATAAGGAAGATTAGTCACTGGAAACCCATTATAAACAGAATCATCTGTTCTACAAAAATCAAAAAAATGTTCATAACTTTTGACTAAATCTTTATCATAAATTATTGTAGAACGCTTTTTTATTTGCTCTTTCTTTGACAAAGCAGTGTCTTCTGGAATAAATACAATTGATTCTAATCCTGCTTTATTTGCATAATACCCAAGAGATATTGCTGCATTACCTGTTGATGGAATTGCTATTTTTTTCTTGCCTGCTTTTAAGGCATCAGAAACTAACATGACTATGCCTCTATCTTTAAAACTGTGAGTTGGATTTTGACTCTCATCTTTTAAAAAAATATTTTCTTTTAGTTTAATCATGGGGGTGTTACATTCTTCATCTACCACATTTTCCCTTATCTCAAATGGAATATATTCTTTATATCTTGCAATTCCCTTACAGTAATCATTCAATTTCAAAGATTTAGGTAATGAATAAACAAGAGTCCAGATATTCATTGGAACCCCTCCTATTTCTAATTCTTTGTGTTGGTGTTCTGTAGGGTTTTTTCCTTTGAAACCACAAATATCACAAGACAAATATGAAATCTTCATTTAATGCCTCCTAAGGAATCTATTATCCTTTTTGGTATACTTCTTGAATCATTAACTGTAAGTGTAGATTTCCAAATAGAAAAGCAAGATTCACATGGTTTTTCATCAAACAATATGTTTGAATCATAAGTTTTGTTATATCTCTTTATTGCATCAATTATCCTATTATTACACTTAGCACAGTTTCCAGAAGTTGTATAAGGAAATAATTCATTTCTTTCGCTTCCAGATGCAATTCCTTGACTTCCACTTAAAATTTCTTCCTCAAAATATCCCCCTATCCTTAAGTCTAAATTACTTCCTACCTTTTCAGTTATACCTCTAACAACTTCAATAACACTCCATAACCAAGGAACCCTATACATTCCTATCCTATATAGGTAATCTGTAAGTGAATTTGCTTGTAATGATGTTGGTTCAATAGACACAGCATCAGTTCCATTGTCAAATGCAAATATTGTTGTTTCTATAGCATCATCTATAGATTCTTTTTCAGTTAAAAAAGATGGTTTTTGGTTAACATAAGTCAAAGCTTTAAAATCATATTGATGCAATGTTTTAATTGCTTTTAAAAATACAGCTAAATCAGGCATATTTTTATGATGGCATAATTCTCTTACATCATCATTTATTGATTCAAGACCAATTCCTACCTCAATAAGTCCATTATTTACCTTTCTTATTTTTTCAAGTACCTCTGGGTTTACATATTCTGCTCTAGATTCTATAATTGTTTTTTTGATACCTGGCAATGAATTAATTGAAGCAAATATTTCTTCCATTGCCTTAATTGGAACTTCTTCGGGATTAAGGAAACTTCCTAAATTATATAAGCAAAGCACCGGATAATTATTAATATCAAAATCAGTTTTCTTTTCAATTTCACTTCCATTAACTACGTTTTTCCATTGTGTAATATAATCTTCTGCACTGATAGGAGTTTCAGTAGTTGCATTATAATGAGCACACATTGAACAGCCTTGCTTCAACTTATAATGACTACATCCTGTTGCTCTTAAAACAACCATTATTCTATCTATAGTTTTATTTTCAAACCAAAATTGGTTTATTTCAACTTCAGCAGGTTTTTTATGATTAAAGTTCCGAGGAGGTACTTCATCTCTCAATTCTTTAAGTTTTTTTTCAATAAGTCCCAATGCTTCTTTAGATTCATTTATCATTTTACTGATTCACAATTTTTATTTATTAATGAAATTATTGGCCTATATTTTATTCCAGTTTTTACAGGTGTTTCATTAACTATATGAACCTTAACTTGTATGCTTTTTGGAACTAATTGGTAAAAGCTTTCTTGTATTCTCCTTTTTTGAGAAGGACTCAATCCAAATTTTCCTTGAACTAAAAATGTATCAATGTTTCCTTTCCTATTTTGAACAATTTGGTATTTTAACCCATGTATTGGCACATCTAATTCTAAATACCAATTGTATGCTAAATCCATAAAACAACTTGCAGGAATAACTTTATTTCCAACAGTAATAGAATCCATATACCTCCCTTGCGGAGATTCAATCAGCCTAAAATTACTTCCACATATACAGTTGTTTACTTGTTTAATTGTTCCTATATCCCCTTGAGAATACCTTATTATTGGTGTAGCCTCATTTAATAAATTTGTACCTATAATAAGTCCTCTTCTGTTATTATCTAATACTTTTTTTGTTTGTGGATCAACAACTTCAATATAACAAGAATCCTCCTCAATATGGTATTTTCTATATGGGCATTCCAAAGCAATCCGTGTAAGCTCTTCGCTACTAAATTCATCTAATACCTTTACTTTGAAAAAATCTGAAAGTTCTTTTCTTTCTTTTTCAGTTGACTGCTCTGAATGAATAACAACAAGGTTGACTCCTGAACCTTTAAGATCAGCTCCAGCACTCATTAATTCTTTTAAGTAGGTAGGATAAGTTGATAATACTTTTGGTCTTAAGTCTTTGATTGTTTTTATAGCACCTTCAACATGAGTAGTTGTTGGTAAGAACTCACTATGATACTCGCTATCAATTGAAGAAACCCACCAAGGGCTAGTATAAATAAACAATGCTAAGTCTGTAGAATCATATTCTTCTCCACTTTGAAAGTAAAATTGTCTTGCTCCCTGAATTGTGTCAATATAAACTGCTTTAGGAGATACAGCAAGAGTAACAAATTTACCACTTGATCCAGAGCTTCTTGTTGTGAATTCTGTTCCATAATCTTTACTAATTGTTTTTTCAGGAAAACCTTCTATTAATTCCTCTTTTGTTAAAATTGGCAATTTCTGAAAATCTTTCCATGTCTTAAAATCTTCTGGCTCAAAGCCCTCTTTAGTATATTTTTCTTTGTACAAATCGACTGTTTCATAGGCATGTTTAACTAATTCTTTTATTCTTTTAAATTGAAAGTCATTAATCTCTTTTGGTGATTTCTTATAGAACTCTCTTATTGATTCCCATTTCTCATTCATTAACTTTCTAAGTTGAAGATGGTCCCATCTGGTTTCATTTCTTTTATTGCTTGTTCCTAAACCTAAGTATCCTAACTCATTTATCATTTTAACTTACCTTATCTCCATCACTTAGTCTATAACTCAAACCAACCATTTGACCCCACATGTATTTGAAATTCCAAATACTTTGATTTTTCATATTAATTACTACACTAGAGTTAATAATATATAAATGTTTGTTTTGTAGGTCTTTTTCTTAACCTATATTTATAATAAAAAATGGTTTTTGTTTGATTGGGCTGTAAAAGACTTACATGAGAGAGATGTATAATGTGATTTCTGTAATTTAATGTTCTCCTATAAGCTGGTTGCTAACAAGGTTTATAGTGTATCCTACTTATTTTTCTTTTAATAAACTTTGTGACTTAAAATAAGGCGTTCTTACGGCATTTCTGAAGGATTTAAGGATTGATAGTAATATTTTTATATAAAACCTTATATTGTCTAATGAAATGGCTAGAGTTAGAACAAGAAAGAAACACATTCATCATAGAAGAAGACATGTTAGGAAAAAACATTCTGAAAATGGAGAGTTAAATTATTTAATAGAATTTAGGTTTCATGGAAAAGCAAAACACGAAATCAAAGAGTTAATCCATGATGTTAAAAAGAAATTCCGATTAACAACAAGAAGAGCAGTTCCGCATATCAGTTTAGCAGGCCCATTTTACACTAATGATGAAGAAAGATTAATTCGAGATTTTAGACAATTATGTGTTGACAATCCTTTGATGAAATTCAAAGTTGAAGGATTTAACACATTTGAACATAGCAATGTAGTTTTTGTGGATATAATGCCAAGTAAGGAGTTAGATAACTTTAGATGGAATTTATCTAAAACTTTGGGAAAATATTGTGAACTTAAACCATTTGATTATGAAAAAGATTTCTCATTTCATGCAACAATTGCTATGAAACTAGAAGAAGATAAGTTTAAGAGAATTAAAGATTATATTAAAAACAAACCAAAACTTAATTTTGACCATGTTGTAGTTAGGTTGACTTTGCTTAAAGGACAAAAAATCCTCAAAGAATATGATTTCCTCTTAAGAAGATTGTTAGATAGGAAATTAGCTAAAAGCAAAGATATTTACTCAAAAACTTCTGACTTATTAAAGGCGTATTTTGAAGGCAGGTTTAACCCTGAAGATTTTATGGGTTCTGGTTTAAGAGTTCCAAGGAAGAACATTATTTCTAAAATAAAAGATATTTTTGCGAAACCTAAAACATATATCACCTCAGATTTACATCTAGACCACACAAATATAATCAAATATTGCAAAAGACCTTTTCTTAATACAGAAGATATGAATAAAACTCTTATTGATAATTGGAATAATATAGTCAGCAGAAGGGATAGGGTTTATTTCCTTGGCGATATGAGTTTTGGTAAGAATAAAGATATTCAAATCCCAAGCAGACCAGCAGATTACTGGATGAAAAAACTAAATGGTGACATATTTTTCATTAGAGGTTTTTCTTATGAACCTTCTGAAGAAAGAAATCAACACGATAAAATATCCAGAACAAAGAATGTGTTTGATAACCTAATAATTGAATACAAAGGCAAAAAATTTTACCTTGTCCATGACCCTGCCAATATACCTTCAGATTGGGATGGTTGGGCAATTTGCGGACATCACCACAACAATAAATTAGAAAAATATCCATTCATAGACAAAAAGAATAAGAGAATAAACATATCTACTGAATTGACGAAATTTCGGCCAGTTGATATGGATGATTTAATAAAAAAGATTGAAGAGTAGTTAAATTAAATAGAGTGATGAAATACTTATTTATCCAAGCTTAAGTGCTTTATCAAAACATCGTTTAGCTTCATCATTTTTGCCTAATTTTTCTAAAGAAATTCCTTTATTATACCAAGCGAGTTTATCATTAGGATTAATCTTTAAAGCTTTATCATAGCATTCTATTGATTCTTTATACTTACCTAATCCAAACAAAGAACCTCCTCTAAATCGCCAAGCATGTTCATTATTAGAATTGATTTTTAAAGCTTTATCAAAACACTTAATTGATTCTTTATATTTGCCTAACCCAAACAAAGAACGACCTTTATTATCCCAAGCAGAATGAAGATTAGGGTTAATGTCTAAAGCTTTATCATAACATTGAATAGCTTCATCATATTTGCATAATCTTGCTAAAGAACCTCCTTTATTATCCCAAGTAATTTCATCATCAGAATTGATTTCTAAAGCTTTATCATAGCATTCTATTGATTCTTTATACTTACCTAACCCAAACAAAGAACCTCCTCTACTATCCCAAGCAGAATGAAGATTAGGGTTAATGTCTAAAGCTTTATCATAACATTGAATAGCTTCATCATATTTGCATAATCTTGCTAAAGAAACTCCTTTATTATTCCAAGCAAATTCAAAATTAGGATTAATCTTTAAAGCTTTATCATAACATTCAATAGCTTCTTTATATTTACCTAATTTTGTTAAAGAAAATCCTTTATTATACCAAGGAAGTGCGTGATTAGGATTAATCTCTAAAGCTTTATCAAAACATTTAATAGCTTCTTCATGTTTGCCTAATGTTACTAAAGAAATTCCTTTTGTAATTAAACCCTCTGTTGAATCATTCATTTCTTTTTTATTCTTTTTGGTTAATTTTTTTGCCATTAAGCATTATAATATCTCTTAATTTAAATAAATTTTGTATATTTACTATTGGAGAAGCAATTTGTGTTTATTAAATCTTTGTGGCTTTATTTAAGGCATTTTTACGGCATTTCTGAAAGATTTTGATTTATATACAAAGGTTTTTATATTTTAAAATTTTAAGGATACCAATAAAGTGTGATTTAAGGGTTAAAATGAGAAAAAAATTCTTATTCGTACTGTTGATATGCTTTCTTTTACTATTCCCATTCTTAGTTTTAGGACAAAACCTTACAGAAAGAAATGTTCATGACCAAATAACAACAGGTGAAAGTGTAAATGCTAATGCTAGGATTACACAATTAATTACCCTGCCATTTTGGTTATCACTTCTTTTAACCATACTTTGTGGAATAGTTTTAAGTTTATGGTCAGCACTTTTAATGGAACTTCTTAAAAATAAATCTCAAAGATTTAAATTTATTTTTTTTGTTGTTATGACAATTATCCTTATTATAGCACTTATCCTTTTATTCAATCTAAGTTTTGAAAAAACAATTATAGAAATACAATTATAACAAAAAATAAAATATAGTAAGATTTTTATACTTATAAACCAATTAATTTAATATAATGAGTTTTTCAAACTATTTGAGAGAACTTTTTAATAGATTAAAGCTTATTGCATCATTTATAATATCTATCTTACTTGGAACATTTTTTTTAGGTTATTCATTTATTTTATCAGCAAAAAATTATGGAATAAAAGCACCAAATTCCTTTCTTTATTATCCTAGCATGGTTTTAGGTATTGTATTTATGATAATTGGTTTTATAATGATAGGTTATTATAGAAAAAAATACCCAGAACATAGAAAAGTTTATAGTGGTGAAACACGTTTTCCAAGTGATATACACGTAAGGACAACATCAGCTACTGAAGAAAGAAAATTTCAAGAAAGTATTCCTACTTTGAGAGAAGCTTTTGAAAGAAAAAGATAATTTAAAAGATTTAATTTTAATAAGCTTTTTGTCTTAAAATAAGGCATTTTTATGGAGTTTCTGAATAATATTGGTAATATATTTAAAGTTTGAAATTCATTAGTTTGATTATGGATGAGATGAAAAAATATTTATCAGAAGAAGATCAATTAAAAAATGTTGAGAAATTTAATGATATATTAAAAGAAAATCCAAAAGGGCTTAATTTATCTTTGTTTGGTCTTTTTATTGGAATGGACTTGAAACTCATTGATGCAGGAAAAGATAAAATAACTGGGGAGCCATTGGAGAAAACACATATTTATAAAACATATCTTCCAATATTTAAGGATATTGTTAGGAAAAAACTGGATATTTTTACAATAGCTGAACCTTTAGGCATTAATAAAGAAGATTTATTGAAAATAAAAGAAAAGCAAGATAAAGGAGAAAAGATAGAACCTGGATATATATGGAAAGCATTTGGATTAGATAAAAATAACATTCCTGATTTTAATGATTCATCTAGTTTTAGAGAAGAAACATTTAAACAACTTACAAAAAAAATTACCCCTGAAGTAAATAAAAAACTTAATGAAAAAATAGGTATAGACCCTCAAAGAATCAATCAAGTTCTTAACGCTATTGAAAAATATCGAGAGATTAATGAAAAAAAAGAAAAATTGGATATTAAATTAAAAGAATATATCTCTCTAAGGTTATATTCTGATGCTATGGAAATTTACCTTAAGATATTGGAAGAATACTATAGACTATTAACTGGTACCCCTTTTAAAGATATTAAAAATAATAAGGAAATTTATGATTACTTTCAAAAAGAATTCCCTTTGTTATGGGATTCTCCATATAATAAACTAAGAAATGATATATGCCACTGTACTTATGAAGAAAGAGACAAATACACTTTAGACCAAGTTGACGAAACAAGAACGGTGATTTTATTAAAAGCTCTTACTGCAATAATGGCAAGAAATTATGTATTAGTTGAGATATTTCAAAAAGCAATATTTTCAAATAAGGATTTTTTTAATAATATGCTTGATAATTCTTTATAATCCCCTAAAAACTAACAAAAACTATCTATTACCGATTGAGGCATATGATTTTTTTGGCGATAAAAAGAGTAAATTTATATATATACTTTAATAAAACATAGTTTAAGTTAGGTAATGAATTATGGTATCTGAAAACTCAATTAATTCCAACAGTTGTATTAAAAAGGATATTGAATTATTATCAGCTTCCACTGTGGATGACCATATCATGAAAGCATACAACTATGGTTTTTTGTTGGAAGCGTTTTCAATCTTAAACAGCATCATCGAAATATACCTCAAATGCATTTACACAATAGAATATGGTAAGAATCATTTAACTTGCACTCCAAACGTTGACAAGATATGGGAAAAGAGCTATAGACACCACACTCTGATTATGGATTGTTTACAAAAGGGATTTATCAGTAATGACTTGAGTGATAAACTCCTTGAATACAATATAAAAAGGATTGTGTTTACCCATAATCTTCTAAAGTATTGGGAGTACAAAAGGACTGATTTTGAAGAACAATATCATAGGGGCATGAACATAAAAACAGAAATGGAAAAAAAGATAAAAATTCATATGAAACGATAGCAGTATGAGTTATACCATGGTGGTAAGTCAATGAATAAAAATCATGAAAAAGTTGAACAAATAATATTAGAATATCTTAAAAAAAATAGAAAAACAATAATCTTAGATAGTAATGCAAAAGAAATTCTAAAAGTAGATTCTGATTCATTTGAATATTTTGAATATGAAATCTCAGAAATAAACATAGAAATACGAAAAGCTGGTTTAAGTCTTGATAATTTACCCCCTTCTATACTCAATTTAACAAAGCCACAAAGATATGCTAACTATTTGTCTAAAATAAATATGATTGCAATAAAAAAAGGAATACCTAAAGAGTATATCATGTGTGAATTCATTCACGAATTTATACATCGAAAATTTTCTCTTAGAGAATGGGATAAAACTAATTTTAAAAAAATTTTACCCGACATGATTGATTTTGGTCCAGAAGAAAATACTTGTAAGATATTATCATATGAATATGCTAAGAAAAAAGGATTTGAGAAGGAATATGCTAAAAATATAGGCCTTTTTGATTCATCTTGCTCATAATACTAGGCGAGTTAAGTTCTATCTAAAGAGTGAAACGATACATCGAGAACAAGTAGTCCCAAAAAGTGGCCATAGAAGGTACCTAATCCGTGCGGGGCTATTTGCATACTATTATTTTATTTAGAATTTATTTTATTGATGTTCAACCTTACGTAGCCAGCCGTCTGGAGCAGGAAGATTCCCAGTCTGAATGTTAGTATACATCTCATAAACTTTCAGTGAAATATTACCAATTTCTCCATCTCCAACCTTAATATCCGTGCAAAGCTTTGCTAACTCATCTTTAGATAATTTGTTGTTTAATATTGAATCTAATGTACAATCACCAATTAACTCATCTTTCAATATTCTATATGTTCCAACAGGGGATATCACTGCTGCAGTTCCTAATCCACCAGCTTCACTAATTCTTCCATCTATAATCCCCATCAGAAAGTCCTCAAGCCTTAATTCTTTCTGCTTAACACTAACTCCTAATTGATTGCTTAATTCCATAACTGATTGTGAAGTTATGGAGCGCAGTATTGTATCATTGAATTTTGGTATCAAAATTGTTCCATTCTCAATATGATAATGATTCATTGCTCCTGCTTCTTCCAGAAGAGTATTTTTTGTGTTAAGGTATAATACCTGCTTTGTTCCAAATTTAGTTGCAATTTCTCCTGCCATTAATGAGGCACCATAGTTTCCAGCTGCTTTTGCAGCTCCTGTTCCCCCTGGGGCTGCCCGGTGGTACTTCTTTGTGATTAAAAGATTTATTGGCTTATTAAATCCATCTTTATAGTAAGGGCCGCTTGGTGAGAGCATTACACAGAAAGTATATTCCTTGCTTGGATGGACACCTAAGCAGTCATCTATTCCAACCATAAATGGCCTTATGTAAATTGATGCACCTTTCTGTTTTTTCGGAAACCATAATCTTTCTACATCAATTAATGCATGAACTGCTTCTATCTGGTCTTCTATTGGAATCTTGGGCATACACATAATTTTCGCAGATTCATTTAAGCGATTTGCATTTTTATCAAGCCTGAAAGTGTAAATATTTCCATCTTCATGTTCAAATGCTTTTGCACCTTCAAATATTGCCTGACCATAATGTAATACAATTGCACCTGGCATAATGTTAAGGTTACCATAAGGAGTAATCCTTGGATTTTTCCACTCTCCCCCAATATAATTCATAAGAAACATATGGTCTGTTCGCAATTTACCAAATGGGAGTATTTTTTCTGGAATAAATGGTTTATCTCTTCGCTTATCTTTTGGTTTTAAATTATATTGTATATTCATAAATACCCACTATCAATTCTTAGGTTTTGATATATAAAAACCTTACTAAAAACTTAGAAAAAACAAAATTATAAGAAAAATCATTAATCAACCACTTTAATGGCCCCTTTTGGGCACTGGACTTCACAGGCCCTGCATCCAATGCATTCTTCTGGCTTTTTAACAACAACTTTATCATCTTCTTTTGCAAAGACCTGCATAGGGCAGATATCAATGCAATTGCCGCAATTTGTGCATTTTTTATAATCAATAACTGGTTTTGCCATATTCATCACCTTATTCTTGTGTGTTTTTAGAGTTTTCTTCCTTATTAGAATTATCTTGATTAACTTCTTTTTTTACTTTCTCTTTTTTTGGTTTTGTTTCCTCTTTCTTCTCTTCAACTTGAGGTTTATCTGGTTTCTTTTCTTCTGCTTCACTGCTTTCTTCTTTAACTTCAACTTTTTCTTTCTCTTCTTTTTTACCAATAATCTTTTTTTCAGCCTCTAAAATCATTTCTTTTATTTCGCAGTTCCTTAAAGGGTATATGCTTTTTAAGGAATTCTTCAGATTAATTTGTAATTTGTAAGATATCAATTCGTTGATAAGTTCTTTATAGCTGATTTTTTTAACATAATCTTTTAAATTAACTTTCATTGAATTGGTTAAAGAAGTAGTAACAGCCCCTTTTGTTTTGCGTATTGTTATTATCAAGGTTTTTAACCTTACACGCTTTCCATCAGAGGTTTCACAGACAAAAGAATCATGGAGATTACTCCTGTCTTTCTTTATTATTCTTTTAATGAATGCAGGTATGATTTGATATCCTATAACCTCTGTCTGTGCCTTGTTTTCAATTAATCCTATTATCTTAAATCTTATGTTAATGTTCTGTTTTTTAATATCCTTTGTAAGGTTCATTAGGTTAATTCTTATAACCTTGCCAATAAGAAGCCTTGGATCTAAAGAAGGTGTTTCACCTATTAAATTTTCATTAAACTCCTTTGGAGCCAGAATCTGGTACCATTTCTTCTTTATTTTTGATGCTTTTAATACTAATTTTTCTTTTGCCATATTATAAACCCTTTATACTCTAGAGAGGAAAAATGGATTGTTTATAAAGCTTTCGTACCAAAAACCAAAAACTTAATATATAAACTGTTTTTATTATAATCTGTTAGAGGTATGATATGAAAAAAGATGAAACAGCTGAATCAGAAGACATTGAAAGAGTCTATTCTGAAGAAGGTAGAGACTCTCTTGTAGAAGATGATGCAATGGAGCCTTGGGAGCAGGGCTTTATGGAAGGGGCAGAAGATGATGGGCAGGGAGCGAAATGCAGACGCTGTGGAAAAGTTTTAATGGGCCCTGAATCTATTATTGAAAAAGAGATAGACAATACAATCTATAGGTTTTGTTCAGAGGAATGCGCAGAAAAATTTGAGGAAGATTTACATAAAAAAGATGATTCTTAAGATTTTATACATCCAAATCCTTTACTTCTAGGGCATGCTCTTCAATAAATTTCCTTCTTGGCTCTACTTCACTGCCCATCAAAATAGTAAACATATTATCTGCTAACAAGACATCCTCTACACTTACCTGTTTTAAGGTTCTATTGGACGGGTCCATGGTTGTATCCCAAAGCTGTTTTGGGTTCATTTCACCAAGGCCTTTGTAACGCTGAATATTAAAGTTAGAATCAACCCCTTTTATTATCACATCTTTTTCAGCATCATTATATGCATATTTTATTAGATTCTTGCTTTTTATCATATAAAGCGGAGGCATGGCCAGATATATATATCCCTGCTCTATCAATGGTTTCATATACCTGTAAAAAAATGTCAATAACAGGCATGTAATATGATTTCCATCAATATCAGCATCAGTCATTATTATGATTTTATGATACCTTGCCTTGTTTATATCAAATTCATCACCTATTCCTGTTCCTAATGCAGATATTACTGTAATAATTTCATTAGAGCTTATTATCCTGTTTAACCTTGCTTTTTCTACGTTCAGGATTTTTCCCTTTAATGGCAGAATTGCCTGAAATTTCCTGTCTCTTCCCTGTTTTGCAGATCCTCCTGCTGAGTCGCCCTCTACAATATAAATCTCACATAAGCTTGGATCTTTTTCAGAGCAGTCTGCAAGCTTTCCAGGCAAAGAGGAATTATTTAATATTCCTTTTCTTCTTGTTAAATCCCTGGCTTTTCTAGCTGCTTCTCTTGCTCTTGCAGCATTAATCATTTTTTCAATAATGATTTTTGCAATAACTGGATGTTCCTCTAGAAAAATATTTAATCCATTATTCACTATTGAGTCAACTATGCCTTTAACCTCTGAATTGCCTAGCTTTGTTTTTGTCTGGCCCTCAAACTGCGGCTCTTGAAGCTTTATTGAGATAACAGCAGAAAGCCCTTCCCTTATGTCATTGCTTGTTAGCTTAACATCCTTTATGCCATTTTTCTCAGCATAAGAATTAAATGTTCTGGTTAGTGCTGTTTTAAAGCCAGATAAATGAGTTCCTCCTTCTATAGTATTTATGCTGTTGGCAAAGGAAAATATGCTTTCGATATAACCATCATTATACTGCAATGCAACCTCAACATTTGTTTTGTTTTTTTCTTTCTGGAAATATACTATATCATGCAGTACTTTTTTGTTTTTGTTAATATATTCAACAAAGGATTTTATTCCCTCCTGATAACAGAATTCATAGCTTTTTTCACTTGATTCATCTTTTATATCTATCTTAAGGTCTTTGTTTAAGAAAGCAAGTTCTCTCAACCTGCTTGATAAAATATCAAAACTATATTCAACATTTTCAAAAATAGCATCATCTGCAAGAAAAATGACTTTTGTTCCTGTTTCATCTGCCTTATCTGCCATACCAACAACATTAACCTTGCACAGGGGTTTTCCATAAGCATATTTCTGGAAGTAAATCTTGCCATCTCTTTTAACATAAATCTCCAGCTCTTTTGAAAGTGCATTAACAACAGAAACACCAACTCCATGCAGGCCGCCGCTAACCTGATATGTCTTCTTGTCAAACTTGCTTCCAGCATGCAGCTTTGTCATGACTATTTCAACAGCTGGTTTGTTATACTTTGGATGCATTTCAACAGGAATGCCTCTTCCATTGTCAATAACAGTAATTGTATTATTTTTATGCATTATAACAGATATTTTTGTGCAGAATCCAGCTAAGGCTTCATCTATGGCATTATCAACTACTTCATAGACCATATGGTGCAGGCCTCTTGAGCCAGTATCACCTATATACATGCTTGGCCTTTTTCTAACAGCCTCTAAGCCGCCCAATACCTGAATATGCTTTGCTCCATAGCTTGAATCAATCATTTTAATCTTTTTTGCTCTCTAGTTTCTTTAATACTTTTATTAGCTAAAATCAACTATTTTAACAAGAGATATAGCCATTTAATTATATGAAAAAAGAAGATAGTGTTCTTTATATATTTTTCGTTTTTAAAATGGCAATACAAGGTCTGTACTGCCAGAATTCTGGCATTTCAGCAGGTTTTAATTTTTCCTTAATTAATATTGCTTTAAATATATTAATATACCTTTTAGTATATTACTTTCTAACAAGTTCTGCTGCCTTAATTGTATACTGGCCAGTGCATTCATTCTCCATTATTATACTGGAGTCTTTTATCTTAATCTTGCTTTTGAACATGGGGCAGTCCAGGACAAATGTCTCGTATTCGCCGCCCTCTGCAGCAATATGGATTTTGTTTTTTTCATGCAGTTTTTTCAAATCAGCAATGCAGTTAGTATCAATTTTTCTTCCAAGCCAGCCCTTGTTTAAGCCGTCTGCTGCAATGCCTGTTATTATGGCATTAAACTTTGCTTTAATCAAATCCTTAAGATACTGCTCTTCATCAATTCCCCACAGAGGGTTTATTGACCTGAGGCTTAATTCATCGCAGATTTTTTTTACTCTTTCTGCCTGATAATTTGATGCAAGAGCGCCAGATACAATTCCCTGTATATTATATTTCTCTTTTGCTCTTTTAATTGCTTTTTTTAGGTCCTCAAGCTCTTTTTCCTTAACACCAGAAGAATTCATATAGATTATAGGAATCTCTAATGTCTCTGCCTGCAATTTAGCTAATTCAATGTTTGGTATGTGAAACATATAAGAATCAGTTCTTTTTGATTTTATTGTTATTAAGCAAACAACCTCATAACCTGCTTGCACTGCTTTATATACTGCAAAAACACTATCTTTTCCGCCAGAAAATAACGATGCAATCCTCATTTGATCTATTATTTGTTTTCTTCTTTTTTTATTTTCTCTATGTTTAACCTGCCCTTATCAGCCTTTATAGACAGCTCATCTTTTTCATCAAACTTGGTTATTTTTGTAATTAGCTCTGGCAGGAGAATTCTATCTCCCCTGAAGTCTACATTTGTTATTATTTCCTTTATCTCATCTGATGCAGCTTTTATCCCAAGGTCCGCAAATATCTTAGAGGTATCCTTAGTCTTGCCCTTATCCTTGAATTCATTTGCTTTTTTATATAAGAATTTAGCAATAATATCTGCAACATCTATTCCTGTGTATTTTGTTACACCCTGCAGCCCGGGTGAGATGTTTGCTTCTATTACAAAGGGTCCAAGCGGAGTTTCAAGTATATCCACAGCACATATGTCTGATTTAAGCGCTTTTGCTGTTTTTACAGCAACTTTTTTTGTTTTTTCATCTAAGATGCATTTTATACCAACACCCCCCATATGGATATTAGCCCTTTTTTCTCCCTCTGCTGCTTTTCTCTGATAGCTTGCAACAACCTTATCTCCAACCACTATTGCCCTTGTGTCTGTGCTGTTTGTTTCCATATATTCCTGTATAACAACCTGAAGCTTTAATGGCCCTATTGCATCAAGCATAGAGCTTGCAGCTGGGAAAGAGTCAGCAAACATAACTCCCTTGCCGCCAGTGCCTTTGGGAAGCTTTATTATAATCGGATAGTTGATTTTTTTTAATATCTTTTTTGCAGCATTAAGTGTTGGAGAAAAATAAGAATCAGGCATAGGAATATTATGCTTTTGCAGAACCAACTGCGTAAGAAACTTATCATGGACTATGTCAAAGGATTCTGGGGCTATCGGCATATATGTTTTGTCAAACAAAGCAGAGGTTATTGCTGTTAAGATTAATGCATATCTAAAAGAGCCCTTTACATAAATACAATCATATTTTCCCAGCGGCTTTCCATTATGCAAAATTTCTATTTTATTTTTTAATGAGTGCACTTCAATTTCCTTGAGGTTTATATTATCCACATTGTCAAAATAGTTTTGCATGGCTGTTACTGTCCATCTTGAACTTTCACTTTCCAGGCTTATTATTGCTGCTTTCATTATATTGCTATTGGTTTTTTATGCAGTTTTTTTAAGGGGTCTATTAAAAATTTTTGCTTGCGAATGATGTTCCTTCCTATTAATATTTTGTATTTCATACGTGACCTGTCTGCAAGGGTAAAATTTGATATAATTTTTTTACCTGCAAGCATTATAGTAACTTCTATAATCGGCCTTAATCCAATCCCACTAGCAGATTTGATCACTCTTGTTTTGAGTATTTTAGAATGTGACAGTTCAACAGCAAGCTGCATATCCAATGAGCTTGTCCTGGCACCAGTATCAATCCTTGCAATAAATTCTTTTTTCTTGTTCCCTAGGGTAAGAATTACCGGCTCTCTGCATCCAATAATAATTCTTTTTTTAATTAACATTTACCATCTCCTTTTGATAATTTTATAAAAAATGGGCTCGGAGGGACTTTCGACAGTTGTTGCGGGCGAAGCGAGCGTGGTGGGCTTGAATTTTTAATTCAATGCCTGCCCTGCGTGCCAGCTTAGCAAGAAGCTGTTTCGAACCCTCGACCTATCGGTTAAGAGCCGATTGCTACTATTGCCCAAAACATGCTTTAAGGCATATTTTCCAGGCTGAGCTACGAGCCCAATAGTTTTAAAGGAATTATTAGATGATTTAAAAATTTTTGCTTTAAAATTACTACATCATCTTAAGGCTGCCTGTTACATCATCTATGCTTTTTTCCTCATCAGGGCCAATTGCAAGGCAGGTTATTGTGCCTGGTTTGATAGCTGTCCTTCCGGCATCTGTTATTAATGCTGTTTTTAGATTATTATTTTTTGCAATTTCTTTGTGCTTGAAAAGCTCTTCCTTGTTTTTTACTTTAAGTACAACTTTCTTCATTCCTTTAGCACGCCACTTTTTGATAATATCCTTGTCTGACCTGAGAGCAGCCTCAACAGATGCATGAGCAACCTGTGCTGCCATCTTTCCCTTGTCAAGTTTTAAGTCTTCTCTTACAAGGATAACCTGTTTATATTCCATGGCTTTAAATTAATCTTATTTGTTTTTATAGTTTTGCATTTTAACAATATTTAAATAATTCAGTAAATAACTTGTTTGTATGAAACTGATTAAAATCCCTTTTTCAGCAGGAGGGCTTGGAAAAACTCTTGGCACAGAGCTTGCCCCTGACAAGATTATTGATGAGCTTAAACAGATTTTCTTAAATGAGCAGGGTGTTAAGCCGGAATTCAGTGTGGAGTCTGTTAAGGTAAATAACTCAAATATAACAGAGACAAATGAGAATATCTATAACCATATAATGCAGAATGATGAAATGCCTATTATTTTAGGTGGTGATCATTCAATAACCTATGCATGCTTTAAGGCTTTTTCAAAGCAGTTTGAAAATCCAGGCATTGTTGTTTTTGATGCACATCCTGACTGCGAAAACAATTTCAGCCCGCCTACGCATGAGGACTTCCTAAGAGTTCTTATTGAGGAGAATCATGTAAAAAGGGGAAATGTTATCCTGGTTGGATTGAGAAGCTGGCATAAGAATGAGTATGATTATCTAAAACAGAATAAAATCAAATTTTTTTCAATGAAAGAGATAGCTAGCGAAGGGATAAAAGAGGTTTCAGAGGCTGTGATGTCTGCTGCACTTCAGTTTGGCTCACTATATATTTCTATTGATATTGATGTATTGGATCCTGCTTTTGCGCCTGGAACAGGCTATTTAGAACCTGCTGGATTGAGTTCCAGGGAATTAATCTTTTTTCTGCAAAGATTAACTAATTTAAAAAATTTAAAGGCTTTTGATTTAGTTGAAGTGAATCCTAAACTGGATATGAACAGTTTAACAAGCAAAACAGGCGCAAAAATCATTTCTGAACTCTTTAAAAGGAGCTTATAAGTTTTGTTTTTAAAGCCCTATTAGTTAAGTTTATAAAGGAAGTTGTATTTCTCAGCAGACAAGTGATTATATGGGAAGAATAAAGACTAAACTGATAAAAGGAGCAACTAATAAATTGGTAGACAGACATAGGCAGGAGTTTAAGAAAAATTTTGAAGAGAACAAGAAATTAGTCAGTAAGTTTGCAAACATTAGCTCAACCAAAATAAGGAATATTATTGCAGGCTATGTAACAAGGCTGATGAATACTAAAAAAGACATTTGATGTTCATCGTTTCAATGGTAAGGAGGGACTAAAATGGCAGAAGACAACACAATTTTTATTGGAGAGAAGCCTTTTATGAACTATGTGACTGCTGTTGTGATGCAGTTTACAACAAAGAATGCAAGTGATATATTTATCAAGGCTCGTGGAAAGTTTATTTCAAGAGCTGTTGATGTTGCAGAGGTTTCATCAAAAAGGTTTTTGAACGGGCAGGCAGATGTTGGTGACATAAAGATTGACTCTGAGGAATTTACAAATAAGGAAGGAAGGCAGGTCAGGGTTTCAACAATTGAGATAACACTTAAAAGAAAATAATTTTTTATTTTATTATAAAGGTGAGTAAATGCTTAAAAAAATAATTGATAAATTAAAAAATTCAATCCATGAATATGTTAAATTAAGGAACAAGAGAATGGGCTCCTATATCTGGGTTGGCGAAGGAAAGAATCCTTTCCGATAGATTTCTTTTTAACAAGAGTTCTTGATATATTCATACCCCATGCTTTCGAAATCATTAAAAGTTGGGCATACAATTCTTATTGTTTTATCAGGATATTTAATTTCTTCAACTTCTACTAAGTTTAATGGTCTGATTACGCCTACAGAACCAGGGTTTATGTATGACTTAATCAAATCATTTAAAATATGACCATAACCCCATGCAAATTTTTTGTTTTGTTTGTTTATCTCATCAAGAGAGACAGATACAATTTTACTTCCCCATTTTAGGTTGTCAGTAATTAATTTTCCATCAAAATCATCAATAATAGTTTCAATTGTTTCAAATTCTTCTTTAGATAATTTATTAGTGAAGGCAGTTAGCCCATAAGTTAAAACATCTTTTGTTATTGGAGGAGGTATTTTTACAATATAATCTGTTGTGTACTTTGCATCCTTTTCAAGAATCTTCCCAACCGACTTTATTCTTTGAACAGACTCATAATCATATTTAACAATAATTTCTGGTTCTCTCTTAAGAAATTCTTCACCAAGCAACTCGTTTAAGGATTCTGGTGCTTCATATTTATCCCAGAATTCTTCTCTTAGCTCTCTGCGAACTAATCCCACAGGAGATGTATCATCATTAACACCTTTTTTCCAGTTTCCTCCTATGAAGTTTAACCCATTATCAAAGTATGGAGCCTTATAATCAGGATCTTTTTGCTCTAGAATAAAATGTAAAACACCCTTTAAGTCAATATAATAGGTTAATAGTGATGCTGCATGATGATTTAATAAAGTTGATTCTTTCATATTGCTTTCTATAAGTTATTAAAGGTATATAAATTTTTCGATTTATATTAACTATATAGTAATAATATAAACAACTAGTAAATACTAACTTAGATAATGCATAACAAGTTTTTTAAATAAATAGTTTTATTTAGTTCTCATGGGCCTGTAGCATAACCCGGACAGTGCAACCGGCTTCGGACCGGTTCATCAGGGTTCGAATCCCTGCAGGCTCATATTACTTTAAGAATTGGATTAATCTCTTTTATTTTTCATGTTTATATAATCGGGATAATTCCTCTTTGGTTACAATACCCTTTTTTAATGCTTCTTTTTCAATTGCTCCATGTTCTGTGATACCAAGTTTTACTAATCCTCTCTCTGCTCTTATTGCCCCTTTATAATCATCTTTATTTGGGTTAGTTTTTTGTTCAAACAAAAATAGTGCTTCTTCATAGTCTTGCCTTGCATTTTTTAAATTACCTAATAACCTATGGGAGTCTCCCATACCCCCATAAGCCATAAAAATTTTATAATCAAGCTCTATGGCTTTTTCAAGATTAGGAATAGCTTCCTCAGGTCTTCCTAATAAATTAAATGTATAACCAAGGTTAATATAAGGTGTAGGATGTTTAGGATCAAGCTTTATCGCCTTTTTAAATTTGGGAATAGCCTTATCAAATTTTCCTAATGAATTAAATACATAACCAAGATTATTATATGCTGCAGAATTTTTAGGGTCAATTTCTATAGTTTTTTTAAAATCAGCAATAGCCTCATCAAATCTTCCTAATAAACTCAATGCATGACCAAGATTATTATATGCTGTAGGATGTTTAGGATCAAGCTCTATTGCTTTTTCAAGATTAAGAATAGCCTCATCAAATCTTCCTAATGAAATAAGTACACTACCAAGATTATTATATGCTACAGGATTTTTAGGGTCAAGCTCTATAGCTTTTTTATATTTAGAAATAGCTTCCTTAAATCTTCCTAATGACTCCAATGCATGACCAAGAGTGTTAAATGCCCTATAATCTTTAGGATCAAACTCTATTGCTTTTTCAAGATTAGGAATAGCTTCCTCAGACCTTCCTAATGACTCCAATGCATGACCAAGAGTGTTAAATGTTCTATAATCTTCAGGGTCAAGCTTTATTACTTTTTCAAGATGAGGAACAGCCTCATCAAATTTTTCCAATAAAATCAGTGCATAACTAAGATTAGTATATACTACAGGATTTTTAGGGTCAATCTTTATTGCTTTTCCATACAGATAACAAGCAATATCAAGATGGCCATCATTCCCTGGAAGCTTTCCTGCATCTAAATGTTTTTTTGCAGTTTTTAATATCAATTCCAAGTCCATTTTAGTAATATAAAATGCTAACCATTTATAAATCTTTTCTTTGTAACAACTTTAAAGTGATTATGCAAGATATTTCTGATAAAAAGATTTATATAATAGTCCTTATACTAATTAAAAAGGGGTAAAACAATGTTTGATAATATTGGTGAAGCAACAGAAGAAATCTTTAAGAATATTTCATATAAGGGTGAAAATCCAGTTCTTCGTTCTGATGCTTCTAAGGGGCATTCCCCTTATAGAGTAACATTTGAGAAAATAGCAACTGGCTTCTTTGGAACAGGAGATGAACATATTAGTCCCAGTGAGCAACTTGGAAGATTTATGCCTATGGATGGTATTCTCTCTTTATACAGTTATGTGCTTTATCAAAACAAAATTCCTGCAATCTGCTTTCTTTTGGATATGTGTACAAGATATGTCTCAACAACTATGGGAAAAGATTCTGGTTTTGGAATAATAGGCCTGTTAAGGGAAATACCTGGTATGTATCAAGGAAAAAAGCAGATATAGGATTTCTAATTTCCGTAAAATCATCGGAAATTTAGGGCAAAGCATAATAAACAGTTTAGTTCTGTTCTGATTAATGGAAACCAAAAACCTTAAATACTATAGTGAATTACAGCCCACTATGGTAACCACAATACAAATAAGCAATAACCTGCAGGAAGAACTGAGCAAAAGAAAGCTTTTTGACAGGGAAACCTATGAAGAGGTTATATGGAATCTGATGGAGGACACAATGGAGCTGAATGAGCAGTCCAAAAAAGAGATTGAGCAGGCACGTGCAGAAATAAGAAACAGCAAATATGTTAAGCTTGATGAAGCCAAAAAAAGGCTTGGTATATGATGTATGAGATAATTATTTCTGAAAGGGCTTTTAAGGAGATAGGCAAGCTTGAAAAGCCAATGCAGGAAAGGATATTTAATGCTTTGGAAAGGATAAGATTCAGGCCAGAGGCCTATGTAACAAAATTAGTTGGCGATCCTGGATACAGATTAAGGGCAGGTGATTACAGGATAATAATTGATATTGACAAGAACAGGCTTGTTGTGTTAAAGATCGGCCACAGAAAGAATATCTATAAAAATTTATGATTAATGTTTCTCTATGTCCTTTATTATGCTCATTATGTATTTCCTTGGGGTTTGGCTCTAATGTAAAAATATTTTATTTACAAAGATATTGACATTTTCCTTGAAGAATTTTTAAATGCTGTTTCTTAAATAATGTAAGATTTTCTGGAAAATAGAAAATTAATGAGTATATAAAAAGAAAGATTTATATATTACATTGTATTACACATGTAATATCATGGAAACTGTAACATTTAAACTTCAGGGAGATATTATAGAAAAAATGGACAATCTTCTTAAACCTCTTAATTTCAGCAACAGAACAGAGTTCATAAGAGAGTCAATAAGGGAAAAACTTAATTCAATTGAAAAGGATTTTGTTCTTATGGAAATAATGAGGTTTAAGGGTTCTTCAAAGGAATCTATAAGTGATGAAAAGCTTCATCTTATAAGGGATGAAATTGCAAGAAAATATGCTAAGAAATTTAAAGTAAAGCTAGATTAGTTCCTCAGGCTTCCTTATCTTAGCTATGTCCTGAAGCTCTTCAAAATGATGGTCTCTTGTGACCATGACTGCATTGCTGTCTCTTGCAATTATGGAGTGTAAGGCATCCCCAAAAGGAATGTTTAACTTTTTGCTTAATTTTTTTGCTTCTATTACCTGTTCCTTATTTATACTTGCTTTTTCCATGATTTCAGAAACACTATCAAAAAGATTTCTTATCGTGTTTTTATCATAAGCTATTGAAAGTTCATCAAGAACCAGGTTTGAATAAATGATCTTTTCATTATTCTCTCTTATTTTTTTCAGGAGCTCAAATGCCCATTCACCCAATGGTCTAAATCTGTCATGCCTGTTCTCGTGAAGGTCTCTCCATATTGCAGAATCAAGATAGTATTTTCTTTTCATCTGAATTAAAGAAGAATTCTTTTTAATAAGTGTTGCCTGGTTTTTTCTAAAAATTCTTCGGGATTTTGGTATATTATGCAAACCAACTACCCAGAAAATTATTGAATTGATTTCTTTTTGATTAAAATAAAAATAATTATAATGAACATTAATGCAGTGGCCGCATAAGCAAGAAAGTTTGTCTCTGGCTCAGGGAATAAGAATAGAGTTAATAGGCCAAGGAAGGCCACAAATGCAATTGCATATCCATATTTTGTCTTTTTGTTCATTACATTCAAAGGATACCTTGGGCTTTAGCCCAATGGTAGCTTGTACCTCCATAACATTTTTCTACTGTTTTCGATTATGAATG
>PCYE01000052.1:408-12334 GCA_002762865.1 Candidatus Woesearchaeota archaeon CG10_big_fil_rev_8_21_14_0_10_33_12 | reverse complement strand
ATTAGGGGCTTACACATAGCAGTTTAGGACTCTGAAAGAAGGGACTGCAATTAATTTGACTTGGATTAGTAATAGTGGACTTAAGATTTCAAATATTGCTTCAAATGACAATTGGAATCAGCAAATATATGGTGATTATTATTTTGGTCAGTATTGGACAGCGGGAGATTCTTATATTATTGACTCTATCCAATGTTTACTTCGCAGAAATGTAAATGGAAATAATGTAACGATTCATGTTTTTGCAGCAGATGGTAATGGTTATCCTACTGGCGGTGAATTAGGTTCTAAATTCGTAGAGACTACTGGTATTACTACAGACAGTGCGGGAGAATGGGTTACGTTTGATTTATCTGCTAGCAGTATTTCCATAACAAGTTCAACTAAATATGTTTGGTATTTGTCTGGAACAGGAGGGGATGGTGCTGACAATACAATTTTACTAAGTCAAATTAGTAATGTACTTGCTAATTCTTACTATATTTATCATGGAGGCTCAACTTGGTATAAAATTGAAACATATGACTCAACATTTAAAATATATAGTACAGCAAGTTACTATGACCACATTGAAATTGGAGTAAACTCTTCTGGTATTAAACTCGATGACCTTGGGGCTCCTGATGACAATACTGATTTGAATGCAAATACAACTGCTCATGGATTGTTGCCTAAGCTGGATAATAATGCTGCTAACTATTTAGATGGAACAGGAAGTTGGAGTACTCCTTCAGCTAGTGAGTCAGACACTTTAGCAACAGTAACAGGGCGCGGCAACACAACAACACAAAACATAACCATAGGGGATAAATTAACATTTGCATTTGATGAATTTATTGATAATCTGGTTGATGGCTGGCTTAGGGTTAATGCAAACTTAAATGTGAGCGGGAATGTAACTCCAGGCATTTCAACTGAATATTCATTAGGATCATATAAAATAGATAATGTAGCTGATTTAACATTTAATGGTTCAGAAAATGGCGATTATCTTGGTATGACTACAAGGCGTGCAGGAGATTTTAATGGAGACGGCTACACTGATTTGGTTGTTGGATCATATATGAGTAATTTAACAGGATCTTACAGAGGAAAGGTATTAATTTTCTTTGGAAACTCTTCAATGGAGGAAACAGCAGATATAGAAATAAACGGAACAAGTGATAATGGTTATTTTGGTTATAAAGTTGATTCAGCTGGTGATGTTAATGGCGATGGCTATGATGATATAATTATTGGTTCACCAAATATTAATATAAGCGGTTCAGAAAATACTGGACAAACTCATTTGTTTTTTGGAGGATCAAATGTACAAAGTAGTATGAACGCAGATCAGGCAGACATCATAATAAATGGCTCTGCAGCAAATGATTATTTTGGAGATGGTATCTCTTCTGCAGGAGATATTAATGGTGATGGTTACAGTGATGTGATGGTAGGGGCACCATATGCTAGTTCAAATGGAAAAAGCTATAATGGACAAGCATATATTTATTTAGGTGGAACAGATATAAAAAGCAGAATGAATAGTTCTGATGCAGACATAATCATAAATGGTTCTGATAACTGGGATATGTTTGGAATAGAAACTGCTTCAGCGGGTGATGTTAATGGTGATGGTTACAGTGATGTGGTGGTAGGGGCATTATACTCAAAAGTGAATGGAATCTTTACCGGAAGGGCATTTATATTTTATGGAAGTAACAATCTGCTTTCAAGCATAAATTCAGCAAGTGCTGATGTTAGGATAAATGGCTCTGGATTCTATGCTATGTTTGGATGGGCTCTTGCTTCAGCTGGTGATGTTAATGGTGATGGTTATTCAGATGTAATTGTTGGCTCATATAATAATAGTGATAATGGTTTAGGAACAGGTCAGGCATACATCTATTTTGGAGGGGCAAACATAACAGGTGATATGGATTTAAGTCATGCTGATGTAACACTAAATGGAACAGAAAATGAAAGCTTTTTTGGAGGGGTTTTATCTTGTGCCGGGGATGTTAATGGTGATGGTTACAGTGATGTGATTGTAGGGGCAGATGAGGCAGATGCTGGCGGAACTGATAGAGGCCAGGCATTTGTCTTCTTTGGTGGTCCTGACATGCTAAGCAGTATTAATGTAACAAATGCTGATTTAACAATAAATGGTTCATCTGATGAGGATGGTATGGGGGCAGGAGTAACTTATGGAGACTTCAACAAAGATGGTTATTCTGATGTTGTTGTTGGAGCATATGGTGTTGATGCTGGCGGAACTGACAGAGGTCAAGTTTATATTTATTATGGAACTGGTAAACGCTGGAAGAATATCTTTGCACAAGAAGCAAATTTAAAGACAGGAATTCATATAGGAGAACTTGAATTCAATCGGTATGGCATTACAACCCCAACAATGTTTGGTATTAAGGCACCTAATTGGGAGATTGATAGGGTTGGAACAGCAAGCTTCCAGGATGTCTTAATTGGTAGTAACCTTAATGTTCTTGGCAATATCACGGGCGGCTCTCCAGTTAAGATTAAAGGCGGCTTAAATGTGCTGAATGAATCTGGAGATAGTCAGCTTTATGTCAATGACACAACAGGCAACGTCGGCATCGGGACAACAAATCCAACACAAAAACTAGATGTAAATGGAGATATAGGAGTTTCTTCTGGAAGTGGATATTATATTAATGATAGTTTAGTTTTAGACTATGACACTCTTTCTGTAGTAAATAACAATCTTGATACAACTGATGCTTTTGTAGGCGGGCTTTTTGAATACACTAAAACTATGGGAGTTACAGATGGAGATGATATGCTAATATCATTAAATCCATCTATGGTCTTTAATCAAAGTGATGGAGTCGTAGCTAGTTTATATTCAACATTTAGCTATTCGGAGTTAGCTAATGGTACATCAACTTACTTTTACAGTTCGCGTGATATATCTAGAATGAGTGGGGGTGCTACTCTTGATGATTTTTATGGAACTCGAACAAATTTAGATTTAGATGCTGGGACTGTTGGTGATGATGCCATTGCGATATATGGATATGTAGATCAAGAAGCAGATAATACAATTTCTGGAGATCTGTATGGGTTGAAGTCATCAATTGATGCAGATGGGACTGTTACTGGAACTTCTTATTTAGGCTATTTCGGAGCTTTTAGTAATGTTGATTATGGGATTTATCAAACAGGCGATACTCTGAATTATTTTCAAGGCAACGTCGGCATCGGAACAACAACACCATCTCAAAAACTAGAAGTTGCTGGCTCAATAAATGTAACCTCCTCTGGAAATATTTCTTTAGGTACTAATCAAAAGATTTATCTTGGAGATGGTCAGGAGATTGCCCTTTATTATAATGGGACTCATTTTGTCATAGACGGAACTTAAGTAAGATGAATAGTAAAAAAGATGTATGGATTTTAGTAGTTTCTATTTTTTTAGTCTTATCTCTTTTTTCCGCAATAAGCATCCATAATTTTGGTGAAAAAGATAACAAAAAAAATTTCCCTGGAGAAAACAAATTAAGTTCTGATTATTATACAAAACCTAAATTCTTAATTTTTGAAAAAAAACAAAAAGATGAAGAAAAGCTTCACAAATTAGGCAATAAAAAAGGAATTAATATATTAAATGTGCAAAGCTATCCTAATCTTGATGGAAACTGGGCAGTTCAATTTAATACAATAGGGATAGCTAACTTAACAATAACTACAATGGATGAAACAAGTTGGACAAATTATTCAGATACTGGAAATGACTTAAAATTCCTTGAAATAAAATGCGGCAATAACACATTAAACTACAGTTGGATTGAAAATGGTCCTGCTAATTCCTCAGTGTTTATTGAAAATTATTCATGCAATGAAACTGGTTATGAAATAAGCAAGGTTCTGACTGTTGAAAAGCATCATCTGGAGTTTGATTTCGGCGGGCAGAAGGCTTACGCACATAATGATATCTTGATCAAAGTTCCTACAACTTGCGGAGATCTAGTTTTTACTGATGCACATAGTTGGGAGGCATACACTAATTGGACAATACCTGGTTCAGGAAAGATTAATGTAACTCAAATACTGTACTGGCAACATGATAATAGCCTTTCAAGCAGTGAAAGCATTGAGATGGCTATCTACAACAGCTCTAGCCCTTATTCAAGGATATCAGAGATTGTAACTCTAGATGGAACAGGTGAGTCAGGATGGATATCTGCAAACTTAAGCCAGTATGTTGAAATTGATAGAGGAAAGTCTTACTTTTTTGGTATGGGTCCAAGCAGTGTAGATGATGGCTATAATATGTCCGGGGATTATGACATGGATTGCTCAAACTATCCTCCAATTTCTGATGGATCTTATTTACAATCTGCATCAAGCGGATTAGATAGTAATGTTCCTACTGGGAGTACTCATTGGACTCATAAAGTAGGAATAATAGGAATAGCCTATGAAAGTGAATATACTGATGTTAAAGTACCAATGAGTTGCAGTTATTTCTATTTTACTGATGCTCAAAATATTGAATGGTACAGCAACTGGACAATTCCAGGTTCTGGGGAGGTGGAATTGACTAAACTTTGGCTTTGGCAGATTAATGACAACCTTAGTAGTACTGAAAGTGTCAAAATGGCTATTTATAACAGCTTTAGCCCATACTCAAAGATTTCAGAAATTGTAACATTGAATGGAACTGGTGTGGCATCAGAGTGGATTTCAAAAGAATTGCAAACCCCTGTAAATATTACTCTCGGAGAAAGTTATTTCTTTGGAATAGGACCTGGAAATGGAGCATATGATTTGGGCTCTGATTCAAATTCTGATTGTAGTGATTATCCGCCATCACAAGGCTCTTATTATGTAGGTGCTTCTGGTAATCTGAATGATAATGTTCCTACAGGTGGTCAAAGTACATCTCACAAGGCTGGAATAATTGGAATAACCTACAAGGAATTGGATTCAGGAGATGACAACACATGCACCCCTCCAGGAAGTGGGGACTGGAGTGTTTTATGCTCTGACAACTGCACATTAAGCGACCAAACTATAGCTATTTCTGGAGCCTTAATTGTCTATGGCTCAGACAGCGGAATACTTAAATTTAACAATGTAAATCTTACTGTTCAGGACTTTAGAATGAATGCAACAAGCTGTAAGATTGCATTCAAAGAACCTTTTAAATTCATAAAATCATAAAAATCCACAGTGGATTTTTAGGACACAAGGAAAACAAAGTTTTCCGGTGAACTTAGAAATTTGCAAAGCAAATTTCTTGTTTCCCAGAAATCAGCAAAATTGATTTCTAAGGATGCCAAAAATGCAAAGCATTTTTGAGCATGCCAGAAATGGCTAAAGTAAGAGGTTTTCAAAATCATTTCTGTGCATAAAAGAAATTTTAATGTTTCTTGAACCTTGCTATAGTGTCTATCAAATCAACCTGGCCTAAGAACAAAGCTCTGCAGCAGTATCTTTCAAGGCCAAGATCATTCATTACCTTTTTTGGCTCCTCGCCTTTTTTTATTCTTTCCTGGTATTCTTCCCACAAGTGGGCTAAAGGTTTTCCGCAACTAAAACAACGAATAGGTATTATCATCTTTTATCACCTGTAACTTTTCTGCCTTTTGGCCCTTGCCTGACCGTGCCTGTTTGGTTTTGATGCTTCTTTTCTGCGTGTATCAGCAACAAGCAAATGCCTGTCATATTTTAAAAAACTCTCTTTTAATGAATTGCTCTTTGAGTATTCAACCAAAGCACGTGCAATTGCAAGCCTTGCAGATTCTGCCTGGCTTATTACTCCGCCGCCAGCAACATCAACATTTATATCAACTTTTTTTGTTAACTCTCCAGCTAAAATTAATGGTTCCATTATTTTCATCCTTGCGAATTTTGGCTCAAAGGATTCAATTAGTTGATTATTAATCTTAATAATTCCTTTGCCATCTTTCAAAGTGACTCTTGCTATTGCTCTTTTTCTTTTTCCTGACATGTGAACTATTTTCATTTTCTTTCCTTCATTGACCTGCATATTTCATTAACATAAACATATTTCAGGCTTGAAACCCTTGAAACATTATAATCATTAAGTATTTCTATTTTCTTATCTTTAAATTCATCAGGTATCCCAATATAACACATCACTCTCTTAAATGCCTTAATGCCTTTTTCCTGCTTATAAGGCAACATGCCCCTTATACATCTTCTGACAAATCTGTCTGGCATTTTTGGTATAAATGGGCCTTTTGTAGGCCTACTTCCACGTTCATTTCTTTTTTTATAGTTTGCAAGAACTGATTTTCTATTGCCAGTTATAACAGCTTTCTCGCAATTAATAATATCAACCTTCTCGCCTAAAAGGGCTTTTTTAGCTATATAAGTAGCTAATCTTCCTAAAATCATATCTGAAGCGTCTATTATCATTTTAACCTATTATTCTTATTCCCTTCCCCTTTGGGTTCTCTTTAACCAATTCTGTAATTAATACTGCTTTTGAATCAGCTTTTTTAATTTTATCTAATGCCTGCTCTGAAAACTGCCATGCTGCAATAGTTAGTTTGTGGTCTAAATCACCAGAAGCCAAAACCTTGCCAGGAACAATTATATTCTCATTCTCTTTTGTATACCTGTTAATTCTTGATAAATTAACAATCCTTCTCTGCCTTGTAGGTTTTGCAAGCTCCTCTGCAATCCTTTTCCAGAAGTTAGAGTTATGACTAATTGAATTCTTTTTGAGCTCTACAATCAGCTCTTTCAAGTGAATGTTTGTTGGTCCTGTTCTTTTTGTCATTTTCTTGTTTTATGCGGGAGACGGGATTCGAACCCGCGCAACCACTAAGGTATACGGCCCTCAACCGTATTCATTTGACCAGACTCTGACACCCCCGCGTGAATTTTATTTTTTTGATGTCTTTTTTTTTGCTGGTTTATCTTTAATTTCCTTAATGAATTCGTTTGAAGTATCTCTTATTATATTTAATGCCTCATCTATTATTTCATTCGGCTCAAGCTGGCCCCATGATTCAACATAAAAAATAAACTCCTTTTCATTCTTATCAACTGTTATTGCCCCTTTTGGTTCGCATATGTCAACACAGGCATTGCATAAATGGCATTTCAATAAATTGTCCTTATTTAAAACTAATTTATTATTTTTTACTTCAAAAACGCTCTGAGGACATTGTTCTACAACCGCATCTGGGTTTTCACAGTTTTTATTTATATTAATAATTGGCATGTTTTTATAATAAACAAGCCCTGGACACCACTTTGTATGGTCTTTTCCTTTACCTAAAATAGCTGTTGCCTCAAACTCAATCTTTTGGCCTTTAAGCATCTTGACAATTGGTGTTTTTGGATAAACCGGCTTGATATTCGGATCAGTTGATTTTATCTCTGATGCATAAACCACTCCTTGACTCATAGCTTTTAATTTTAGCTTCAGCTGGCACTGTGCACATCCCTTGCCATTACATTTGCATTTATCAGGAAGATTATATGACTTAAGGTCAGTTGTTAAAGTGATAAGGCCAAGCCTATGGGCTATGATTTCATCATAAAGAACAGAGCTGTTATTTCTGAACTCAACATCATCTATTGCCATTACAGGGACTTCTTCAATAGCATTCCTTCTTATGGCATTTGCAAATGCAGCATTAGCATTCTTCAGGATAAATGAAAGCTTTTTTTGCTGTTTATCTAATTTTAAAAGCTCTATTTTTATCATTAATCACCTTACTAAACTCTTCTTCCCCTGCGGCCGCCTTTCTTTCTGCAGCCATCATGAGGAACAGGAGTTACATCCTTTATAATTCCTATTCTTATACCTGATCTTGATAATGTTCTTACAGCAGCCTGTGCTCCTGGTCCTGGACTGTTGGGACCATTGTGGCCTCCAGGTGCTTTTATCTTAACATTAAGTACATTAATTCCTTTTTTTATTACAATCTCTGCAGCTTTTTTTGCTGCCATCATGGCTGCTGTTGGTGAGCTCTCAAGCCTGTCTGACTTTACCATCTGACCACCCGAGGTTCTTGCTATTGTCTCTGTTCCGGTTATATCAGTTATATGAATTATTGTGTTATTATATGATGAGTATATATGAGCAATACCTGTCCTTACAGGTTGTTTTCTATCTTGACTCGTTTTATGAGATATTGGGGGGGCATCTTTCATTTTCTATCAAACCTTTTTGATGTTTTCTTTGGTTTTTTTGGTTTTTTTACTAATACTTCCCTCTCAGGATGTTCTAAATCAGCTAGTTTAGAGTTTGCAATAAAACTAATTGATGGTTCATCTTCAACTGGAACAAGATATGAGGGGGTTGTTATTTTCTTATTTCCAACATTAATATGCTCATGAACAATAAACTGCCTTGCCTGTTTTATTGATCTTGTCATTGCTTTTTTATAAACAAGGGTTTGCAATCTTCTGTCCATAATGTCACTTATGCTTAAGTCAAGGACATCATCAATATTGCCTGTTTTTGTGATAAGCCCTAAATTTGATAGTTTATTAAGAAGGTCTATTCTTTCTTTTTCTGCTTGTTTTGTTTTTGATGTGATAAGATTCGTTGCCTGATCAGCAAATCCCTTTAAGATAGACCTCATCTTATAAATTTCTGTCTTGTTTTTAAGGCCATACTCTCTTAGTAATATTGCTTCTTCCTCTATTCTTGCTTTCTGCCATGGATGCTTAACAGTTGAATATTTTTTTCTTTGTTTTTTAGGAGCTCCCATTCTTATACCTTTCCTGATTTAACCTTTTTCTTCTGTACTCCAGTAACCTTTCCTTTGTTCCTTCTAAAGTTTGACCTTGTTCTCTGGCCCCTGACTGGAAGTCCAAATGCATGCCTCATGCCTTTATAGCTTTTCATTTTCTTCATCATTTTTATATCATTATCCTGAGTGAATGTAAGGTCTGATGAAAGCAGATGTTTGTCTTCACCAGTGTCATAATCTTTTCTTCTGTTGAGCATCCATGAAGGAGCACCAAATTCCTTTGGGTTTCTTGCAGCTTCATCAAGTTTTTTTATTTCAGAATCAAGCAGGTTTCCTGTTTTTTTTGTTTTGTCAACACCAACAAACCTGCATATCATGTTAGAGAATGCAAAGTTAATTCCCTTGATTTTTCTCATAGCATCTGCTATCTTTTTATTGCCATCTATGTCTGTATTGGCAATTCTTACAATGTGCTTGAATCCTTCATCTGCCATAATAACACCTTAATAAAATAGCCAGAATTATGAAACCCTAATGCGCTCGTATATTAGTGAACTCGGGCTATTTTATAGCAAGGAACAATAAGTCATATTTAAAGGTTACTAAAAAGGGCGGTAGCCGAGATTTGAACTCGGGCCAAGAGATCCACAGTCTCTTATGCTACCAGGCTACACTACTACCGCCATAAATCAGGTTATCCCTATATAATTTATAAATCTTGCTATTAAATTAATGCTCTTAAAGTATAAAACAAAAGGTTTATAAAGAACAACTGTTTTTTATAAAGAACAAATGTTCGAAAAATTAGACAAAACAGACTGGAAAGTCTTAAATCTTATTGCGGATGAGCCATACAGAAAGTTTTATTTGAGGGAAATATCAAAAATACTTAAAATTTCTCCAAGTTCTGCTAAAAAAGCCCTTGATATGTTAAGAAAACTTGATTTGACTAAAGAAGAAAAAATTGCAAATCTCCGGATTGTTTTCGGAAATATTGAGGAAAGACTTTTAAAACAAATTAAAATAACAAGAAACATAGAATTTGTCGAATTGTTAATAAATAAATTAGAGCCATCAACCTCCATAGTATTATATGGAAGCTTTGCAAAAGGCGAGAATGACCAGCAGAGCGACATTGACCTGTTAGTCATATCAAACAAGAAAGAGAATTTTGAAATTTATGAATACAAAGGATACAAAACACAAATAGTTAAAATGACTGCAGCCCAATGGAAAAAAGCAAAAAAAGACAACTCAGCTTTTGCAAAAGAAGTGAAAAAAGGAATTTTATTGAAAGGGGAGATGCCTGAATGAAGTTAAAAGAGCTTTTTGAAAAAAGATTATTAAGAAAAATACCAAAAGACCTGGATAAGTCTAAAAAATCATTGGAAATATCAAAAAAATATCTTAATGATTGCAAAAAATTAATCATAATACCTGGTTTTAATTTAGTGATATTATCTGCTTATACATCCATGTTTCATGCAGCAAGGGCATTGTTATATAAAGATGGAATACAGGAAAAGAGTCATTATGCAGTTTTTGTTTATCTAAAGGATAAATATGCTAATGATATTGGAAATGAATTGTTATTTGAATTCAATAACGCAAGGGAACAGAGGCATGATGGTCTTTATGGATTAGAATCTGAATTTAATGAAGATGATGCAAAACATATTGTTAATATTGCAGAAAGTTTTTACAAAAAAATCAATGAAATCCTAAAATAAAGCAGAATCAATATTCTTCTTCTGGTTTTCCAAAGATAAACTCATTAACATACTTAATAAATCCATTTAACATCTCAAAATCTTCTTTCACTGAATCCATTGTTATGTCAATCGGCTCGCCATCAATCACAATGCTCATGGTTACATGCCTTCTATATTCTTCTCTTTGGGTGTATTCTGCCCGCATGATTTTTCTTAGTTTAAGATAATAATCAATATATTCATGCAACCTCTTTTCATCAGGGTATACTTCTTTGAGTACATTGCATCTAAGTGCTTTGTTTTCAGGATAGTCTGTTATCAATTTCTGCTCTTTGGCATATATTAAAAGGGCCTCAAATCCAAAAGAAAATGCATTTATCATTCTTTGAAGAATGCTCTTCAGGACATCAGCTGTCCTGGTGTATTTAAGGCTTACAAACACAAGGTGATCTATTCTCTTTAATTCTTCTACTGCTTTATTTAAAGATTCTTTCATTCCTACTCACTATGTTATTTGCCTCTTGAATAAACATCCTGGTTTCAGTTATATATTTTTTTATTTCATCAATAGATATTGTTCTCATGCGGTATGTGCTTGAGCATATGACAAACTTGTTGTTTCTTTCAAACTCAACAGGGCTTTTTTTATGCTCAATTATTATATCTTTTATTTCTGATATGAGTTTTATGTATTTTTTGTCAATATTAAGCCTGTCCACGCATTTAGTCCTGAAAATAGTGAATTTTGCATCAAAATTATCATTAAATGGCGGAATTTTCTTGAACAATCTCTCATAATAGAGTATAGAAGACATTGCATTTGTTAATGCAAGGAAAATGTTTTGAATAATTGATAATAATAATCTATTATCCCTAACCAAGGGATAAGTCATAAAAATCATGTGATCTGCTATTTTCAGCTTTTGATTAGCTTTCTCTAGTGACTCTTGAAATTGTTCCATTTAATTTAATATAATATAGAAATATAAATAGTTTATGATTAATCTTTTTTTAGGCTGAGAATTGCTTTTGCCAAATCCCCTTCTGAATCTTCAATTGCTTTTTTTGCTTCTTCTTCTGTCACATCTGCCTGTTCCATAACAGTTTTTATATCTTCTTCGTTTATCTCGGGCTCTGTTGATAGTTCTCTTTCATTTATATTACCTATAATCTGAAAGGTTTCCTGGCCCATCATATTAATCTTGCTAACCTGTGGCTCTGTAATAATAATTTCTTTTTCAGGGGTTTTTATTATAACTTCTGTTGCAGAAATCTCAACCTGCTGTATTCCCATTTTTTTCATCATTTGTGCAGCTTTTCTTGAATTCATCCCAGGAAACATAAAATCACCTTATATACCTAAAAAACCATATCCCCATGTATACAGAATTATCTCAATAATAATTATTATAACAACTAAAACAATGATATGACCTGGCTTAAAGCTTATCTTGCTTCTGTATTCGTCAAAATACCTTATAAGGCCTCCTCCGCTTGAGGGAAGGTTTA
>PCYE01000052.1:0-384 GCA_002762865.1 Candidatus Woesearchaeota archaeon CG10_big_fil_rev_8_21_14_0_10_33_12 | reverse complement strand
CAAGAATAAGCCACCTTTTGTCAGTCCACATATGTAAGGACTGCCTTAACATTTAACTAAGCGTCATTATGACTTGCACAAGCCAGGACTCACCGTTTCACCAGTTCCATTAAGAACGTCTGCTGGTTATCTCATCTTTGTTGCCAAAGACTTCGCAAGCATCATCCTCCTCAATGGCTGTCTCGTTTCTGAGTGGTTGCCTTCCTTTTCAGGAACTCTCTCTCGGGAGTGGCCACATATAGTGGGTGGACTTTCCTCAGCCAGAAGGCCGAAAGTTAAGTACTTACCCTACATAAATAAAGGTATTTTGGTTGTTTATAAAGGTTTGTATGGCAGAAAATAAATATATAAACCGTAAATTCTTTTAAAAAAATAAGAAAACTA
>PCYE01000031.1:16894-19154 GCA_002762865.1 Candidatus Woesearchaeota archaeon CG10_big_fil_rev_8_21_14_0_10_33_12 | reverse complement strand
CCACAAGTATCAAACCATTTATATTTGTGGAATCTTAATTTTTGATGATTCTAAAAACTTTGATTATCATTTGTAATTTTTTAAACTTATGATTTATAAGCGACTTATAAATAATAAAAGACTTATGAATTGTTAAATACTTATTTCGCGTGTGGAGGGAGGTTGGTGTGATTCCACTACTCGATTAAGTTTGGAGGCGGGCTCATTATTATTCCTCAACAAAATCTATTCTTCCTTTTCTTATCCATCTAATAGTATTTGGGATTTTTTTCCCATACTTATTAGTCCAGTCTTCTTCTTGCCAAGCAATAAACTTTCTCGCAATTGTTGTTAAGCGGATTATTTTTGGAAAGTTTTTCTGTTGAATAGTTAAAAATACAGGGATTGCCATGAAGATTACAAGCCGGATGGCACCGCTTGAGAATTTATTTCCAATACTAGAACCATATTTCTTACTCCATCTTGTCGCATTTTTATCTAAATATTCTTTAGTTTTAAATATAAGGTCGCTTATGGTGACTGAACGTTCTCCATCTTTTTCATATTTTGCAAATATTATCATTGTCGTTAAAAAAGCCAACTTTTGCTTCTTCGTTAAGTATACCCAAGATTTCCTATCATAACTAATTGCACGAAGATTGATTAGGTATTCTAGTTGCGTGGGATCTTCATAATCTTCTTCTATCTTTTCTTCTTTTTTGTTTTGATTTTCCATTTTCATCCTCTTAAACTTCATCCAAAGTTCACGTCCTTAATAGCATTATATTGCACTTCGGGTGTAACTTTTAGATAGAATGCCATTGTGATATAAGGATTTGCATGTCCTAATCTCGCAGTGATGATAGGTATAGCAACCCCTTGATTGACTAAATGAATCGCCATACCATGCCTAAATAAATGAGGATGTAGTGTACTATTGACTTGATTTCCATTTTTCCATACTTTTATAACTTCTGGAAAATTAATTCCATCCGCATACCTTTTTATGCGTCCCCAAGCGTGTTGAATTGTAAAAGGAAAGAGCCTATCAAAGTCCTCAATTTTGTATTTTTTCATGTATTCTAATGTCTTTACAATAAGTTGAGACGTGTTGGAGAAAGTTATAACGACAGTTTTTTTCCTTTTCTTGTTATATAAGTATAGACATCCTTCTCTAAACATATTGTATCTTATTTGAAGAATATCCCCAATCCTACCTCCTGTCTCCCATAAATAAGTTATCAATAAGATGTCCCTATCAATTATTTTTTGCCTATGCTTTGTCCATTTACTATAATATTTTAGTATCGCCTCTTTTAGCCTTTGATATTCTTCAAACGTAATATGAGGTGGTAATTGAGCTATATCCTTTACTATGTTACTTTGAGGATAAATCATTGAGTATTTCATTTTTCAACCTTTTCTCTTTCTATTCTTTTTAATTTTTCTTTTTCTTCTTCATTTACAAGTCTAATCTCTACTACATCTATTATTCTAAAAGAAAATTTATCATTATACTTATCAGTAAAAGAAATATGTGTGTCGCTAACATCAGTAATTATAGCATTAAAGAATAAGTCCTTTCCTCCAATATTTATGTGGAGTTTACATTGTTTGTTAGTGTATTCTTTCATTTTCGTTTATGTCCCAAAGCTCGTAGCAAATCTCAAAACTTTGATTTGATACCGACGGGTTTTAAAAATTTGATTACCCGTCGGTTTCCCCTGTATGGGGTAAGAGGTATGAAAAATTAGAGTTTGCTACCGGAACATTCTGTTACAATACTAAATTGCTTTTGGAAAATATCTCTTTCTTTTTTATACATTTTTTTCTGGCAATCATGGCATAAATCTGCTTCTTTTTCAAAACCTTCTTCTGGATAAACATTATTCACACACTTATCAGGATGTCTTGCTCCGCATATATCACAGAAAAAGTAAAAATATCTTGTCACCCATCTACCTTTACTGTATTCGCTTACGCTATTTGTATACTTATCTTCTTTTTTGACAAACTTTCTCATCTTTGTTTAACCTCTTTCAGTTCTTAACACAATCCCGAAGGAATAAAAAATAGAAGGAAATCCAGAGGTTTCCTTCCCCAAAATTTCGGAATTTGGTTTTTTGGTAAATAAAATAGGTTTTCCCATCTTAAACGGAAGTGATTATTTGTATCAGTTAGACAGCCTTATGTCTAGTTCTTTATGATTCTTAAGTTAAATTCTGGAAAAAAAAGTAAAGGTAAAACCAAAAAAGCCAATATGTATAAAGGGGTTGGGCTT
>PCYE01000031.1:12546-16876 GCA_002762865.1 Candidatus Woesearchaeota archaeon CG10_big_fil_rev_8_21_14_0_10_33_12 | reverse complement strand
AATTTTTTCATTCTTACCTTTTTTTAAAACTTGTTTTTATCGTCTAAAAAACACCTTGCTGATTTTAAATAAATTTTCTTTCTTAACCATCAAAAAAATTTAAATCTGGTTGTGCAAGGTTTAGTGAACTTTTTGACTTGTTCCTGAAATATTGTTCTGTTGAAAGTAAAAAGCCCTAATTATTTGTATAAATTTAGGAAAGTTTTTTTCTATATCCTCAGTTTGCCTCTTAATTCTTTTTTTAGTCATGTAAAAAATAAGCAATTTTACTTTATTTAAACCTCTTTGTAGGTTTTAGTAGATAACATACTACCAAAAGCTTAAATATGAGTAAATTATTTTTTTTTCGCACACCGAAAGGGTGCGAAAAAAATGAATATTAAAGAAGAAGAATCTAAATTATCCGAATTGTTAGTATTATCTAGATTTTTTGACTATGAAGATGATGTAGCTACCAGAAAGAAGAAAACTAAAAAAAAGAAAAAATGGTATTTTACAAAAGAACTAGATTATATTTACAAGGATAATACAAACATTGGTAAAATATTAAAAAGACTAATCAAAAAAGGTGTACTAATCAAGAAAAAAAATAGAAAGATGCTCTCTAAGAGAGAAAAACCTAAGAAAAGTAAAGGATTCTATCCTTTTTACAGATTAAAGCACTCTTTAAAAGCTTACACATACCTTTCTGATTTATTTTTATTAAGGTCTGGCTGTTTAATTCAAAAATTTAAAGATAAAAAAGTTATTATAAACTTTAAAGACAAAGACAAAAAAGATTTTAAAGAGAATTTTCTGGGTTCTGAATATTTTAAAGCGATCATTCGAGCTTTTGCCTCTAAGTTTAATATAATCATAAATAAAGAAAATGACATATATGACTATTATGACTACTTGGAGTTTAATGACGACACCAAATTCATGGATAAGCAATATACGAAATTTTTTAGAATATATACAGAATTTGCTTTGGTTATATTAAAAATGAGAAAAAGGCAGATTATAAATCAACAAGGATTTTTTGACTTTCTAGTAGACCTAAAAATATTAGGTAGTAGCCCAACAAAAGAAGAGATAAAAAAAGGTCATATAATTAGGTATAGACGCCGAATGCACAGCCTACGAAGTTGAAAACTTAGTCTTAAACTCTTCAAACTTTGCCATTAGCTCATGGTTTTTGACTATTTTCATGAAAAACTTCATTGTTTCATCAATTTGTGTATTAACAATTTCTTGGTTTTTCATGAATGTCTTAACCGATAAGGGACTTCCACATTGAGAGCAAAAAACATTGCCATCTTCATTTACTGTATTGCAAGAGCTACATACTTTTGGTTGCTTTCTTACTTCTTCTTTGTTTAGCTTTATCCCATAGTATTCCTTGATTGCCCCATCAACGTCCCTGCCAGAAGCGTGGACATAGGTAGCTACTTGCTGACTCCCTATTTGCCAGCCGAAATAAAGGCACATTTGAACTTCTGTTAAATGGGTGGCTAGAATAGTCGCTCTAGAATGCCTGAAAAAATGCGGGTTACACTGTTTTTTAAGGTTTGCTTTCTCAAACGCATTTTTAATCAAATTTACAGCTCCTATATACCCTAAGGGTTCTTTACAATTATTGTAATAGCTTGATTCTTTAACCCACAAATGCTTTTTGGGTTCATCTTTAAAGGGATGTTCTGAAAGGTATTTGAATAAGTGTGGCACACAAGAAACAACTAAAACATCCCTTTCGCCTGTTTTACCGCGAAGCTTGACTTTGGCTATATTGTTCTCTTTTTGGATTGAGCCTACATTCATAGTCAGTATTTCTTCAATCCTCGCCCCTGTTTCGTGCAATGTGCTTAAAAATGCCTTATCTCTTATGCTTAGCTGTAGTTTTAAGACTTTCTCCATATCTTCTTCTGTTATAATAGCTTCCCTCTTAATCTCTTTATTTAGGTCATACTGAATTTGGAATTGTATAACCTTGCTATAATCTGCTTTCAAGTGCCAATGACAGAATTGCTTGATAACCCTCCAGTAATCTTTTTTTGTGTATTCTGAATAGTCCATTTGATTGATTTCAGCCATTACCCTTTCAACATCGCTGTTATCAACTTTATCTAGGTCTTTATCAAACAGTTCACATAAATGCATCATCTCAGCCAATAGTTTACTAACTCTAACTATTTTGTTTCCCTTCGCAAACAAATGTTCTTTAAACCCTAAAATAAGCTCCTTATTTCTAGGTCTAAGGGTGTCCAGCTTCTTTAACCTATTTTCATAGGTTTTTTTCATATGCGGGTATATCTCTCTCATCTTTGTTTTTCAGAAGCACAAGTACATTATTTAAACATTTACGTAGGTCGTGTAACCTAACATACTAACAGGCTTTGTTCCTTGAAAGAAATATGCCCTCTCGAGGCTTCATTAAAAAAGTAGATTTAAGGGGATTATTAGAATTCTTGACTTATTCCAACTTTGCTATATAATCAAAATCTTTTAATTAAGAGGTTATAATCAAAACATAACTTCTCTTATTATAAGTAATTGCATCTATAAAAAGCAATCCAAAAAATCAAGATAATTAAGATAATCAGAACTATTAAAATGAAAGTTTTTTTCTTAATCTTAATAACAAATGGTGATTTTTTAGGTTTATCTTCTTCTATTTCTTTTAAAAGCTCTTCAGGGTTTTCTTCTTCCTTTGGTTTTATCTTATTCTCAATAATAGGGTATACTGGTTCTTCCACATAGATTTGTTTTTTCTTTTTTTTTAGGATATTATCTAATACTTCATGATACTTCTCTTTATCTTCTTTATCTTTCTTGGTTAAATATTGTGCATAGAGGATACAGGGGTGGCCAGTTTTATGTTTTAAATTACTTTCTTGTCTAAATAAGTAAGGTTTGTAAGGTTTAACATGTTCTTTGCAATAATAACTTCCACAATATTTACATTTAGTAAGTTTTCTCTTTTTTCTACATAAGTGGTAATTACACATTAGTTTATCAATCTTTGATTTCTTTGGTTTTTTTGAAGTTTCTTCCTCAATTCTCCTTCCTCCATCTATAAAGACAGTTCCCGCTGGAGGATTAAACGAAGTTATACTATTAATTTCTTCTTGACTTCCAAAATCTGAACCATGACCACTAACTAAAATATGAGTTACTTCATGAACTGCGACCTCTTCTAGATCTGTAATCTGGTTTAATTGTTTTTCAGAAACACATATTGTATTAGTATCGGGATGATAATGTGCCAATTGATTTTCATCTTCATCTGGGCATCCATCAAAATTAATATAAGGAATAGGCAAATCTCTTCTTTTACATATATTATGAACTACTTCTACAAATTTTTTCTTTTTAATTTCTAATATCTTTTCAAAAGATTGGCTTCTAACCATCTACAACATGTGAACTAAAGGTTAATTTGTATAAAAACCTTGCTATATACATTAAAATCCTTCGGAAAATCCTATCGAGACTTATTTAGTTAATTATTAGAAAACTCTTTTATTTTTCTCCTGATTTCCGGCATGGCCTTTTCAGCTGCATCCTCACCGGCCTTTATGAACCTTTTTGCGTCATAAAATCTTAATGAGTCAATCTCATTTCTGTCATTAACAATTGGCTGTATTAAAACTAAATTCTTTACAGACTGAATTTTTAGCCTTGTAAGCTCTGTTCTCATTATATCAAATGACTGCACCAATGTCCCAACTATTGCCGGATCTTTAAATTTTGTCTCATTGCCCATTGTCAGGTCAACAGCAATAACAAGGTCAGCACCCATTTCTTTCACTACATCAACAGGAGTTGCATTTATCAGGCCGCCGTCAACAAGCCATTTATCATCTAATCTTGCAGGATAAAATATTCCCGGAATGCCTATGCTTGCCCTGACAGCATCAGCAAGATTGCCTTTTTTTATACGAACTTCCTGGCCATTTTCAAGGTTGGTTGCAACAATTGTTAAAGGAATTTTAAGGTCATTAAAATCTTTATTTTCCAATATTCTGCGTATTTCCTGCTTGATCTTATTTCCTGCAATCAGTGCTTTTTTTGGGTTGATTGGGTCAATAAAAGAAAGAACTTTTTTCTTTGTCAAACTAAGGCATATTTTTTCAAATCCTTCTATCTCATCATTAAGAGAATAATATGCTCCTGCAAATGCACCAGAGCTTGCGCCTGCAATATAATCTATTGGTATGTTATATTTTTCCAGAACTTTCAGCACACCAATATGTGCTATTCCTCTTGCACCGCCGCTTCCAAGTGTCAGGCCTATTTTTGGTCTTTTAACAGCAGCCTTTTGTTCCATAGACTATCCTCTCTCTTTTTC
>PCYE01000031.1:0-12516 GCA_002762865.1 Candidatus Woesearchaeota archaeon CG10_big_fil_rev_8_21_14_0_10_33_12 | reverse complement strand
ATAAATCAATCCTTTCTGAAATCAAGTTTATTTCTTCTTCTTCATGATGAAGAAATAATACAGAAGGGCCAATACTACAACTCCTAAAACAACCCATATTCATGTATCCATTTTTAAACCTCCTTTTTGTTTTTTTATAAATCCTTTTTAATAATATAAATAATTACCCCTATTTAAAACTTTCTTTAATAAACAGGACTTTTTCAACGCATCTGCTTAAAAACCGAAAGGTTTATGAGTAAGCAGTTTTTATTCATTTAAAAAGGTCTTTAAAAAGGCTTATATGGGGGTTTAAAAATGGCTAGAGGAATAAGAATTGTTAATATGGTTGTTTCTACAGACTTTAAGCATCCACTAAACTTAGAGAAGATAGCATCAACTCTGCCAAATACAGAGTATAATCCAGAGCAGTTTCCAGGTCTTGTTATAAGATTAAAGACACCAAAATCATCAGCACTTCTCTTTACAACCGGGCGTGTTGTCTGCACTGGTGCAAAAACAATGAAGGAAGTAAAAGAGTCTATCCATAAGATAATGAAGCTTTTAGAGAAGGTAAAAGTTAAGATAACTATTGAACCTGAAATACATGTGCAAAACATGGTTGCCTCAGGTGCTTTGGGCTTTGCACTTAACCTCAATGATTTGGTTATGAAGCTAAAGAATGTTGAGTATGAGCCAGAGCAGTTTCCAGGATTGGTCTACAAAATCAAAGAGCCAAAGTCAAGCTTTTTGTTGTTCTCTAATGGCAAGATAGTCTGCACAGGTGTTAAAAGCAAGAAAGAAGCAGACGAAGCTGTTGCAAAGCTTGAAGCAACATTAGAAAAGGTAAAGAAGAAATAAAAATGCAGCAGATTAATGAAAAAGATCTTGAAAAAATGAATAATGTATTTATTTTTCTGAGAACAAGGAAGAATGAAATATCTGCAAAAGAGTTTGCACAGGAACTTAAATGGAAGTTTGAAAAGACTGTTGATGCTCTAAAGACTATTTTTGACAACCCAGAGAAATATAAAACATTATTTTATGTTCTTTTAAATTCAGACAACAAGATTTTTTTAAGGTGATTTTTTAATTTGTCAAAAATCCTCAATCATAACAGGCTGTTATGATGTATTAATATTGAGTGGTTTTTGACACTTAAAATTCCACTTAATTATTTATCATAGACTGGTGGAATTTTATTGTTTAAATAATTTTTTTAGTATATCAAGAGTGTAAAGTATTATTGCATAAGCCTGCTGCCTTGTTGGGAAAAATACCTCTTTTTTCTTGTGGACAGATGATATTCTTACTTTGTTTATCAGGTGAATCTGGTCTTTTATTCCAGGTTCAAACTCAACCTTGTTATTGAGCTTTGCTATTAAATTTCCTAAGCCAATTCCGGGGCTTGTCTCAAGTATATCTTTATTAGTTGCCTCAAAGTATTTTCTATGCAATGCAGTTTCCAGTATCCTGCCGCAGAGTATTGTTGAAGAGCGATAGCATTTTGCATTAAAGCAGCGTTTAAGCTCCCTGATGTCAGCCATTACATCTGGCTCTATTTCTGATGGAAGTGATGGAATATCAAAGTTTAGCTCATCTTCTTTTACTGCTCTTGATTTAAGTAAGGCAGTGATTTCAGTTATATTATCAATGCATGAAACCATATCCTCAAAATTAGACATCTCATATTTCTTCTCAGTTTTTATGACAAGCTCAAGTATTTTTATTATGTTCTGCTCATTTGAGTTATTTATATTATAAATCCCTGAAAGGGCCCATGCAGATGACTTAAGCTCTTTCACTGAGTTAGAAAGAGATGCTCTTATGTAATCCTCTTTGTTCTGCCTGAAATCAAACAACCTGCTGCTCTTCTGCTTTCTAAGATTTAGCTTCTTAGAAATTATACTGTTAAGAGAATTTCTTAAGTTATTGATGCTTTTTTTGAAATCTAATAAAGGGTCAGACATTTAATAAGGATAGCAAGAGCAACTTAATAAAATTTTTGCATGTTTTTTCAGAAATGTTTAAATAATCATAGGCCAATACCTTAGTTATCTATAAAAAAGGAGGTTGCCTTATGAAAATCACCATAGACACAAAAGAGGATTCTAATGAGGATATTAAAAAGCTGATAAAGATGCTCTCAAGCCTTATTGGAAAGGAATATGCATCAGAGGATGAAAACAAGGAAGTGCCGGAAGTCTCTGAGGGTACATTTAACATGTTTGACAGCTCAGCAGAAGAAAAAAAGGAAGAAGATAAAGAAGAAAAACCATTTGAACTAAATGAGATTGTAACTTACTAAATATGAAAAAATACAAGTTTATAGATGGTCTTACATCAGATGTAATGTTTGAGGCATATGGAAAAAGCCTTAAAGAGCTTTTTGAAAACTCTGCACATGCACTGTTTAGCGTCATATGCGAGATAAACAATGTTGGAGAGGAAAAAACAATTGATATTGAGATTAATGGAGATTCCTTAGAAGAGTTAATGGTTAACTGGCTGCAGGACCTGATAGCTTTGGTTGATACAGATGAATTATTTTTCTCAAGGTTTGAAATAAAAGAGATTGGTGAAAATTACCTGAAAGCAAAAGCTTATGGAGAGCTTATAAGCCCTGAAAAAGCAGGTGTTGTTGTCAAGGGAGTAACATATTACAAATTAAAGCTTGAAAAAATAAAAGATAATTTTAAAGCGACCATAAGCTTGGATATCTAGGGTGTTAATATGAAAGAAAAAATCCAGAAAATAAATGATTATGAATGGCTCTTGCCAAAAAATGCAAGAGATAGGATGAATGTAAATGCAAAGATATTTGCAAACAAAAATATACTTGATAATATTGAGGATGATGCAATTCAGCAGCTTACAAATGTAGCATGCCTTCCCGGAGTTATTGAGCCGGTTATAGGATTGCCTGATATGCATTTTGGTTATGGCCTGCCAATGGGCGCAGTAAGTGCATTTGACAGTGAAAAAGGGATTATCTCAGCAGGATTGTGCGGCTTTGACATAAACTGCGGAATAAATTCCATAAGAACAAACCTGACATTCAAAGAAGTTGATGAAAAATTAAAAGAGCTTGTCCCGGCATTGTTTAATGCAATTCCATGCGGTGTTGGCTCCAAGGGAAAGCTAAGATTAGGTTATGATGAGCTTGATAATGTTATGACTCATGGAATCAATTGGGCTGTTGAAAATGGCTATGGAACAAAAAAAGATATTAAAAATACTGAAGAGAATGGATGCATGCCAGGAGCTGATCCCTCAAAGGTTTCTGATTTGGCAAAAAAAAGGGGTTTGCCTCAGCTTGGAACATTAGGCGCAGGAAATCATTTTCTTGAAATTCAGAAAGTGAGTGATGTTTATGATGAATCATATGCAAAAAAACTAGGGATTGTTGATAAAGACCAGGTTTTGATTATGCTTCACTGCGGAAGCCGCGGCTTTGGACACCAGATTGCAACAGATTATCTTAAAATACAGGAGAAAGCTGTTAAAAAATATAATATCTGGATTCCTGACAGGCAGCTTGCATGCGCTCCTGTAAATTCAGATGAAGGCCAGGATTATTACAAGGCAATGAAGTGCGCTGTTAATTATTCCTTTACAAACAGGCTTGTTATGACACAATGGATAAGAGAAACATTTGAAAAAGTTTTCAAAAAATCATGGGAAGACATGGATATGCAGACTGTTTATGCTGTCTGTCATAACATAGTAAAACTTGAGGAAATAAAAGGAAAAAAATACTATATTCATAGAAAGGGCGCAACAAGAGCATTTCCTGATTCTCCTGTCCTGATAGCAGGAACAATGGGAACTGCTTCTTACATTTGCAAGGGAACAGAGCTTGCTTTGGAAAAAACCTTTGGAAGCTCATGCCATGGCTCTGGCAGGGCTATGAGCCGGAACGCAGCATTAAAGAAATTCAGGGGAGAAAAAGTGAGTGATGAATTAAGACAAAAAGGAATCATAGGAAAAGCAGGCAACTGGAAATCATTTGCAGAAGAAGCACCTGGCTGCTATAAGGATGTTGAGCAGGTTGTTGACTCTGTGCATAATGCAGGAATAAGCTTAAAAGTTGCCAGAATGAAACCCCTTGGTGTTTTGAAAGGATAGTTATATCTCTATTATCTTGCCTTTTCTGCCAACATTTATAACCCTTGTTTTCCCCACCATTTCCTCTATGCCCTCTGCTTCATGGACATGCGAGCATAAAAGAATATCTGGTTTAAATGTATCTATTGCCTTTTTAACCCCTTCTGAGCCTGGAAAGAACTTTGTGAATTTTTCCATCTTTGTTCCAGAGGGATGAACATGTGTAACCATTATTTTTTTGTCTAAATACCTTATCTTATCAAAGCCTTTTTTCAGTAGATTAAATATCTCTTTTTCCCCTAGCTGAAATAACCCTATGTTAGCCCCGCCGCAGCCAAAAAGGCCGACATCTTTGTATTTAACAGAGTAGCCATGAAGGTTTTTTACCCCATAAAGCTCTGCAAGAAAATCTGCGGTTGCAACAGTCTCATGGTTTCCTGGAATAAGAATTACCTTTTTATTTCTCTTGACAAAAGGGCCTATAATGTTTGAAGTGCTTTTTTCCCCCATTGTTAAGTCGCCGCAAAGTATTACCAAGTCAACATTTTCTTTCTTTGCCCTTTCAGCAAGCTTTTCTGCAAGGCCTGTGTCACCGTGTATATCTCCAGAAGCAAGTATTTTTAATTTTGATTTTTTGGGTTTTGTTTTTGCCGCAACTATTGATTTTTTCTTTTTTTCCATGTTTTATCTTTTTATTATCTCAATTTTTTCTTTTGTCAAATCAATGATTTTGGATGGCCTGCCCTTATTTACTCCTACATAAACAATAAAATCTACCTTACTTTTTATTCTTGAATCAAGATTATCAATAGAAGTCATGAAATCTTCTCCAGCAATGTTTGCGCTTGTTGTAACAAAAGGGACTCCTGCTTTTTCAACAAAGGCAGCAAACCAGTGCTTTGGAATCCTTACTCCAAGTGTATCCCATCCATTGTTGACTGATTTTGAAACAGCTTTTTTATTTTTTAGTTTTAATATTAAAGTGTATCTTTCCGGCAGTTTTTTTATCCATTTTTCAACATTGTTTGTAATAACGCAATTATCATAAATCCACTGTTTTGAGGGGGCTATGATTGAGAAAGGCATTGTATGCCTGTTTTTTATCTTTCTTATCTTTTCAACAGCCTTTGAATTAAGGGCATTGCATCCTATGCCATAGATAGTGTCTGTTGGGTGTATAATTATTGAGCCATCTCTTATTTTAGCAATGGCTTCATCTTTTCTTAGCAAGACTTCTTCTTTTATGTAGACTCTCATAGTAAACTGATAATAACCTTTGTTTAAATAGTTTATTAAAATGGATAATATAAATCAAGAATAAAAACCCCCTCAGAGAGGGGGCAGAGGTGTTAATGGATTAAAGATTTTGAATGCTTTGCCTGTGAACGCCCTGTTGCCAGTAAAAATACTCCAAAAAATCTATTTTGGCTTTGTAATCATTCCATTCCATGAAAGTTCTGTTAAATATTTTTTTGAGTATGCTGAATTTAATCACCTCCTTAAGCTGCCAGATAACCTGCCATAAACCCTTCCTCTAAGGCAGAAATCTGGTCATCATACAATGATTCACTAATTGCTTCATGTGTGTAAAAGTCCTTCCCCATTTATATCGCCAGTGTAAATCCTTGGTTTAAATCCTCTGTATTGAGAGTCAAATTTCTTATCTGCTGGAAAAATAGGTTTTGGATTGTGTTTGTACTAAGGTCTATCATTTTTTATCACCTCTGGCAATAAGAATAGTAGTTTTGTTTAAATACCTCATCCGGGCAGTTGTCCAGTGTCCAGTGGATAATGAAATAGCTGTATGTAAAGAAATCATTTGTTTCAAGGCCTGCATGCATTGGACAAAAGGTGAGCTGTTAAACTAACTTTTTAGAATTTGCTAATATTAAACTAAAAAATTGATTTTCGTGGTGGTAGTAATGAAGTAATATAATCCCTAATTTCATCTACTTTTATTGTTGGATTTTTATCTTTGTCTCTTATTTTATCAGCATTAAATACAATAATTTTTCCAAAGATATAATGTCCATGCATATCTTTGTAAAGATAGTCTCCTTTAAATGAAACATAATCTTTAAATCTAGACTGTATTTGGTCTAACAATTGATTATCTTCTTCCTCTGACCTGCTCTCTTTAATTCTGCTTTTATATTCTGGTTTGCCAAAAAATGAAAATTCTTCTTCTCGTGCTTGTCTTAAAGTTTCATAACCTCTTTCAATCCACTCTTTTTCCGATCTATTATCTTCTTCACCAAATGCCCGGCTAAATTCTTGCCCTCCTGAAGATCGTAAGTCTAGGAATCCAACGTTAAAAACCAAGTAACCTTTCCTTGGAGAGTAAAGATTGGTATAGCTTTCAGTCGGTAGTCTTTCCTCACTAAGTATATCAATATAAACATCCAAATAATCTTTTTGAAAATGTTTTTTTGCATATGCCAGGATTTTTTGATGTAGTTCTTTTCTCTTATTGTCCCTATCTCTTAATTCAGATACTAATGTATCAACATCTTGTGTTCTTAAATATTTATTGTTTAAAATCCTGATTTGTTGCTGATCAGGTAAACCAAACAATGCGTTATTAAACTTATTTCTATCAAGGATACGCATTAACTCTTTTATGGATAGGCATCCTTTATTTGATTCTAGTAATGGTTTTACCTGTGTTGAAAAAAAATGCCCAGAATAGGAGAATCTTTCACCTTCCCTCATAATCCTGTAGTAAACATCAATAGCTGCTTCATAAAATGTGGTTGGATCATTTTTTTCAATTTTTTCTGTTATTTGCAATGATGCTTGTATAACTTCTTCAAGATCGGCACTTTGTATTCTTTCTTTAAAAGATTCAATAATTTTTTTCATTCTTTTCTTAGTTCTTTTACTTTTGGGGATAGCTGACAGAAAGTGTGTATTGAAATCATCACTAGAGAAAAGACTAAATTCTAATTTTTGTTTCACATTATCATTAACAAAAGTTTTATCTTGGCTACCATATTGGTGCATAAGGGCATATTTAACTAAATCCCTGTATATAACTTCACCTTGACTAATTTTAAGTCTTTCCAATCCCAGAAAGTCTACTAATGTTTCTTTTCTTTTAGATTCCGCTGACATAAGGATTAAAGATAATGCTTGTATATATAAATCTTTCCTTAATAGTAGTAACATTATTAATTAATAAGTAAATTTATCTAACTAGGAATCACCATTTACTTTAGTACATTTCGAATTAGTCTAGGTAACGTTTACTTAACAACCCAATTAAAAGGAATACTGTATACTTATCGGCACCTATTAATAAAAAATCATTTTTGCACTATCATGGATTAAATCCATCGACTACAATAATAATCAGCTTAAAACCATCAAAACGTAAACGGAATCAGGTGCCGAAGACTAGACAATACCATTAAAAGGTTAAATTAAAATAGTGGCATTTGTTCTGATTGGCTATGAAAAGAGTTCATATTATTATATCCGGCTATGTGCAGGGGGTTTGCTTCAGGTATTTCACAAAAGTTAAGGCCAGAAATCTTGGGCTGAAGGGCTTTGTGAGGAATATCCCAAATGGAAATGTAGAGGTTATTGCAGAGGGTAATGAGAAAGAACTTGATGAATTGGTTGAGTTTTGCAGAAAAGGCCCTGTGTTATCATGTGTTGCTAATCTTAAGGTTGAGTATGAGGAGTTTAAAGGAGAATTTAATGATTTTACAGTTAAATTTTAGAAATCAGTAATCTTTTTTGTTATGTTTTTTATGCTTATTATTGTTGTCTTGCCTTCTTTTCCTCCGGCTATTTTTTCTGCTGAGATGAAATTGTTTTTTTCAAGCTTTGCTATTTTCCTCTGGAATGTTTTATAAATTGCTTTGCCGCCTTCATCCTGGTATGCTTTGTAGATTTCACCTATCTTTTTTCCTGAGTTTTTCTTTATTATTTCAAGTATGAATTTTTGGTCTTCCTCAATCTCATCTGTTTTTTTTGAGCTGAATTCCGGAAGCTTTTCCATTGCTTTCTTTACATCATCAAGCGTTATTTTTCTTGAAGAGCGGTCTTCTGCTGCATTTCCTGCTTCCCTCAAAAGATAAAGCCCCGACCTTATATCGCCCAGCTCAAATGTTTTCTCAACAGCCAGCTCGATTGCCTCTTCCTGCCAGACATTTTCAAAGAATGCATATTCTATCCTCTCTCTTATTATGCCGTCTGTTTCTGTTCCATCGTATGGCCTGAACTCAATCATCTCGGGCACTAATCTTGATTTTATCCTGTCTTCAAGCTCCGAAAGCCATGAGCTGTCGTTGTTTATGAGAAATATTGACTTGCGGTAAATCTCCTCAAGTATTGAATAAAGGAAATCAAAATCATCAATCTTATCTGCTTCGTCAAATACAAAAATAACTGATTTCTTGTTTAATATTCCCTTGACAATGTTAAATAATTCGTCTGTTTTTTTGTTATGGGTTAGTTTATAATTAAGAAGATTGCATATTTCAATTAATATCTTAAAGCTTGTGTTCTTTTGCCAGCAGTTTATGTAGATTGGAAATATATCGTCTGATTCCTGCTCAAGCTCCTTTAAAACATTCTTGCATGCAAGAGTTTTTCCTATGCCTGGAGACCCGTAAATAAAAAGATTCCTGCCGTTTCTCTTTTGTAATAATGGTTTAATGCATGAGGCCATCTGTTGTTGTTCGCCCTCTCGGTATTTTATAAGCTTTGGCATATAGTCATAATCCAAGGCAACAGAATTCTTAAAAAGTGTTTCATCAGATTTAAGCATGTCTTTGAACAAGGCCATAAAACAAAATAAAAGAAAGAGCTTTATATAGTTTTTGATTAAGGGTTTAGTTTAATTCACAAGAAAGCTTTAATTTATTTTAAATAACCTGAGGAATCACATTTAGGAATCTCATATGGGTGTTTATTAATTTCATATTGTTGATTCAGTGAGTAATTTTTTTGTTGTGTTAACATATTGCAGTTTGATTTATCTGGAGAATAATGAGCTTGAACAGGTATGGTGAATGCACCAATTAAAACTAATGCAAGAACTATTGGTTTTATAAGGCCGGAATTATCTGGCTTATTATCATTATAAGATTTATCAGTGCCTTCAAGAATTATTTCTTTAAGAGGCTTATCTTCGTTCATAATAATTAAAATAAGATATTAAATATATAAAATTTTTGTTTTTTATTTAAAAAGATTGATATATTTACTCTGGCTCAATCTTTGTTAAACCATTCATATACGGCACTAAAACCTTTGGTATTGTGAGTGAGCCGTCCTTGTTCTGATAGTTTTCTAGGATTGCCCTGAATGCCCTAGATGTTGCAATTGCAGTGTTGTTTAAAGTGTGGATAAATTCTCTTTCTCCTTTCTTGTTCTCATACTTTATATTAAGCCGTGTTGCCTGGTAAGCTGTGCAGTTTGAGTTAGAGCCGACTTCAAAATACTTTTTTTCTTTTGGTGACCATGCCTCTAAATCATATTTTTTTGCTGCAATAATTCCAATATCCCCTGTGCAGACATTCACAACCCTGTATGGAATCTTTAATCCCTTGTAAAGGTCTTCTGAGTTTTTCTGAATTTCCTCATGAAATTTCCAACTTTCTTCTGGTCTGCAGAATATGAATTGTTCTATTTTGCTGAACTGGTGCACCCTAAATGTTCCCCTTGTGTCAATTCCATGCGAGCCAATTTCCTTTCTGAAGCATGCTGAAAGCCCGCAGAATTTTATTGGAAGCTCCTGCTCTTTTAAAACCTCATTCATAAACATTGAAGCCATTGGATGCTCTGATGTTGCAATAAGGTAAAGATCTTCACCCTCAATCTTATACATAACATTTTCAAAATCTGCCATAGAGGTTACTCCCTCATATGCCTTCCTGTTCATAAGGAATGGGGGCTCAACAAGAGTGTAGCCACGTTTAACCAATAAATCAATTGCATATCTTTGCAATGCCAAGTCAAGCAAAGCAATCTTTCCCTTAAGGTAATAGAAACCTGATCCTGCTATCTTAACTGACCTTTGAAATTCTCCTCCGTTAAGGTGCTCCATCAGTTCTCCATGGGATTTTAGCTTGAAATCAAAATTCTTTTTTTCACCAACCTCTCTAACAACAACATTTTCAGTATCATCTTTTCCAAATGGAACTGACTCATGCAGTATGTTTGGAATCCTCATAAGATAATAAGTTATTTTTTCATTCAGCTCTTTTTGCTTTTCCTCTACATTCTTTATTTTTGAGGGCAATTCCTTTATTTCTTTTATTTTTGCTGATATATCCTTGCCCTGCTTTTTCATCTCATTTATCTCAAGGGTTGCCTTGTTTCTCCTTGCCCTAAGATTTTGAGATTCCTGCAATGATTTCCTGTATTCCTCATCTTTTTTCAGCAGGTCATCTACCCAGGATATCATCTCTTTCTCATGCCTTCTATTAAGGTCTTTCTTCACTATATCTGAATTTTCCCTGATAAATTTTATTCCGAGCATTTACACACCTTAAAGCTTGTTTAGATATATTAATCTATTAAATATATATTAATGTTTTGTTTTTAAGCATAATAAAGAATATAATTATAACATTAATTTAATCTTCTCGCCAGCATTAATGGCATCAGCAAGGATTCTTGCTATCTTGTTGTTCTTTTTTATCTTTATTAGGCCTGTCTTGCCTGATTTGGCCGTCAATAAATAGTCCTCATTTACATATATACCTATGTTCTTGTCCTTGAACTGCATGTCAAGATAGAAAACAATATTTTTCTTTTTTATTTCTGTATTGAATTCTATTGTTTGCCCAGATGTTTTTTTATCAAATTCCTTAATATCTATACTCATTCCAAGCTTTTTTTCAATTTCATCAATATTCTTTCCCTGCCTTCCTATGATTTTAGCAATATTGTTTTCAGGAACATATACAACACATTTGTTCTCTGATACAACATCAACTTTAACCTCTTCAGAATAATGCCTGAATGCATCTTTTATTGTTTTTTCAGCAAGCTTATTTGCAGGGGTTTTATGGTTGGATATAACCGGGACAACAACTGTCTCCTCGCCATAAGAGTAAAGCTCATACTCTAATTTGTTGGTCTCAAAGTCATTCACAATAACAATAGGTCTTGCCAAATCAGCTTCTGTCATTCCTGTAGGCACCTTGACAACCATTTTCAGGCTTAAGACCTTGTCAACAAAACCATCTTTTATGAATATTACGGTGTCTATAACCTGGGGTATAACCCCTAGTTCAATTCTTCCAACAAAGCGCTGGATTGCATCTATCGGATTGGTTGCATGGACAACTCCTGCAAGTCCAATTCCGGATAATCTTAAATCCGCAAAAAGCTGGAAATCAGAAGTATTTCTCATCTCGTCAAAGATTGTGTAGTCTGGCCTTGACAAAAGCAGAACATCATGGACTTCCTGGGCACTTCCGTGAGAAATTGCATACTGTGTTATATTATCCGGCAACACTAAATCACGGGGCGCTTCTATTGTTTTCACAATCTTTTCCTTTGCTGAATAAAACATTGCAAGTGCCTGTGCAAATGTTGACTTTCCCATTCCCGGCGAGCCGGCAATTAAAATTCCCTCTGCTTGATTTTCAATCCTCTGCTTCAGTTTTTCAGATAATTTGTAATCTTCCAATGAAAGTGTCTTGACAGGCCTGACAGCTGTTATCTCCCAGCCGTCTGAAAATGGCGGCTTTGTTATTACAATCCTGAACTTTCCAATCTGAGCTATTGTTGAGCCAGCCCTTTCTATCTCTATAAAAGCATCTTTTGCCATGCTTGATTCCTCAATTATCTCATGGCTTATATCCTTTATATTATCTCTTGTGAGTTTTGTATCTTCAACAGCAATAAATTTCCATTTTCCAGGAGTTCCTTTTTTTGCATATGGAACAACATTTTCCCTGAGATGAACACTCATTGTTGTTTCATCAAAGAATTTCTCAAGTTTTAGCTTTTTGAAAAGCTTTTTTATCTCAATGAATATAACATGAATTCCTTTTGCCTCTGCAATCATTGCCTGGGTTTTGTCAGAGGTCATTAAGCTTGCACTTTCATTATAAGCAAGCTCTCTTATCAATGAGTCAATCTCTCCAAGGCGCGCATATTTTATTTCGTAAGCATTGGGCCTTTTTCCAGAGAACTCAAGATTAAATCCAAGTTTTTCTGAAAGCTCTCTTATCTTGTTTATTTCCTCAAGGCCAAGCACTCCTGTTTCCTTGTTCTGGTTTGCCTGGTGCTCAAGCTCTGCAAGAACTGCCTCATGTATTATAACTGACTTGGGAACTATTTCTTTTTTCTCTATCTTTGAAGATACAAGGCCCTCTATTATAACAGATGTGTCTGGAACAAGCTTCTCAACATTATTAATTGTTTTTTTCTTCATATTCATAGTAAGAACAAGTTTAAGTTATT
>PCYE01000014.1:17271-18087 GCA_002762865.1 Candidatus Woesearchaeota archaeon CG10_big_fil_rev_8_21_14_0_10_33_12 | reverse complement strand
ACAGCCCGAAGGCTGTCTGGGGGTGGGAGCGTAGCCCACCATGGGAAAAGAAAACAAACTAGTTAATAAAATTAAGCGTTTAATAAGGAAAGCAGGTCTTCCAAGATGGCTTCATCATTTTGGACCTAAAAAATATGAGTTTTGGCAACACGCATTAGCGTTGTTAGTTAAGCAGGAATGTAAGCTTGGTTATCGTCGAGTAAGTAGATTGTTAAGTTTGTTAGGTTATCATACTCCTACTTATTCAGCATTAGCCAAAATGGCTAAAAGAATTCCTTTAGAATTCTGGCAAAGAATTCTAAAAGCAACTGTTGGTTTTAAAGTGTATATTGCTTCTATAGATGGAACAGGAATGTCCAGACCACTGCCAAGCCCATACTACTACAAAAGAATTGACAAGCCATATCCTGTGGAAATACCTCTAAAGCTAAGCATGGCAATTGATACGAGAACAAAAAAGATACTAGCTTTGAGGATAAGAACTAAACCAAGACATGATATTAAAGATGCGAAGTATCTTGTTAAGAGGCTACCTTCAAAGCCAAATAAATTAGTAGCAGACAAAGGTTATGATGCAGATTGGTTACGTAAATTATGTAATGAACGAAGAATAATTTCAAATATCCCAAAGAGAAGTTTTAGTGAAGATACACATTATAGAAAAACTGCAACTAAAAGAGCTATAAATCTCTTTAACAAAAAAACTTATGGAAGGAGAGAAATGTCAGAATCTACTTTCTCTGCTTACAAAAGGAAGTTTGGAGCTAGTGTAAATTCTGTTAAGATAAAAAACCAAAGAGCTGAAGTATATTGTAG
>PCYE01000014.1:14452-17251 GCA_002762865.1 Candidatus Woesearchaeota archaeon CG10_big_fil_rev_8_21_14_0_10_33_12 | reverse complement strand
AAAAACCAAAGAGCTGAAGTATATTGTAGGGCTATAGCCCACAATATAATTAATTTTATTTTAGGACTTTTTCAACGCAGCCGCTTGTTTATTATATGCTTTTTCTGTGGCAGCTTTAATACAAAAAATTTGTTTTTAGTGTATTAAAATAGTCCTTTGATAAATCCTAAATATTCTCCCAATCAAAAAGTTTAAAAACAAGCAAGTTAAATTTATTCTTGAGGTGTTAAATTGGATTCAAGGGCTTGCATTGATTGGCTTGAAAAAAAGAACCTATTAGACACCTGCAAAACTTATTCTACTTATCTCAAGGGAGTTTTCAAAGACTGCCTTAAAGCAAAGAATGAAAGCATATTAATAATAGGGGATACAGGTTATGATAGAAAGTGTGTAGCAGCTGTTCTTGCAGGTTCTTATTATTTTGCAGCAAAAAAACTTGGATTGCATCCAAGAATTTTTTTTCAAATGCCAAAATTAAGAGGGGATATTGCAGATAAAAGCATTATTGATGCAATTAATTATCTTGGTGAGAAAAGCATTTTACTTCTTGCTTCGTCAAACAGGCTTGGCTCTTTAAGGGGTATAACCAAAAGCTACAGGCATTTCTGCAGGAAGAGGAATATGAGATTTGTCACAACTCCAAGCTTAGGGCATATAGAAACAAGGGATTTTAAGGAGCTAGTAAAAACCATTAACATAGATTACCCGGAAATACAAAGGGCACATAGAAAACTTAAGGTAGTTATTGAAAAGGGGACAGATTTGCATGTAAGGACAAAAGTTGGAACAGACCTGCATATGAAAATTGATGTTGCAAATATTAAATCTGCAGACGGCAATTATACAAAGCCTGGTTCTGGAGGCAACCTTCCTGCTGGAGAGGTCTATTTTCCCCCAAAGAAGAAATCAGTTAATGGAAGGGTTGTTATTGACGGAAGCTTAAGAAACAGGTATGGCACTACAATAATAAAAAATCCAATAACTCTCATTATAAAGAATGGCGATCTTATTGACATTCAGGGTAAAGAGGAAGCAAAGCTTCTTGAGGAAACCATATTGTGGGCAGAGAGAAATTCCAAATATCCATGGGGAATAAGAAAAGTGTGTGAGTTTGGCATAGGACTCAACCCAAAAGCCAAAATAATCGGATCAACAATAATAGATGAGAAAGCCCTTGGAACCGCCCATATTGCGTTCGGCTCAAACAACTGGTTTGGCGGCTCAATATTTGCAATGACCCATCTTGATCAGGTTTTTAGAAATCCAAAAATAACAGTTGATGGAAAATTATTGAGTATTTAGTTAAGCTATTTTCTGTAGTTTTCTAAAAGCTTGTTTAAATATTCATCACTTTTTTTACCTTTTTCCTTCTCTTTGAATATAGTATAAAGTCCTGTAATATCTTTTATACTCTTTATTTTTTCCGTTTTAACACCTAATTTTTCCTGGAATTCCTTGCTTAGATAATCCATATTTTTCTTGTTCCCTAAAACATCTGAGAATATATCCTGACTTAGTCCCTCGTGTAGACTACTTTTCGCACTTGTATAAGTTTCATTAAGACTCTTTAATGTGAGGTTTGAAAGATTTTTTATATCATCATCACTTACTCTTGCATCTTCTACGTATAGCCTTTTTAATCTTGCATTACCAAAATATTTAGTTGCCTTCACACCAAGAAAATCTGTGTAATCCTTTCCTAGCCCTTCATAAATTTTCCCTGCTATACCTATTCTTTGTTCTCCTGTTAATTCATGTAATTTTTTGCCGGTTTTTTCTATTTCTTTTGTATGAATTTTTGTAACTACCGCCTCTTGGTCTAAAAGAAAATCATTCATTTCTTTTTCTCTTTCTTTAAGAACTTTTGTGGTTACTTTCTCATCAATCGTTCCTACAAGCATTATCCCAGCAAGCCATATGAAGAAAAACCCAAACAGTACACTTGATGTTAGGCTTAAGGCAGTTGAAGGGGCTCCGGCTACCGCTCCTGTTATATTTCCATCAAAATTTAGCATGAAGAATAAGCCTACAAAAATAAGAACAAAACTTGCTATCAGCACTCTTTTTGGTTTCATTAAGCTAATTATTTATTTGGTTATATATAAACATTTCTAAATTTTGTTTAAGTTTTTATGAAAAAGAATAAATTATGGACATTAGATTTACTTAATAACCACACCATCTGTTTTTTTGAGAACATTAACAGCATACTTCAGCTTTTGCCTGTTTTTAGCATGGATCGTAAATATTTTATCTCCTTTCTTAACAGAATCCTTAACATGCTTATGCAGATAGATTCCTGCGCTCTTATCAAGTGGAGCTCCGGCAAATCGTGCTATCTTTGAGATTGATTCATTGTCTATATGGACAATAAGCCCTGATTTATTGGCTTTAAAGTTATATCTGAATTTTCCAATCTTTATATTATCAGCCTTTACTTTCTTGCCACCCTGTGCTTTAATAATTTCTATCATTTTTTTGTAAGCAGTTCCAGATTCCAGTATTTCTAATGCCTTTTTAGCGCCAGTTCCTTTTTTTGCCTTTCCTCCTATCTCAAGAAGCAATCCAGCCATTTTAACTGATTTTTCCCTTAAATCAAAAGGCTGTCTTAAATCATTTTCCAGAACCCACATAACATCCCTTGCCTCTAATGCAGGGCCTATTCCATTCCCTATTGGCTGAGAGCCGTCTGTTATTACAACCATAATTTTTATTCCAAGCTTTTTTGATATTGCCTCAAAAAGCCTTTTAAAGTGAAATGCTCTTTTTCTGTTTGTTATCTTAGCTCCAATACCAATC
>PCYE01000014.1:12638-14374 GCA_002762865.1 Candidatus Woesearchaeota archaeon CG10_big_fil_rev_8_21_14_0_10_33_12 | reverse complement strand
GGCGCAAGGTTAACAGAGCCGCCCCAGACAAGGCAGGCATTTGTCTTTTTAATAATCTTTTTTATTTCTTTGATTGAAAAACATACATTGCATAAAACTTCCATTGTGTCAGCTGTTCCAGAAGGGCTTGTTATGCTCCTTGAAGATGTTTTTGGAATTGTTAGGCCAGCAGCAGCAACTATCGGCACTACAACCATTGTTGTCCTGTTGCCAGCAACCCCTCCAATGCAGTGCTTGTCTATTACAGGGTATTTATTAAATTTTAATATTTCTCCTGTGTTAATCATTGCTTTTGTCAGTGAAACAGTCTCTTCAATATCAAGCTCATGCATGTAGCAGGCAGAAACAAAGTATGTTATCTCTATCTCGCTTAATTTATTTTTTATGATGTCATCAATGATTTGATAGAACTCTTTATAACTTAGTTTTTTGCCTTTTAATTTTTTTTTGATATACTGTATAGAAACAGGCTTTTCAACAAGAAATATATCAACAAAATTGCCTGATTTTGCATTTAGCTTGGTTAAAACCTCTTCATATAACCCTATCTGGCCGCATGAAACTATTTTTTTGGAATCAGCAATATCTATTATTGCAATAACACTTTTTCTTCCCTTCTTAATTTTAATCCTGTCTTCATAATGAAGGTCAAGTTTTAGTGCATCAAACTCATTTAGAACTGCTACCAGTGGCCAGCCAGTTGCAATATCAATATCCTTAACCTTTAGTTTCATTTTTTAGATAATCTCTGTTTTATAGATTTCAACAAATGTCAAAAATAGTGATAGTATCAAAGGACCTACAACAATTCCTATAACACCAAAAATTAACAATCCGCCTAAAACACCAATCAGTATTATTGTAGGATGGATTCTTGCTATATCTCCAATGATTTTGGGCTTTATTAAATTGTCAACTGAGGAGATTATAACAAATCCATAAATAAGAAGACCAATTCCCATAATGATTTCAGAACTGCTGTTGGATGTAAGACCAGTAATGAGCTTAAAGGCTCCAAGGGGAAACCACACCACTGGAGATCCAATAAATGGTATCATACAGGCAACCATCATAATACTCCCCCATACAAGGGGTGATTTAACTCCAAATAGATATAAGCCCAATACACCAACCATACCCTGAATTAGTGCTGTTATAAAATGGCCATAAACAACAGCACGCGTAACACTGCTGAATTTATTTATTATCTTAGTTTGGTGATGCTTTTTTAATGGAATAAAATATTTTATTTTTTTGGCCATTAACTCCCCGTCCCTTAGCATGAAAAAGATTAAAAATATCATAACAAAAAAACTGAGTATTTTCTTTGGTATTGTAAATATAAAGTTTGATAATGAGCCTATTATAGAATTTGTGATGCTGTCAATGTAAGAAATAACCTGTGGCTTTCCTGCTATACTAACCAGGAGAGAGTTTAATTTCCATAAATTAGAGCCAGGTTCTGTATTAATTATATTTCCTTCTGCAATCCTTTGTTTTGAGTCACTATAAACTACTATAACTTCCCTTGTAAGTGAATTTACAACAAATAAAATCGGAGAGATTATTAAAATTATGACCAGCATTGTTACTATGAATGCAGAAATGTTTTTTCTCTTTGTTTTTTTATTAACCCATACATATAAAGGGTATAATATATATGAAATTATAATGCTGGTTAATATTGGAATTATAAATGGTCTGATAATCAGGAAAACTAGGACAACAGCTATGAT
>PCYE01000014.1:0-12601 GCA_002762865.1 Candidatus Woesearchaeota archaeon CG10_big_fil_rev_8_21_14_0_10_33_12 | reverse complement strand
AGCTAAGGGGGTTTGGCTTTTAAGCAAAACCCTCTTTGCGTGCCAGCTTAGCAAGAAGCTGTGATGGGCCTGCCCGGACTTTCGAAGCACTTGCTTTCTCTTTGCATACCCTATCTGTTTGCGAGCGTTAGCGAGCGAGAGGGACTTTTTTGCGAAGCAAAAAATGTCGCTCCTGCGTGCCAGCTTAGCAAGAAGCTGTTCGAACCGGGGATATTCACCATTTTGATTTAAAATCGTCAAGGTGACATCATAGCCACTAGATCACAGGCCCAACTAAAAATATAAGATTAGAATTAATATTTAAATGTTTTGTAAAAAAGCTATGAGCGAAAGTTGTAATTATTTCTAAATTAATGTTATGCATCACTTTTAATAGGGCATTTCTATGGTATTTCTGAAAGGTTTTGATGTGTATAGCAAGGTTTTTATATTTCAAATTATTAAATATGCTTGAATTGAAATGTCTGTAGTCAAAATAGATAAAAATGGTTATGAAAGAGGAAACTATTCTGATTTGATTCACAGACAGAAGGCTTATCGTTACATCTATTTAAAGAATAGAGACAAATACCCTTTAAAATTCTCAGACTATGTAGTCCATCATAAAGATGGTAAAAAAAGAAATAATAAGGTATCCAATTTAGAATTATTAAGAAAACCAGAACATGACCTAATACATGGTTTAGTTAAAGAAAAACCTTTAGATTCTTACACATCTAATGATGATGAAGATTTTATGAATGATTATAATTATAATAAAAATGTTAAAGAAATTGAATCTTATTCAATCACAAGAAAGTCAAGACTACCAACAGGATTAATAATTGCTATTTTAATTATGGTGCTTATTATCTTTGCTTTTTCTTATTTATCTAAAGAAAGCCATATACTAAAAGAAAATTATTTACTTGAGGAAGCTCAAGAGGATTGTGAGAATTTTTGTAAGAATGATGGTGGTATGAGATTTCTTTATCCTGCTCCGGGTAATAATGTATATGAATGTAATTGTGGAAATTTAGAAAGGAAGTTTTTGCCTTAAGCTTGTATATAGCAAGGTTTTTATATTTCTAATACTCTTTAATATATATGACTCTGAAAAATATCATTGAAGGTGTTATTATATTAGTTATAGCACTTCTTATTTTTTCTTATATAGTTGACCCAACAATAAAGTCTAAAATAAAAAATACTTTTTTAGGAGTCAAATCAGATATTGAATCAAATATCCAAGAAATACCTACCTATAATGAAATAAAAACATCTCTTAACGAAGGAAAAAGTTGCGAAGAAAAAGCAAAGGAATTATTTCCAGAGAATATTACTGTAATTGTAAGTGAAGGAAAGGTCTATTATCTTAAAGGGGGTAATAAATATAATTTAGGTTCAACATGGAAAGATAATAGTTCTTTTTATTCAGGAAGTATATATTTGAGAAAAGGAATATATGAAGGGGAAAACATAAATTATTATTACCTAACAAACTTAGGTGCTTTTGATTTCATAACCATAGAAAATGATTTATTTACATACAATAAGAAAATAATAAATGAAGATGGAATAGTTTTAGGAAACAATGAATTTAAAGTCATTTTTGTTTTAAAGCCTATCCTAAATAGTAGGAGAGAAGAATATTATTATAATGGTTGGGGAAATCCAATGGGCATAAATATAGTTGAAGATTGTGAAATTATTGAATATAAGTTTGTTTCTTGTAACTGGGTTGAGTAATAAATTTTATTCGCTTTTTCTGGAAAATTTCGCTTTTGTATAGTAAGGTTTTTATATTTTGATGTTATAATTTAAGTTATGAAGCATCCATTATATTATCTAGGAGACATATTGACAAAGGTAGGTTGTGGGTTTTTTGGTGGGGCTTGTGTAAGTTTGCTTTATAATATTTCCACAACAGATATGAATAAGGTGGTTATTATAGAAAAAGCTTTTTTTTGGTTATTATTTATTGGAACGTTCATTATATTACTTGGCACAGTTCTTATAGCATTCTTTGATAAACCTTATGGCTCAAAATAAAGTATTTCTGAAAGATTTTGATGTATATAGAAAGTTTTTTATATTCTGTTTATTAAAAGTTAGGTATGGCTAAATGCAAAATATGTGGTGGTTATACAAAATATACAAATGGATATTGTCTTAAATGTTATAAAATAAAAGAAGAAATGAAAAAAACTCCTTTAATAAAAAATATTACAAAGAAAGAAGAAAAGGCAAGAGCAAAGGCAACACCTCAAGCAAGAAAGATACATGATGCACTAAGAACAAAAGAAGTGCCATCTTTTCTGGAGTTATGGGACAAACATAAGCATATTGATGTTGCAATTCCAAAATATGGAATTAATATTGAGGTAGATGGAGAATATCATAATACAAGACCAAAACAGGCTTTAGCTGACTTAAAGAGAACATACTACTCTTATAAGAAAGGTTTTTTTACTTTAAGAATACCTAATTCATTAGTTGAGAAGCACTTTGAAGAATGTGTTGATTTAATTATTGAAATTGTGAATTTAAATAAAAATAAAGAATAGTCAAGAATTCTAATAATCCCTTAAAACGTCTTAAAACATACTTTTTTAGTCAATTAGTCAAGCCCCGAGCGAGAGTTGAACTCGCGACCTCCACCTTACCAAGGTGGCGCTATAGCCACTAAGCCACCGGGGCATGAAAATAATCAATCAAAGGATATCCCTATTTTCTTCATCATCATCTTCATCTTCGTAACCGCTGTAATCCATTATTTCTATTTTATCGTCTTCTATTTCCTGCTCCTGTTTTTTTTTAGTTTTCTCTTTTTGTTCATCCACTATATAATCTGGAACTTCTTCATAAGTTTTATTTAGTTTTACACGCTTGTATTTCTTTTTATTTTTTGGTTTGGTTTTCTTTTTAATTTCTTCATCCCCTCCAATTCCTTTTTTAGGTTCGTTCTTTTCTTTAATCTCCTTAACAGAATCCTTGATTTCTTTATTCTCTTCATCTTTTTTAGGTTTTTTTTGCTTAGGTTCTTTAGTAAATTCCTTAATGTCTTTATTTTCTTCAGTTTTTTTATTATCATTCTCTAACTCCTCTTCTTTCTGCTCCTCTTTCTTTTTATCTGTTTTCTCTTTTTTAGGAGATTCTTCCTTTTCATTAAATTCAGTAGTCATATCAACATAATCCTCTTCTTCATACTTTTGTTTTCTTCCTACAAATAAAAACAATAAAACAACAGCTAAAATAATAAATCCAACTGTTAATATAATGTTCCACCAATTAATAACAACTATTTTTTTTGGTTCTAATAAAGCACATGAATGATTAACTGCAGCCTCATTTGACTTGCATTCCAATTTCCTGCATTTATAAATGCTGAATGTGTTGCAGTATTCATCCTCTTCACATTCAGAATCTTCTTTGCATTCAATCTCGGATAATGGAATAACTGTAAAGCTTTTTACAGTGTTGCCGCATATCTCAAAAACCTCTTCTGGCTTATTAGCATAAGACATTTTGAAACATGGAACATAGTAAAAAGTATAACCTTTTGTTGGAGCTTTAATCAAACTTGTAAAATTAAAGCTGCGGACTTCATCTGGGTTTAAAACTATTTTTTCACTAAGGTCAAATCCAAGAATAACACTATAATCATTATCTTTTATATACACATCACCTACATTAATGCTCTTGTTGATATTATTATATATGTTTACAGTAAAATCTATTTCTGTACCTTCCATGCAGTTTTTTTCCCTGCATTCATAACTTGCATCTATTGATGCTCTTACAAAGAGCATATTAATTAATAGAATTAACACAATAATTTGCAATGTTTTTGTTTTCATCATTTTTATCACCAATATATACATCTAACTATAAATATTAAGGAATTCTATCATTATTTAAAAACATTACTAAAAAATAGTACTATTAATTTAGATGAATAATCTCTATCTCCCAATTGTTTTTAAGAAGAAATTAAACAGCAACCAATGTACTGGGCAACCAAATGAAAAACTAAAATAATAAAAGGTTTTTTATACTATTTATATTATATATTATTATATGCAAAAAAAAAGTTTTTTATATATAATCTTTTTGTTATTAATCATAATTCCATGTACTTATGCTGTGGACGAAAGGCAAATTTACTCTGGAACTGTCTATTCTAACCAAATAAATGCAATTAATATAACTAATAAAATATTTAGTTTTAGCTTAAATTCTGCCCATGACAAGGTGATTATTACTTTACCAACCAATTCAATTGTTATTGTGAAGAATGGCTCATGTGAAACCACTGAAAATTATGAGCTATGTGTTACTAACTTAGGATTTTGGTACCATAACACAACCCTAGATGATGATATATACAAGGCATCTGTTAAAATATACTCGCTTCTTTTAGAAACTACAAAAATTGAATTAACAAGAACAGTTGAAACTACAGATTTTTTGATTGGCGAGCAAACAAAAATAATAGTAACCTTAAAAAACACAGGAAATGTAGAGGCTACTAATATTATTTATTCAGATCTTATTCCAAATTCATTTGCAATAACACAACTATCAGACTGTTTTGCATATGCTAACAGTACACACAAAACTGTTAAATGGGAAGGTAACCTAAAAGAAAATACAGAAAAAAGTTTTTATTATATACTCAAAGCATTGCAGAACATTACATTTAAATCGCAGGCATCTATAAGCTATAATAATGGGGTTAAACAAGTGCAGGGTAATTCTAAAACCTCAACAATAACTGTTCCTGATTACCAACTGAATATGATTTTAACATTGGATAAGGATGAAGTGAAGTTGGACCAGGAAACTAATTTAAATATCAACTTAACAAATATAAATAATGACAACAGCATTACCATAACCTCATTTAAAATAATAATACCTGAAGGATTAGACATATCAGCGCCACCAAAATATCTAACACAAGATTACAAGGAATTAAGCTGGAAAGGTAGCCTAGATAAAGGAGAAACTAAGCTATTTAATATAAAATTAAAAAGTAAATACATTGGAAACCTTACATTAAAACCAAAAGCATCATTTATGATTAATAATGTTAGGAAAGAGGTTGAAAAATCAATAAGTTTAGATAGTTATGAAAAAATATTATCTATCGATTCTAGGGTTGATAAAGAGGTGTTAAGCTCTGAGAAATCACATATTTCAGTAGAAATAAATAACCCAAGCCAAACATATTCTTTTAAGGATATAAATGTAATAATAGAAAGCGACCTGCCTAATTTTATAAAAACAACAGAAAAAATAGATAATTTAAAGCCATTAGAATCTAAAAAAATTGATGATATATATTTCACAGCTCCAGAGGTTGTGGATAATAAAAATTATTCAATAAATTTAAACATTATATACAAATCTGAGTACAACCAAATATTAGAAGCAACCCAAGAAAAAATTCTTACTGTTATTGGAAAAAAAGAAGCAGTTTCTCCTGTAATAAATGAAACAGGTATAACAAAACAAGAGGCAGATAATACTTCTGCAGGATGGAGCATTAGTTTAAAAGAATTGGTTAAATCAGGGAACTATAATTTTTCTATTCATTCACTTATGATCCCGCTTGGGATATTTTTTATTTTTGTTTTGCTTTCTGCTCTTTATATGAGCTATAAAACTTGGCACCGTAGAAATTCTTACTAACTAGAATAAGAAGATTTTGAATTAATCCAAAACTATTAATGCGGGAGATGGGATTCGAACCCACGGACTCACTAAGAGACAGGATTTCTGCCTTATAACTATGTCTTAAGTCCTGCGCATTTGACCAGACTTTGCTACCCCCGCATGATATATAGAATAGAAAAATAGAATATATTTAAAGGTTTCTAAAGCTTTTTGGATGCACACCTTGTGCAGAGAAACGAGCCCTCAATTTCTCTTAGGTTTGTGGATGGAAAACCACAAGCCTCACACATGCCCTCTGATATCGGACCGCCAAATATCGGTTTTCTTGCTTCTTCTCTTAATTCAAACTTCTCAATCATTAGCTCAAATAACTCTGGCTGTATTTTAAGTATATCTTTTAATGTTAATAAGCCAACCATCTCTTTTTTATTCATAACAGGAAGGTGCCTTACATCGCCGTCCTTCATCTTTTTGAGAGCATCATAAATATCTTTTTCAGGGCCTATTGTTATGACTTTTTTTATCATAACTTCTTCAGCCTTTAATTCTTTTGGGTTCAGTTTTTTTGCAATGACTCTTCTTACAATATCCCTATCAGACAATATGCCAAGAAGCTTGGAATCCTTTGTTATAACAAGGCTACCTACATGGCTGTCCCTCATCTTTAAAGCACATTCCTCAATAGAAGTTTCTGGTGAAACAGAAACAGGCTTTTTTGTCATGGCATCGCATACTTTATAGCCAGTTTTATAATTTAATGTCATTTAAATCCCCAATATTAACATAATGTTCTTCTGGTTAATAAACTTAAGTAAAATAGAAAATATATAATAAAGAATATAATAAAAAGAGGTTAAAAATCAGTAGTTAACCAGTATTTCTACATTCTTGCCAAAGATTTTTTTCATGTCCTCAAATATCGGCTCTTTTATAAAAACCTTTGACAGAATCTCTATTTTTGAGAGGTCTTTCTCAAGCTCTTCAAAAGAACTTTTTCTGATTTTTCCTAAGCCACCATCAGGAGTTATTTCTGCCTTTGAAATCTCTTTTTCTTCCTGGTCAATGTCATGTATGATATAAGCATCTTTTCCAAGTAAAAGAACTTCTCCATATTTGTCCCCATACTTCACTCTTATTTTAGTTCTTTCAACATCAATGCCTCTTTTTCTTTGTATATACTCTATCATAAACCTAATAAATTCCTGAGAGCTTTTTTTAACTTTTTCAACCTCTGCTTTTGTTAGTTTTTTATTGTCATAATCCTTCTTTGCATTCATTATAGCATGCAATATTCTTAAGAACTTTGCAGGTATTTTTCCTTTGCTTATTACCTCATTCTCAAATACCTTTACTATCTCTAAATCATTAGCTTTCTCTATCCCTTCAAGCTTTAGAATATCTCTTATAACTGTAACAACAGTGTCATAAACATGAAGCATTGATTCTTGTTCTCTTATTTTTTCTATCTGGCTGAATAATCTTTTTATTCTTTTCAGATAGTTTTCTGCGTTTTCTAATAATATATCAACTTCTTTTCCAGTGAGTTCTTTAGTTGTTCCATGCTCAAGATCCTTCCTAACCTGTATATTGTTTTCAAGTACCTTTACATACTTCTCTTCCAGCATTTTCTCTTTTTTTACAAACAGCTGCCTCATCAGTTCAGGTGTTTCCTTCGGTGTTGGAGGCGGAACACCATAAAGCATAAGTGCTGCCTGACTTGGTGTTAAGATAGCCCAGAAAGTATCTTCCATTCCCAATTCCCTTATCTTAAGTTTTACATGCTTTAGCATCTGCTCACCGCTGTTCATATACATATCAATTGCCTCTGCAGATGGTTTTATTTTTCCCATCTTAAGGAGTTGTTTCCATGGCATAAATATACCCCTGTCATAGAATGGAACTCCATCCCTCAAAAAAGTGAATATTATTGGATTGGCCTCTTTTATGTTATCCCAGAAGTCTGTAAGTATATACACCTGGATATTCAGCTTGTTTTTAATTCCTGTAATTTCACCAGCTTCCATTCCCATTGTTATGATTATTGCCCTTAACTTGTCTTTTAACTCTGCTCTTGTCATTTTTTTGACATCAGTGTCATCAACTACAATAAACACATCAATATCTGATTCAGATGTTGCCTTTCCCTGAACAAGAGAGCCTGCTAAAACATAGCTTACAATATATTTCTCAAACTTTTTGATGACCATTGACTTATGGATCTCAGCTATCTTTATGGCAGACAGCATGCCAGTGTCATAAACAGGAGCAGATATTGCAATAAGCTCTAATAACTCATATTTTGCATCATAGCAGCTCTGCCACAGTTCAGAAAGAATAATTGTCTGCGGTGCAAGGTTTTTATCAACACCCTTTGCCATTTCTTCTATGATAGATGAAAGCTTTGTCTTTAGCTCATCCTTAGACATCTTATTGCTGTCAGAATCATCAACTAAGACAAGAACATTAATCTGCTCGCTAGGTTTTTCATCTTTTTCCGGCTTTTTTGGGGGCAATAGTGCAATGCCAATTATATAATTTTCAAACTTTTTCAAAACTGTTTTTTGGAATTTATCAAGCTTTGACTTGATTGCCTTTAGTTTTTTCTGGGCATCTTTTGGAAGCTTTGACTCAATTTCTTTGAACTGGTCATTTTCTTTTGATTTTGTATTTTTAGCATTATTTTTCTTTTTTTGTTCTTTTGCCATAGTCACCCACCTGATTATTTAATCATAAGATTAACTAAAATAGAATTATTATCAGGCATATATAAATCTTTTTAAAAAACTCCGGAGATTTTCCGAAGCATGCATAACATCGGAATTGCTATTAAGTGACCCGAACGGAATGAAATGGAGTGAGAGCACAATGGGGTCGAGGAAACCGAAGGTTTCTGAAAAAGTCGAGAAAACGGCGTCTTCAAGTGCGAAGCACAATTTAATAAAAAAATCTAGAAAAGGGAATTGTTATGTGTAACCTTACCAGTAGTAAATAATCGAAAGCTTTATAAACATAGAGATTATTTTTTATTAATAATGAAAAATATTGGCAAAAAAATTAAGATAATTATTACTGTTGTAGGTATTTTAGGAGCTTTCTACCTTTCGCAATTAGGATTTAATAATCTTTTTTATAATAGAGAACATGTTGATGGAACATATCATTCAGTAACTAGGCCTGATAGTGCTTTCGGTCATACTGAATTAAGTAGATATCATAATGGGAATTATAGAAATGATGAAGTCTATCAATTTCGTTTTCTTGGACCATCCAGAGTAATGACTGATGGTGGAATGTATGGAGAAAACGATGGATTGGTTGATAGAATTCATATTATGGGTTCAAGATTTGGTGGAGTTACTGGTGTCTTAACCAGAGAAGAAAATTATGATATATTTAAAGATGAATTCGATAGAGCAGATAGAATTTTAGCAGAAACAAAAGAAAGATTTGCAAAATATTTCTAAACAGTTCCTTTCCTTTTCTATAAAATAGCCGTTTTCTCGACTCTGTCTAACTTGGATTAAATTAACTCTTTTTTCAAAGAAAAGATTATTCCATTATTTCGTGCTCTGAGTCATCTTCTACTCCCAGAAATTTAATAACAGGAAAACTGTTTTTATAGTCTTCCCACATTTCTTCCATTATTACAGAAGGAAAAACTTTTATATTTTTAAGCTCTTTTTTTGAAAAAAATTTTATTTGCTTAATATAGTGCTCATCTTCCCCTTTCCCAACAATGCCTTTAATAGATTTACTGCCTTTATGCTTTGAGGAAGTTAAATATATATCAATATTATTTTCTTTCTGTTTATGAAAAATGAACTGCCTTATGTAGACAATCTTGTCTAAACTCACTTTGAGGTTTGTTTCTTCTTTAACCTCTCTTTTCCCGCACTCAAAGATAGATTCAGTTTCTTTTAATCCACCGCCTGGCGGCACCCACCAGGTAAACCCTGTTATAGGGTCAACATGCTTAACTAATAATATCTTATTATCTTCAAATATTAAAACACCAACCCTTATCCTGTTTTCCAGTTTAACCACCTTATATTAAATTTATTCAAGCAATTTGCTTATTGATTTATGCTGATTTAATAGGATAATAACCTCTGCAAAATAACTTGCAACAGAAACCTCTTTGTACCAGGGATTTTTTTTCTGGAAATCCTCTCCGTGATAAACAGCATCAGTTCCAATAACAGCTGTTAAATATCCCTTTTCATAAGATTTTGTTATTCTTTCTATGGCCGGCCCGTTAAACAAAGCAAGACTGCAGGCCACATATACTCTCTCAGCTCCATTTTTCTTAACTGCATTAACCACTTCTATTAAAGTTCCAGCAGTATCAATCATGTCATCTACTATCAAAATATTTTTACCTTTAACCTCTCCTACTATTTGAATATCTCCAACGGAATTGGGTGTATTATATTTTCTATCTTTATAGGCAAAAACTAAAGAGGTTCTAAGCTTTTTAGCATAATGTTTTGCTCTTCTTGCTCCGCCTACATCAGGAGACATAACAACTAAATTTTTAAGATCAAACATTTTTTCATTTTCTATAATATAATCAATAATATTCTTAGAAGCATGTAAATTTTCAAATTTAGATTTTCTAAAAAATCCAGCAATAGCTTCATTGTGCACATCCAAAGTTATAACATGGTCTGTATTAACATCTTCAATTTCTCTTGCAACTGCTGCAGCAGTTATACCTTCTCTTCCTTCCTGCTTGTCCTGTCTTGCATAAGGAAATACAGGGATAACAGCTGTTATGTAATTTGCATCACTTCTATAGGCAGCATCAATAGTTGTTTTTAGTGCTCTTAGATTTTCATCAACAGAGCAACCATTAACAGAATTTTCAACATCCTGAATAATACAAATATCTGATCCTCTTATACTTTCTTTTATAACTGTTTTTCTTTCCGAGTTTGCAAATTTAACTTCATCAGAACTAATGAATTTAACCTCTCCTTTTTTCTTAATAATCTCATTTACAACTTTCTTTGCAAAAGACCTTCCTGATTCACAGGCAATAATACTTAGTTTGCCTCTTGTCATAATATCACCCCTAAACTTGAACAAATGAATATCTTTAAAAATATTTATATCATACAAAATATTTAACAAAGAAAACAAATAAATACCAGTAGTTAAAATAAAAAATTATGGAGATAAGGTTTTTTGGAGCGGCCAAGACAGTTACTGGCTCATGCTACAGTCTGGCCACTGGAAAAAAGAGAATACTAGTTGATTGTGGAATGTTTCAGGGAAGCAAGAATCTAATGAAGATTAACTATGACAGGCTTCCTTTCAATGCAAAATTATATTCAGCGCTTCTTCTTACACATGCACATCTTGACCATTGCGGAAGAATCCCAAAGCTTGTTAAGGAGGGATTTAAGGGCAAAATTTACTGCACTTCTGCAACAAAAGACATAGCTGAGATAGTCATGCTTGATTCTGCAAAGGTTAACAGGAATGATGTTGAGTCTGAAAATAGGAGAAGGCAGCGCATGGGACTTCCACCCAGAAATCCGATATACACAGAGGATGATGTTGAAAAGGCAATGAAGCTTTTCAGGACAATAAACTATGAAACGAGTTTTCAGCCATGCGAAGGAATTAATGCAACTTTGTATGATGCAGGGCATATACTTGGCTCTGCAATAATAGAATTAAAAGTCAACGAGGGTGGAAAAGAAACAACAATTGTTTTTTCAGGTGATATAGGCCAAAACAGTACACCAATAATAAATGACACAGTACATCTGAACAAGGCAGATTATATTTTTATTGAGTCAACATACGGCGATAGGATACATCCGCCAATAGAAAAAAGAAAACAAAAATTACTAGATGTAATATTAAAGGCATATAAACACCATGGAAAAATTATAATTCCATGTTTTGCAGTTGAAAGGACACAGGAACTTTTGTATGACCTAAACGAACTTGTGGAAAAAAATCTTATTCCAAGAATAAAGGTCTATGTGGATACTCCGATGGGCATAAGGGTGACAGAAGTATTTAAAAAACATTATTCCCTTTACAACAAACGGATAACAGATTTAATAAAATCAGGAGATAATCCTTTCTCATTCCCAGGGCTTGAATACACAATGAATGTAAGGGATTCAATCAAGCTCAACAACCTTCATGAGCCATGCATAATAATTGCAGGAAGCGGAATGTGCACCGGAGGCAGGATAAAGCACCATATAAAACACAATATCTGGAACAAAAATAACACAATACTCTTTGTGGGGTATCAGGCTAAAGGAACTCTTGGCTATTACATAAAAAAAGGCGAGAAAAGAATAAGATTATTGGGAACAGAGGTTGTGGTAAAGGCAAATATTGAGTCAATTGACAGCTTTTCTGCCCATGCTGACTATCGCAAGCTTCTTAACCTGCTGAAATTTTTTAATCCAAAGCCAAAAAAAGTTTTCATAGTGCATGGAGAAGAAGAAGCAATGCTGTCTTTTGCAAAGAAAGTTGAAAAGCTTGGTATGAAAACAAAGATACCTGAGATGGGCGAAAGAATTAACCTTTGATAATGCCTGCTATTTCCTGCTGGATATTTCTATTCATCATTGAATCATGGCTTGCAACAACCTGCGCAGCAACATATGAAGCAATCTTTCCTGAGGTCTTGACATCAAAGTTATGTGAGATTCCATAGAGAAAGCCTCCAGAATAAGCATCCCCTGCTCCAGTTGTGTTGATTGCATTAACCTTAAAACCCTTTATTTTGTGAAGGCCATCATTATCCATAACAAGGCTTCCTTTCTCTCCAGTCTTTACTACTGCAATCCTGCAGAATTTCTTGATTTCCTGGATTGCCTCAGCCGGTTTCTTGTTTGTAAGTTTTTCTGCTTCATTACATTCAAAGGATACCTTGGGCTTTAGCCCAATGGTAGCTTGTACCTCCATA
>PCYE01000042.1 GCA_002762865.1 Candidatus Woesearchaeota archaeon CG10_big_fil_rev_8_21_14_0_10_33_12 | reverse complement strand
TTTAAGAATTTCTATACTCAAGGATATAAATCAAGAAATTTGCTTCAGAAAGCTAAATAGATACGTTTTTTTAAATATAAATGCCTTAAACTGTTTCAGAAGGTGTTACAGCATAATCAGATAGTTTCCTTAGATATAATATTTTATCCAAACTAACCTTTTTTATTTCGCCTTTTGGTGGGGACAGTTTTCCACCCTTTGTTACTGCCCTTCTTGAGAATGAAATCTCACTTTTATTAAGTATTAAGATTTTTTCCAGGCATTCCCCACAAATTTTGTTACCTTCTATATCTTTTAACTTTAAATAGTCGTTTAAATATGTGTATTTTCCTTCCCAGAAGTAGACTTGTTCTTTAATTTCTGGAAATAAAAATCTAAGTCCTAGTTTTGGCTTATATGTTATTTCTATACTATCCCCTGGTATTATACTACCATCGGGACCAAAATATTGAATATCTTCCCCTACTTTTTCAAATTCTATATACTTGTTTTTGAAAAAATTGAAAATTCCCATTTATGTTCACCTGTAAAATTTATATTTATTAAACTTAATATTAATCTTAGATATTCTAACTTATATTTAAATCTTTCTATTAGATACTACTAACTAGTAGTTTCATAAAGTAAGGATAACAATTAATAATTATTTACTTATTAGTAGTTAAAAAACCAAAAGATTTAAATAGTCCAGATTAAACTTAATATGCATGGCAAATATAACAGGTAAATTCATTAAAGAAGCATTTCCAGATGAATATCTTATTAGATCTGCTTATAATGGTTTTTCTAGGGCTCCTCTTAGAGAGCTTTCAAAATTTTTTAACCTTGGAGCAATAATAGGTTATAGCGCTGCAAATTTTAACATCCATAAGTTTAAACCTAAGCTATATGAAAAAATTGTAAATAAGCCTATTTCTAAGTTAATAATATCAGATGTGTTTGATGAAATTGTTTATAATTTCAACCCCAACCTATATGAAAAAATCGCAGATAAGTCTATTTCTGAGTTGGTAATACCCTATATTTTCTATGAAATACTTCATGATTTTAATTCTAGTGAAATATATAATGTAAACAATGTTAGTAAACCATATAAAAATGTCTTCCAGTGGATTTATAGGGTCAAGTGGAGAGGAAGCACAAACAATGATACAGAGTTTAAGGATAATCCAAGATATTTTAATAACGTTAAGAAGTTTCCTGTTTTCAGGTTTAATCAAAAAGATCTAAATCTTGATAAAAAACTAAACAAAACAATAGGAAAAAAGAATCTTAAACAAAAGGTTCAGTCAGCTGAAACCAAGGAATTAGAAAGAATAATTGCTGACTTAAGGAAAAATGATAAATATAGTGACTGGTCGCCAGATAATATCTACCTTGAATTTGCTAAGATGTTAAATGATTATGGAGCATGCACTTTATTGTAAATTTAGCCTTTTATAATATGTAATACCTTATCGCGCATCTCTTCCATTTTCTCTTTTGTCTTGGCCTCTAGGTTAAGCCTCAATAATGGCTCTGTGTTGGATGGCCGAACATTGAAATGCCAGTCATCATAATCAACTGATATCCCATCCATATGAGAAATTTTTCCATCGCTGAATTCCTGCTCTAATTTTTTCATAACAGCTTCTTTGTCATAAACATCTGAGTTTATTTCTCCGCTTATAAAATATTTATCAGCTATTTTGAGTATTTCAGAAAAAGGCTTGCTTTTTTCTGATATAAGCTCCATCATTTGAAGAGCAGGAATCATCCCATTGTCTGTGTAAAAATCCTTATATTTATAATAATAGTGGCCAGTCACCTCACCTGCAAAAACAGCATTTTCATCCCTCATGTACTGCTTGAAAAATGAGTGGCCAACCCTGCACATTCTTGATTTCCCATTATTTTTTTTTATTATATCCTTTACAAACCAGCTTGCCCTTAAATCATAAAGAATCATTGAATTTGGATGCTTTTTTAGCATGTTTTCTGCCAAAAGCCCTGTTATGAAATCACCCTGCAAAAATCTTCCTTTTTCATCAATAAAAAAGCATCTATCAGCATCACCATCCCATGCTATGCCTAAATCAGCTTTTTCTTCAACAACCTTTTTCATAATATCCTGCCTATTCTCCAAAATCAATGGATTGGACTGGTGGTTTGGAAAAGAGCCATCAAGCTCAAAATACATTGGGATAATATCTATTCCTGTTTTTTCAAAAACTTTTGGAGCTATCATTCCAGCCATACCATTTGATGCATCCATGACAACTTTTAAGGGTTTTATTTTTCTAACATCAACAAAACTTAAGACAAAATCAACATAATTTTTAAGAACATCTTTTTTTATTATTCTCCCTTTTTTATGTTCTTCAAAATCATTCTTTTCAACTAATTTTTCTATTTCTTTTATTCCTGTAGCCTCGCTTATTGGTATTGCCTTTTCCCTTGTAAATTTAATGCCATTCCATTCTTTTGGGTTATGTGATGCAGTTACCATAAGACCAGAATCAAAGCCATAGTTTGCAACACTAAAATAGAGCATTGGTGTAGCTGAGAGACCAATTTCAATAACATCAGCTCCCTGGTCTGTTACTCCTTTTGCTAATGCTTTGAACAATGAACCAGAGCTTAGCCTCATATCTCTTCCAATAACAACATTTTTGCATTTTAAGAACTCAACAAAAGCCCTGCCAATCTTATAAGCTATCTTTTCATTTAATTGTTCTGGATAAATTCCCCTTACATCATATGCCTTGAATATGCTCATATTATCATCCTTTTATATTGAGAATAAATTACTTTATATCCTTCCATTCTTTTAGTGCTTTTTCGTATCTTTCAATGTTGCCTGTATCAAACCACTGGCCACTAAATGGATATCCAAAAAGCTTTCCCATTTTTGCTAGTTTTGGAAAAACATCTTTTTCAAGCATTGCAAAGCCTTTTGGTATTAAATCAATGACCTCTGGCTCCATTATATAAAATCCTGAATTTATAAGTTTAGAAGGCGCTTCCTCTTTCTTAGGCTTTTCAACAAACTCAAGAATTTTTGAGCCAGAAAGCCTTGCAACACCATACTTGCTTGGGTCCTCAACAGTTGTCAGTGCAATTGTTGCAAGTGCATTGCTTTCCTTATGTAACTGATACATTTCTTCTATATTAATATCTTTTAATTCATCTCCATTTGAAACAATAAATGATTCAGTAAGCATATTTTTTCCCAGCTTTAATGGCCCTGCTGTGCCTAAAGGCTCATTTTCTTCTATATAGTTTAGCTTTATTCCAAATCTAGAGCCATCAGCAAAATGTTCCTCAATCTTTTCCTTCATATGGCCAACTGCCATTATAATATCCTTTATATCATATTTCTTGAACAGATCAAACAAATGTTCTGTAAGTGTTTTTCCATGCACTGGTATCAATGCTTTTGGTATTTCATAGGTTATTGGCCTTAATCTTGTTCCCTTTCCACCTGCAAGTATAACAGCTTTTCTTGGAACATTTGCACCGAGTGCTTTCATTATAAGAAGCTCTACTGCATGAGACCTGTTTTTAATCTTGAAACCATTCACTCCAGAATCAATCTTTTTTAAAATATTAGAGTCAAGTGTTAGTGTTACTCTTTCTTTCATGTTTTTTTCAAAACTAAGATTATATTTAAACCTTTTGTTTTATATGAGAAAGTATGATAATTCAGAAACTATATGATTAAATTATTTTTCCTCTTAAAGTATGATTAGTTGTTTTGATTACTTTTACATTGGCCTTTTTACCGAGGAGATTCTCTTTTGATTTAATTACAACCGGCTTATAGCAATAATTTCTGCCGATGAATGAGCCTTCTTGGCCGATTTCATCCACTAAAATCTCTCCTTCCCAGCTGAGCCATTTTTTGTTTTTATCAGTGCATATCTTGTTGAATTCTTTTGTAATAAGCTGGCTTCTTTCTCTTTTTATACTGCCATGCACTTGATTTTCCATTAAAGCGGCTTTTGTTCCTGGCCTAGGCCAAAATCTCGAAATATTCAAAACATCTGGCTTTATTTCTTTTATTAATTTTATAGAATCAGCAAATTGCTCTTCTGTCTCACCTGGAAAGCCGCATATCATATCTGTGCTTATTGTAATCTCAGGAATTTCTTTTATTAGTTTTGCTATTATTATTTTTAATTCATCTGCAGTGTAAAGCCGATTCATTGCTTTAAGTATTTCATCATTTCCAGACTGAACAGGGATGTGAAGAAAATTGAAGATTTTATCTGATTTCATTAAACTAATTAAATCATCTAAAATTAAAACTAGGTTGTTCGGATCCATCATTCCAATCCTTACTTTAAAATCCCCTTTAACATTTATTATTTTTTTTAGTAATGAAACAAAATTTGTTTTAATGTCCTGCCCATAGGCAGCAGTATCTTGGGATGTAAGCCAGATTTCCTTGCAGCCAGATTTAACAGCTGACTTAACCTGCTTTATAATTTCATCTTCTGGATAAGAAAATAATTTTCCTTTTGCGAGTCTTACAATACAGTAGGTGCATTTTCCATTACACCCTTCTGATATCTGAACTATCTGAATTACTTTGTTTTTTCTTAATTCAGGAAGGTTTAGCTTTGTTTCATTTCTTTTTCCGGTTAAATCAATCAAATTGCCTTTAATTGTTTTTTCAACTGCACTCACAATTTCTTTTGTATGGTGAACTCCAACCAAAGAAGCATAGGGTGCAATAGCTTTCAATAAATCTTTCTGGACTTCAGGCATGCATCCAGCTATGATTATTTTTTTGTTTATATTTAAGAAATTTTTTATGCTTTTTTTCACTTTATTTTCAGTCGGCAATTTTACAGTGCATGTATTGACTATAATCAAATCAGAGTTTTCTGCTTTTTTTATAATCTTATGACCAGCCTCAATCAAAAGCCCTGCCATTATCTCTGAATTGTTATAGTTTGCAGAGCATCCAAATGTCTCAATGAATATTTTTGCCATAAAACTAAAAAATTGGTCTTTCTTTAAATATCTTGTTTAATCTTTTAGCATTAATAAAGATAATTTAAAGGTAATTAAACAAATTTTTATTTTCTAAGCATTTTAATTATTTTTGTATTTCTTCCCTACAAAATCGAATGCTTCCTTAAATGTATTATTTAATTCGCTTAATAATTTTTTATAGTCAACTATGATCTTATTAAAGGGTTTTTTATATTCATCATAGACTGTTTCTTCAATCCATTCCTTAATTTTATTTTCAACATTATTATTCTCTAATTTAAATTCTTTATATTCTTCCCTGTTTGATATTCTCTTTGCTAAAATTTTAGGAAAAATCCAATAAAGTTCATTAATCTGATTTTCCCATTTTGTCTTATAATCCCCGCTTTCTCTAAACCATCTTGGTGGTTTACCACTATAAAGATAAGTCTCATAATTTCTAGCTCCAAAATCCATTCCAATAACATTTAAAACGCCAAACACATCACGACATTTTAGATAAATCTCTCCAATTCTTTTTTCGACATAAGATTGGATATCATCTTCAATCTGACTTCTTTTTTCTCTCTTCTTTTGTTTTTCTTTGTCAAATGTAACAAAAATATTCCACAAGTTATAATAAGCATGAGACATACTTAGGAATCCTTTGATTTTTTCTTCATTTTCCTCATTAAAAATCACTTCTATAATATGATTTGGTTTAAACCCACAATCTTTCACTGCTGCTTCTATCTTCTTTCTAATACCCTCCGGAATTTCATCCTTTTCTATTATTTCAACCAAACTGCATGGACCCGTAGAACTTGATTCGATTAAATTTATATTTGTAAAATGTAACAAAGCTGTACTTGCACCCGCGATATAATCTGCAATATCAAAACTTTTTTCACCGATACCAAAATATTGGATTTGTTTTTCCATTTTTTATACCTCCTATTATACCAATATATTTGATTTGTTTTGTCATTTTGATTACTTTATAGTTAAAAACACAAAGTTTAAATAAACTTTGCACAACCTTAAGTGGTTGTATATGGAAAAATTGCTTTCAAAACTCGGACTTACGCAATATGAGACTGCTACTTACTTAACTCTCCTTAGGCATGGAACACAGGGAGCTGTAGATATTGCGAAAAGATCTGGTGTACCTTTTGGCAGAATTTATGATATATTATACCAGCTAGAGTTAAAGGGTTTTGTAAAAGTAATTTTAGGAAAGCCAAAATCATTTGCCCCCACAGAACCAGGGCTTGCATTAAAGAGAGCCTTAAAGAAAAAGACAGACGAGTTTGATGAATTAAAAAAAGAAACAGAAGAGAAAAGTCATCAACTAGACATTCTCTTTAAAGAAATAGCTGAGGCTACAAAGCCCTCTATTTGGATAGTCAGGGGAAAAGAGAATATAGAAGAAGAACGCATTAGGGGGGTTTTGGAAACTAAAAAAGAAGTAATTGGCATAGTAAGCCCGGATGTAACAACAGGAGTTGCTCCAAGAGTTTTAAGGCTTTCTAAAGAATCTATACAAATGGGAATAAAATTTCAATTCATTGAGAACCCACAAACAAAAGAGGTTTGGGAAAAGGTAAGAAAAAAGGTCGAGGCTGGACAAAAGGTTAAAATCTTGAAAGGACTTAAAGGTTTTAGCCTTGAAGTAATAGATGAAAGAAGATTTAGAATAGAGGTAAATGACAGGGTTTATGGAAGGATTTTTGTTATTATAGAAAATCCAGATCTTGCAAAAATGATAAAGAAATTTTTTATTATATTATGGAAACAAGCTAAGTCCATATAAAATACTAAATCTTTTGTTTGCACATTGATTATAACTAATATGTACAAAATTGCTATTAGTTTTACCTTTAAAAAGTAAGGTTTAAATAGTTTTGTTAATTTTTTTAATTAATAAAATGGTAATAAAACTTTTCTGGCAGGATCCCTATATGAAGGAATGTTATGCAAAGGTTACAGCTATTGAAAGTAATAAGGTCTGGCTTGACCAGACAGTATTTTTTGCTTTCTCAGGAGGCCAGGCATCTGACAAAGGAACAATAAACAACATAAATGTTCTGGAAGCAGTAAAGCAAAATGAGGATGAGATTTATTACATTCTTGAAAAAGAGCCTGATTTTGAAGTTGGAGATAATGTAAAGGTTAAGATTGACTGGGATTACAGGTATAATATAATGAAACTGCATTCAGCAGCACACATTGTTTATTACTTTTTTATTGAAAAAGCAGGCCAACAAAAGGTTATAGGCTCTAACATTAGCATAGACAAGGCACGCCTGGATTTTGCCTACAATGAATCAGTAAGCCAGCTGCTTCCTGAGATACAGGAAAAGACAATGGAAGTAATAAACCAGGGAATTAACATAAAGACATTTAAGGATGAGAAAGATCCAACAAGGAGATTGTGGGAATGCGGAAAATGGCTGATGCCCTGTGGCGGAACTCATGTAAGAAACACTAAGGAGATTGGCCAGATAAAGCTCAAAAGAAACAATATAGGAGCTGGTAAGGAAAGAATAGAAGTCTCTTTAGTAGACTAAACTAAATTAATATACTATTTTGTATAATAATATATAAAATATATTTAATTTTTTTCTTAATAAAGTATATTGATATACTATTAAATATACTAATATATTAATATTATCTAAAATTTTGTTAATAAAAATATATTAATATACTATTTATTATATTAATATATTAATAACATCTACAGCTCTATTAATAAAAATATATTAGTATACTAAAATGTATATTCATATTTCGAAAACTATTTATATACATAAAACCATAATCAACCTTAGGGGTGATGCAGCCATGGCAGAAACCATTAAACTGGGTGGCAATATAGAGCTTATAGGATTTTCAGAGCTGGATGGCGGTTCAATGATAATTCTTAAGAAGATAGTAGGCTCTTATGCCAGAAAATTCTCTGACAGCTTAAAGGATTTTGAAAACCTTGTTCTTGAACTAACTGGACAGGGAAATGAACTTGAAATAAATGCAAAACTCATTGTTGGCGGAAAAGAGACACCAGCAAATGCAAAAGACAAAAACCTTTTTGTTGCCCTTGACACCACATTAAAAAAATTGGAAAAGGAAATAAAATAGGAACAGATAAATCATTATGGTGATGCTTAACATCTCAAAATAAAAGGTGTTTTTATGAGCGGTCCTGCTAAAAGCAAAATTGAGATAAAGAATGTAAAGGTCTATATTCACAAAAAAGACCCGTTGACAAACTCAAGGATAATGCACATTGACATTGAAAGTGATGAGCTGAATAAAATTATAAAGGATAAAGAAGCAACATATTGCGCTGGCAAGCCTGGTGGTGTTTTTATTGGCCTTAAAAAAGAAATGCTTGAAAGGGCAAAGAAACTTGTTGAGGAAAAAGAGAAATCTTAACTTAAAATATTAACCTCATTACCTATAATCTCCATCTTTCCATTAAATTCATCTATCTCGCCAATTATCTCTACTTTTGTTCCGGTGCTTATATTGAAATCAGTATCCTTGAACAAAACTATTGTTATTGTTTCTGGCTGTACTATATCCAGCAAAATAATCTTGCCATTATCAGTTGATCTGCTTACAATCCCTTTAATCCTTACATCTTCTCCAATATTATCCTTATTTATTTCATTAATATTCTTTTCCTTAATCTCTATTCTTTCAGAGATAAAGAACAAGGCAATTATTCCAACTAATGAGCATATTAAGGCCAACTTTAACAAGGTTTTTTCTTCCATATAAAAAATATACTTAGCTTGTTAATAAAGTAAACCAAATAAATTCCGCAAAGATTTCAGGTTTTTATGAATTTCTCATTCATATCATGCAGGGAAACAATAAACAATGATTCTGACCAGCCAAGAGGATTGTTTTGGTTATGGACATCTGAATTGGAAAAATAAAGCTCTGGAAGCCCTTCCTCTGTTATTGTTTTAAGGGTCATGTTTATGAACTTTTTGGCTTTTGTCTTTTTTCCCATCTGCTCATATATGATTGCAAGCCAGCTTAATCCAAATGTCCACTCTGCTTCCTCGCTGTATCCATCTGGATTTTTGTTGTAATAATGGTCATTTTTGTATCTTATAACACCTTTTTTCCTTAGAAGGAGATATTCAACATTTTTTAGTATCTGGTCTCTTTGCCTTTTGCTTACAACATTGTATGGAAATATCAATGACAAAAGCGCCAAATCAACAAATTTTTTTTCTGATTCACGTGGAAGAAGATAATTTAATGTTTCATTTCCTTTGTCTATCAGCTCAATGGGAACATCTATCTCAGGGATTTTTTTTATTTCCCTTAAACCAGCAACACATGCTCCGACAGATGATGCATGCACTTCTTCATCTTCTTCCCACATGCCGCTGTCTTTATCGCACCAGTATTGAATGCTTTCAAGATACTTCACCAGCTTGTTCACAATTCTTATATGGGCTTCGTCTTTTAGTATCTTTCTTTTATAACGCTCTTCAAACCTCCCTATATTAAAGAGTATTGCCCCTATAGTGTCATTCTGCTTGTTGCCCCAGTCCTCCCAGAATTCGTCAAATGTTTCAGGATGGTATCTTGCATGGATATATTCATGTTTTTGCTCTGGTTTTTTTCTTATCGCATAATCAATCTTATACTCATGCTTAAGAAAAACATCCAAAAGAGATTTATATGTTTTTTCAACAGTATCCCCATCACCTATTACGTCAAACGCAAGGCACTCATAAAAATTATCCCTGAGCCATGATTTTTCATATCCTGTGTCAATATCTTTTTTTGATGCTGCAAATAATCCAGACTTATACTGAAGGTTCTTCAGGATTTTAAGGTGCTGCTTTATTAATTGGTCATAAGTCAGTCTTGGCTTTCTCATTTAACTATCACTTTTTTTTAAATTAATATACCGGTATAAAAACATTTTGGAAATATTCTGGTTTTAAGTTTCTGAAATTAATGGATTGTAATTATCCTTTTTTTGAATTAATAATTGCAATAACTATTGAAATATTTTAGAAAGAAGAAATCAAAAAAATTTAAAAAAATAAAAGAAATAAAAACTTATTTCCTTGTTATTGCTATAAGCGAGCTTATTGCCACAATTGCTGCAGCAGGAGCTACGAAAACTATTAGCAGTCCAAAGAAGCTATTCAAGAATGCTCCTATAACACCCATCGGTTCAAATACTCTACTTAGAGCGTTAAACGTAACCATAAAAGCAATTGTTGCAAGCAAGAACTTTCCTGATTCTCTTCCTGTTACATTCAGCAATCCTACAATAAGTCCAAGTACTGCCAGAACCCAAATTGGCCAAGTTGCTGTTGTTCCAAACAGAGCAATCAATATTGCCAACACCATGCCTATAATAAAAGCTATTCCTCCAAAATCTATTTTCCTCATTTTTTTCACCCCATATATTTGAATAGTATATATATCTTAGGATAGTTAATATAAATAATTTGTGTTTTTTACTTGCAACCATAACATGGTGTGTTTGATAACTGAAAAAAGGTCATTTAGTGATTGAAAACTATACCTATAAGGATAATGGTTAAGCCACCAAAAGATATTTAGAACTTTTTAGGTTGAGAAAACTAGCAAATGTTTATGCAAAAGAACAGAATGAAACAGCAAAAAAATCCTTTAATAATAATTTTTTATTCTATAATAATCATCTTTAATGGGGGGAATCCATTAAAACATATTGAAGAATACGCTTGTGTGTATGCACCTGTTGTGAATATATACACTTTATCTCCATCTTTAATTTTTACAGGAAATTTATATTTAAAATGCTCATATAAAATATCCTGGCTGTCACAAGTTGGACCTGCAAGAATAACTTCAGACACCGTTCCAGATTTCTCAATATAAATAGGATATTTTATTGATTCATCCAATGTTTCAATAAGTCCGCTGAATTTTCCTATATCCAAATAAACCCATTTGTATGGGCTCAAATACGATGTTTTTGATATGAGCACTATTTCAGAAACAATAACCCCTGCATCTGCAACAATTGACCGTCCGGGTTCTATGATTATTTCAGGCAAACCTTCAGGGAAATCTTCATTCAAAAATCTTGTAATTTCTTTTGTATAAACTGGTAAGTCATATGCAGGGTTTTTATATTTCCCTGGAAATCCCCCTCCCATATTAATCATTTTAAGTTTTATTCCTTGTTCCTTAACAGCTTCAAATAAGTATTTGCATTGAGCTATTGACTCATCCCATTGGCCAATATCTCTTTGTTGGCTACCAACATGAAATGAAAGCCCATATGGCTCAAGATCAAGGTTTTTTGACTGAAGTATTAACTGATATATTTTATCTGGGTGTGCACCAAACTTCTTTGATAAAGGCCAATCAGCGCCACTTCCTTCTGTTATAAGCCTAAAAAATACTTTTGAACCCTTTGCTTGTCTGGAGATTTTTTCCAGGTCACTTGATGAATCTGTTACAAATAAACGAATTCCTTTATCAAAAGCATATTTTATGTCTTTTTCTTTCTTAATGGTGTTGCCAAAACTTATTCTGTCAACAGGCACTCCCAATCCTAAAACCTGGTCAAGTTCATAAATTGATGCAACATCAAAATTTGAGCCAAGTTCAAAAAGGAGCTTAATAATTTCATTAGCAGGATTTGCTTTTATAGCATAATATATTTTAGCAAAAGGCATATTTGCTTTTAGTTCTTCATACTTTTCTTTGACTATTTTGAGATTAATTACAAGAAAAGGGGTTTCATTTGTTTTTGCAAGTTTTTTTATCTTATCGAATCTATCTTTAGCCATATATTCTTCAACCGAGAAACTATACATTTCTTTGCTCATTTTACCCTCTGATTTTTTTAAACAGTTTTAGTATTTTTCAACAAAGCGATTTGTTTAAAAATGTTTGTTTTTTGTTAAAAAATTAATTTGTGATTAAATACTTAACATATGTTTTCGGAAAATTTCCGTTTTAGAAGAAGTAATACTTAATAATTTAAATGTTTTAGATATTTTATGTTCCTAGAAACCCTTTTAATAATTATGTGTGGGATAATAGCAGGAATATTCACAGGCCTAATTCCAGGCATACATATCAATTTAATCTCTGTTTTACTGCTTAGTTTTTCCCCTTTATTATTGCAGTATACAAACATTGTTTCTCTGTGCTGCTTTATAATAGCAATGTCAGTAACACATAGTTTTCTTGATTCAATTCCGTCTATATTTTTAGGGGCCCCTGATTCAGATATGGCCTTGGGTGTTTTGCCAGGGCATAGATACTTGCTTAAAGGCCTTGGCCTGACAGCTGTAAAACTAACTGTTATTGGCTCTTTTGGAGCGTTGTTATTGAGTATTTTGTTTTTTCCATTGCTTGTTCCTCTTGTAAAATTTGGCTATCCTTTGATAGAAAACTATATTGGATACATACTGATTGCAGTTGTTGTTTTTATGATAATGAGAGACAGAAAAAGGGTTTGGGCTTTTTTTGTTTTTCTTATAGCAGGTGTTTTGGGTTTAATTGTTTTGAATATGCCAAATTTTGAAGATCCATTGTTTCCATTGTTTTCAGGGCTTTTTGGAATATCCACACTGGCTATAAGCTTATCAGAAAATGAGAGTATTCCCAGTCAAGTAAAACACCAATATGTCAGGGTTAAAACATCAAAAGTATTTAAGGCCTTGTTTTCAGGAGGATTCT
>PCYE01000012.1:46302-50672 GCA_002762865.1 Candidatus Woesearchaeota archaeon CG10_big_fil_rev_8_21_14_0_10_33_12 | reverse complement strand
AAGAGCACAGCAAAAAGGAATACTTGCAATGGACAATGAGAGTGCATTGCAGGCAATGGAAAAATTCTCACTTAAGCTTGTAAACAAGAGCCTTATGTTCAGGAAAAGAGTGATTGCTCAGGAAAAACTTCAAGTTGCAGAGAATAACTACATGAAAGCAAAGCAGAACTACCTTAAGGCAATGAACTCATACAAGGAAGCAAAAGGGCTTTTGCTTCAGGAAAGGGAAATGCTCAAAGAATGCACTGACTCTGATACAGAGGAATGCATCCAGTTTAGAGAAAGTGCTGAGAACCATTCAAGAGAAATGATTGTTAACAGCGCAAACATGATGATTGAGCATCTAAACAAGATAAAGGAAAAGGTTAACTCATCTGAAGAAATGGATGAGGAGAGAGCTAAAGAAATAATTTCAGAGATTAATGGTTATATCTCAGAGCTTGAGGATGCAATAGTACAGGCAGAAGCTGCTGAAACAAAAGATGAGATAAAGGAAATAGCCAAAACAGTCTCAAAACTCTGGATAAGGATAAGGAACAGGGAAAGGCTTCATGCAGCAAGTGTTGTTAATGCAAGAGAATGGGGAATAATAAAAAGAAGTGAACATCTTGAGGAAAGGCTTGATTCAACCCTTGCAGATATGGAAGAGCAAGGTATTAATATTACAGGGATTGATGAAAAGGTTGATGAATTCAGCGCAAAGATTGATGAAGCAAAAAGCAAATACGAGCAGGCACAGGATTTAATGGATGGAGCATATCTTGAAGAAGACAAGGAAAACCTCAAGGAGATTGTTGATGAGGCAAAACAACTGATTAATGAAGCCCACGAATTATTAAAAGAAGCACACACACTGCTTGTTGAAATAGTAAGAGATGTCAAAGCAGCAGGAGGAGAGATAACACCTGAAACAGAAACTGAAGAGGAATATGAGGTTGTTGAGGAATAAACAGAAGAAGATTAATTTATTTTTTATTTTTTTAAACCATCAAATATTTAAATGATAACAGAATTATGAGATAAAAAGAGGTGTTTATAATGAAAAGATTTACAATTGCTATATTCTCCTTAACAATATTAGCTATATTTTTTGTTGTTGGCTGCCTTAAGATGACAGAAACAGAAATAAAGCCTTCTGATGAGCAGGAAGTTGTAAGCTACGAACAGCAGGAAACAGAATCAACAGGAGATGAGACAATTAATGAGATATCTAATGATATTTCTGATGTTAGCATAATGGATGATGACCTGGATATAAGTGATATAGATAATTTAACACAGGATTTAAATGACCTTGACTGGTAATGCTTTTTCTACCACAATCTTTATATACTATTTAGAATCTTATCTTCCCATGAGGATATTAAAATGAGAAGAACAAACACATGCGGAGAGCTAACAAAAAAGAATGTTGGAAAGAAAGTAGTGCTTGATGGCTGGACCCAGAGCAGAAGAGACCATGGCGGGTTAATTTTCATTGATCTTAGGGACAGGCATGGCTTGACACAGATAGTTTTTGATCCTTCTCATAACAAAGAAACTCATAAAATGGCTGAGCACATTGGCCGCGAATTTGTTCTTGAAATAAATGGGAAAATAAGAGACAGAAAAACCGGGATGATAAATCCAAACATGAAGACAGGAGAGATAGAGGTTTTAGTTGATGAGCTTAGTATTCTTAACAAATCAGAAACGCCACCTATTGAGATAGATGACAATAAAGAGGCAAATGAGGAAACAAGATTAAAATATAGATATTTGGACTTGAGAAGGCCAGCAATGCAAAAAAGGATTGCACTAAGGCATAAGATTGTAACAACTGCAAGGGATTATTTCAATAAGCATGATTTTATTGAAATAACAACTCCAATGCTTGTTAAGTCAACACCAGAAGGGGCTAGGGATTATGTTGTGCCTTCAAGGGTAAACCCAGGTGATTTTTATGCACTTCCGCAAAGCCCCCAATTGTATAAGCAACTGCTTATGATTGCAGGGTTTGACAGATATTACCAGACAGCTATTTGTTTAAGGGACGAAGATTTAAGGGCTGACAGGCAGCCAGAGCACATGCAGTTTGATTTTGAAATGAGTTTTGTTACAGGCGATGATATAAGAGAATTTGTAGAGGGGCTTTACAAACATCTTTTCAAAGAGGTTCTAAACATAAAGCTGGATAAATTTCCTGTTTTATCATATAAAGAGTCTATGGAAAGATTTGGGACAGACAAGCCGGATATCAGGTTTGGGCTTGAATTAACTGATATAACAGATATTGCAAAGAAATCTGACTTTTCAGTTTTCAAAAGTGCTGAAACAGTAAAATGCATAAATCCTGAAAAAGACCTTAGCAGAAAAGAGCTTGACAATTATATTGATTTCTGCCAGAAAAACGGGGCAAAAGGCATGGCCTGGATGAGGGTTTCTGCCAAGGGACTGGAAAGCAGTGTTGTTAAATACTTTAGTGATAATATTCAGAAAGAACTTTTAAAGAAAACAAATGCAAAACCAGGCAGTATTTTGATGTTTATTGCAGACAAAAAGAAAAAGGCTTTTGAGGTATTGAACTTATTGAGAATAAAACTAAAAGATGACCTTAATTTGGTCAAGGAAAATGATTTTAAGTTTTGCTGGGTTAATGATTTCCCCCTCTTTGCATGGAGTGAAACAGGAGAAAGATGGGAACCAGAGCATCATATGTTTACAAATCCAAAGAAGGAGTTTGTAAAAGATTTTGAAAAAAGGCCTGGAGAGGTTATAGGTGATTTGTGGGACTTAGTTTTGAATGGGACTGAGGTTGGCTCTGGCTCAATAAGGATAAGCTCTCCTGAACTTCAGGAAAGAATCATGAGGTTTATTGGCATGTCAAAGGAAGAGGCAAACAAGAAGTTTGGCTTTTTGCTTGAGGCCTATAAGTACGGCGGGCCAGTGCACGGCGGAATGGGTCTTGGCCTTGACAGGACTGTTGCCCTGATGGCCGGATTAAATGACATAAGAGAGATAATCGCTTTCCCAAAGAACAAATCGGCCCAGTGCCCAATGGACGGCTCACCCTCAGATGTTGATGAAATTCAATTAAAAGAATTGCATATAAAATCAACTTTCCTCAAGAAAAAGAAATAATTATTTCTCTTTTTTATTGAATCTTTGCTCGAATTCTTGTCTGAATTTTTCAAAATGGCCTTCCTTGATTGCTGTTCTGGCCTTTTTCATAAGTTCCTGCATAAAATGAAGATTATGGTGCTGCATATACCTCTTTACTTCAGGGTCATTTATTTTTGTCAGATGATTGAGATAACTTCTTGTCAAGTTCTGGCAGATTTTGCAGTTGCAGTTCTCATCTATTGGATTTAAGTCAAACTTGTACTTTGCTTTTTTTATTGAGATTTTTCCAGTTGAAGTAAACAGTGTGTTGTGCCTTGCATTCTGTGTTGGAAAAACAGAATCAAAGCAGTCAATTCCCCTGCTTATGCAGTCCAATAAATGATTAGGACTTCCTACCCCCATCAAATAATGTATTTTTTCCTTTGAAATATAAGGCATTGAATAATCTATTGCCTTGAACATTTCTTTCATCGGCTCGCCGATTGCCAAGCCGCCGATTGCAATTCCGTCAAGGTCAAGCTCGCTGACAAACTTTGCGCTTTCTTCTCTTAAATCCTTGAAAAATCCGCCCTGCACAATGCCAAACAATAACTGTTTTTTGTTGGTGTGATATTTTTTGCATTCCTCTGCCCATTTTTTTGTGTTTTTCAGTGAATTAACAAACTGCTCATAAGAAGCGCCATAAGGTGAGACATCATCAAGAACCATTGCAACATCTGAGTTAATAGTCTGCTCAATGTGCATTATTTTTTCAGGAGTTACAAGCTGTGTTGAATTATCAAAAGGATTTGTAAAGTTAATTCCTCTTTTTGTTGAGTTCTGCAAAAAACTTTCTCTCAGCATCTGGAATCCGCCGCAGTCAGTAAAAATTGTCTTGTCAAAATTCATGAACTTATGGATTCCTCCTGCTTTCTGGATTACATCAATTCCAGGCCTCAGGGAAAGAATAAATGCATTACATATTATTGCATGGGCATTTATCTCCTTGTAGTCAAAAGCCCCGATGTATTTTCCGATTGCCCTTGTTGCAACAGGCATGAAAAAAGGTGTTTCAACCTTGCCATGGGTTGTTTTCAACAGGCCGGCCCTTGCTTTGCTCTTTTCATCTTCATACTGAATATTAAACATAAAACAAAAGAATAAGCTAATTTATTAAATAGTTTTCCAAAATTTTATAAAGAATGAATTTTATATTAGATTAGGTGCATATTTATGGAATTCATATCAATAAAACAGGCAATGGAAAAAGGCACAGGCCAGGTAAACAT
>PCYE01000012.1:878-46294 GCA_002762865.1 Candidatus Woesearchaeota archaeon CG10_big_fil_rev_8_21_14_0_10_33_12 | reverse complement strand
ATTCAACAGAAATAATACAATGTGTTGTTGAAAAATCAAAACTAACTGATGAACTTTGGAATGAGGCATTAAAAGCCACAATGGAATGCTCTCTTGAAATAACAGGGGAGATAAAAAAAGATGACCGCGCTCCAACTGGCTATGAGATTTCTGTTTCTTCATTAAATATAGTTGGAGAAAGCGACACATTCCCAATAACAAAAGACCAGAGCCCTGAATTTTTGTTAGATGAAAGGCACCTCTGGATAAGGTCAAGAAAAATGACTGCAATCTTAAAAGTAAGGTCAGCTGTTTTCCAGGCAATAAGAAAATTTTTCAATGACAAAGGCTTTTATGAGGAGCATTCGCCAATGTTCTCGCCAACAAGCTGTGAGGGTGGCTCAACTCTTTTTGAAGTAAAATACTTTGAGGGTATTATGTATTTAACGCAGTCATGGCAGCTCTATGCTGAAGCCATGATTTCTGCTCTGGAAAAAATTTACACAATTTCTCCATGCTTTAGGGCAGAGCGCTCAAAAACATCAAGACACTTGTCAGAATTCTGGATGGCTGAAACAGAAATTGCATGGTTTAAGCTTGATGACATACTGAAGAATGCAGAAGATTTGGTTGCCTTTATTGTGAAATATGTCCTTGAAAATAATGAAGAAGAATTAAAGTTTTTGGGCCAGGATATTGAGAAGCTTAAGAAAATAAAAACACCATTCCCAAGAATTACTTACACAGAGGCCTTGGAGACATTAAAGAAAGATGGATTAGAGGCTGAGTGGGGAAAAGACCTAAGAACAACTGAAGAGGATACAATTGCTAAGCATTATGAAAAGCCTGTGATTATTACAAACTATCCTAAAAAAATAATGGCTTTCTACAAACCAAAAGACCCTAAAAACCCAAAGACAGCATTGTGCTTTGATATAATAGCTCCAGAGGGATACGGCGAGATAATCGGCGGAAGCGAAAGAGACACTGATATTGAAGAGATGAAAAAAGCATTAACAGAGCAGGGTGAAAAACCTGAAAAATATGAGTGGTATTTTGACACAAGAAGATATGGGAAAGTGCCTCATTCTGGCTATGGCCTCGGGGTTGAAAGGGTAATTGCATGGCTCTGCAAGTTAGATAACATAAAAGATACAATACCTTTCCCAAGAACAATGTTAAGAAAAACACCTTAAATTAATAGCAAAATTTAAATAATAACAAAATAAATTAACACAAAGGGTGATTGTATGAGAAAAATAATATTGCTTTTTTTGGTAATAGGTTTGTTTTTGATTTCAGGGTGCACTGAAAAGGCTGAAAATAATGAAAGTGCTGGTAATACTGCTGGTGTTATTGAGGAAGTTCCTATGATAGTTGAACAAGAGCCAGCTGAACCAGCTGAGGAAGAAGTTGAAGAAACAGAGCCGCAGGAAGCAGTTGAACTAAAAGAAAATATTGCTGATAAAAAAAATAAGTTTGCAATAACTGAATCTGGTTTTGAGATTGAAAGGAAAACTGAAAAAACACTTTATTTTGGTGTGATGAACCAGAAAGATGAATCATCTGACTTTACGGTAGAGTTCTTTTGCGATGAGGCATTTGATTCAGCTGCAAAACCAGAAACAGACATTATTTTTATATACACTGAAAAGATAGAAGGCCTTAAAAAAGACCAGATTGAGGTTTTCCCTCTTGTTGTAAAAGCAACTGAGAATGCAAAGCCTACAGATTACAAGTGCAAGGCACTGATTGGCCCAGAAAGCTACGCAACAAAAGCCTTTGTAATAAAAGTTGTAAATCCGTAAGTTATATAAACATTTTATAATCATTCTACTATATGACTGAGATAAAGTGTGGCCTAGAGATTCATGGCTATATTAATGTAGAGAATAAGACTAAATTATTCTGCAACTGCTCTATTGAGGAAGATGCAACTCCAAACACAAACATCTGCCCGATATGCACAGCAATGCCCGGCTCAAAGCCGATGCTTCCAAACAAGCAGGCCGTAGATAAGATAATTGCAATCGCCTTAATGCTTGGATGCAAAATAAACAAAAGAATGCTTTTCCAGAGAAAGCATTACTCATGGCCAGACCTTCCTGCCGGCTTTCAAAAAACAATGTCAGGCTCATATTCTAACCCTGTCGGCGTAAACGGAAAATTCCTCGGAATAAGAATATCTGATGTCCACCTTGAGGAAGACCCTGCAAGATGGGATCCTGTAACAGGAAATGTTGACTATAACCGCTCAGGTTTTCCATTGGTTGAGATTGTGACAGAGCCGGACTTTAAATCAACAAATGAACTAAGAGACTGGCTAAAAGCATTGTTAACAACATTAAATTACATAAAGGCAATTGACAAAAACTCCGGAGTAAAAGCAGATACAAATATTTCTATTGGCCCAAAATTCAGCAGGGTTGAGGTAAAAAATGTTAATTCATTCAGCAACATTGTAAAGGCAGCAGAGTACGAGGTTTTAAGGCAGGAAGAAGAGATAAAGGAAGGAAAGGAAATAAAGCAGCAAACCCGCGCATTTGATGAAAAGCATAATAAAACTATTTTCATGCGCTCAAAAGAAGAAGCAGCTGACTACATGTTTATCCCTGAGCCAGACCTTCCGGCAATAAATATTGATGATAATTATATCGAAAAAATAATAAAAACACTGCCTGAAAGTCCTGACAAAAAAATAGAAAGATTAGCAAAGCAGTATAAAATAAAAAAACAGGATGCGTTTGTTATCTGCTCTGATATAATGCTTTCCGAACTATTTGAGAAAACAGCCAGGAAAATAAATCCATTGCTTGCAGCAAGATGGCTGAGGTTTGAGCTTTTAAGGGTTTTGAACTATAATAAAAAAGAGCTTTCTGAAACAGAAATAAATGAAAAACACATGATTAGCTTATTAACATTAATTGAAGAAAATAAAATAACAGAAACAACTGCGCAGAAAATCCTTGAAAAACTTGCTGAAAAGCCATTTGATATAAACAGTTGTGTAAAAGAGCATAAACTAATGGCTATCTCAGGTGTTAAAGAGCTTGAAAAAATATGCAGGGATGTTATACTAAAAAATCCAAAGGTTGTTTCTGACTACAAAAAAGGAAGAAAAGAGGCACTTCATTTTTTAATAGGCCAGGTAATGAAAGCTACCAAAGGGAAGGCCTCGCCAAAAGAATTAAAACAGATATTCACAAAGCTGATTAATTAAAATGGAAACCTACCAAGAATCTTTTTTGCATAAAAAAGACGCAAAAATAACAAATATTGAAGAAAAAGAAGACTTTCTTTTGGTTGAGCTGGATGATACTATTTTTTATCCTGCTGGAGGAGGACAGCCCTGCGATACAGGCATTATAAAAAATAATTATTTTGAGGGAAAGGTTGTTAATATTTCTAAAAAAGATGGTAAGATAGTTCATAAGGTTAAGATTATTGATGGAACTTTAAAAATAGATGATATGGTTTCATGTGAGCATAGTATTAATAGAAGGCTCAGACTTGTAAGAATGCATTCAGGCGAGCATATCTTTATGGGAGCTTTGCTAAAAACAATAAAAGACATCAAAGTTAACAAGGTAAGATTAGATGAAGATGAATCCTCACTTTTTGTAATCTGTAAAAATTTAACATGGGAAAAAATCTTTGAGGCAGAAAAGCTTGCAAACAAAATCATAAAAGAAAACAGAGACATAATTGTTAAAGAGATTACAAAAGAAGAAGCAGCAAAAATTCCTGGATTAAGGATAAAGCTTGACCGCATAAAAGACGAAAAAATAAGGATTGTTGAGATAAAGGATCATGACATCTCAGCATGCGCTGGAACCCATGCTTTAAAAACAAATTTTATTGGCAATTTTCTTGTAACAAAATTCAACCTTTTTAAAGGAGATTATGAAATAAGATTTAAGACAAATGTTTCAGAAGACTTGTTTGAGCTTGCCCGCATAGCAAGACTATCTTCTTCAATAATAAAAAAAGATGTTAAGGAGGTTCCTGAGTTTATTGAAAACTTAATGCAGGAAAATGAAAAGAAAACTGCTAAGCTGAGGGAGTTAAGCGCAAGCCTTGTAAAAGAATTCAATGAGGAAAAGATTAATGATATTAACTTTGTTTACAATACCTTTGATGAGGTTGAAAAAAAGCAGCTTATTGACCAGGCAGCATCATTAAAAAAAGAAAAAACAGTTGTTTGCTTTCTGAACAAGCTTTGTGATAATGCACAGATAATTATTGTTGCTTCAGAAGATTCTGGATTTAAGGCTAATGAACTTCTAAAAAACCTTATGGATAAGTTTAATGGCAAGGGCGGCGGCCGTGATAACTTTGCAATGGGCTCAATAAAAGTAGAATTCTCTGAAAAAATCATTGAAACCCTTAAAGAACTAGTTAAAACAACAATTTCTAATTCATCTTGAGCATGCTCAATATTTTAGGGTATTGTTCAACCATGGGATGTCAAGTGAAAGCTGTTAAGTATCGGCTGACAAATCATTTTCTCAATTTGCTATTAATTCAGATTCCTTCATCTTTTTTAGGGCTTCTTTATACTCCTTATCCTTTTTACTTTGAACTACCCTTACTCCACTTCTTTTAAGTGCATCTTTTACAGCATTAGGCAATTCATCAAAATTATTGAAATTACTATAAATCCCAGACCTTAGTCCGTGCCTATTGTTCGAAACAACATTAACAAATCCGCTATCCCAGCAAGTCTTTTTAGGCATGTCAATACCTTCATTAGTATTCTTTTTATCCAAATTTGTCCAAAAATAAATACCCAATTTTATTGTTTTTGTTCCTTCTTTGTTTTTTGCCATTTTGCTTAACCTCCACATTATGTGTGAAATAAGAAATATACTTATATTTATAAATATTTCTATTTTGTTTGTGATGTTGTTTCAAGTTAGGGTATTGCATGGCGGGTAATAACGTATATTTATAAATAAGAACTTATTCTCTACGTTACATGCAAGTAGTCCAAAGTGTCGTTTTCAGAAAGATAACGGATGCGGATTTTTTTAATATAAATAAACCCGCTGGAATTGAAGTAGGTGGCGGTGGATAGTCATATATTGATTTTCCAACTTCAGGAGTAACTCTTCAAAACTGGAACACTTTTTTACGAGGAATCACACCTATACAGTTTACACAAGGTTCAAGTTGGGAAGTCCCAATCTTAAGTCTTGGAGCTGATACTGGGACTCAGAGGGTTAAAATATATCAACGTAGGGCAAATTCAGTTAGTATAGCTTCACAAAAAATACGAAGTAGTGAAAATAATAGAGTTCATGCTTGGAGACCAGACCTTACAGGATTTCCTCAACCAGCCGACCCTTCTGTGAGAATCCATATTGAGAACCTTCATGTTTATATTGCTAAATTGGATAACGGAGAGTATTGGGCTGGATGGTTTCAGGCAGGCACACCAGAACCAGATTGGGCGGTAAATAGAAAACTTAATAGGATGTTTACAGAGAATGCAGGCTACATAGAGTTTAATGGAGAAGTTCTCTTTGATACATCAGACCCTGCATGGGCTTTTAAGGTAATTCCAAGAGCAGAAGCACCTCCTTCTCTTGACAATTTTATTGGTGATTCTGACGAACTAGAGACAGAACCTGAAGAAGAAATTTCTGATAAGGCTCAAAATTCCCAAAAAGTTTTCTTTGATGAAGATGAAGAGGTTGCCAACGATGCTCCAGCAATAGTAAAAGAATTAATGAGAAAGGTTAGAATTCGCAACACCAAAGCTGTAAGAAAACTCAAGGAACTTTATCAAAATATATGTCAGATTTCTGGAGAACAGTATGCATTCAAAAAACGTAATGGAAAGTATTATTCAGAAGGTCATCACCTTATTTTATTAGGACAGAACGGTTCTGATTCGGCTCGTAACATAGTGATTATAAATCCATTAATTCATAGGAAGCTTCATTACGCAAATGTTGAAGGTCTTGATTTGAAGAAAATTAAAGACAATAAACTTACTTTTAAGATTAACGGAGAAGAGTATACCATAACATGGCATCCAGAACATGCAAAAATTGTAACCCAATTTAACTAAGAGTTAGTCTTCTTCAGAAAAAAAAGATATTCTGTAACGTTTTCATCGGCATCTTCATTTCTGCTTTTGAATCTCTTATGGGAAAATTCTTTAACAATAACTGTGCCGAACTTTTCAAAAAGTTCCATCAGTTGTTTTTTTGATAGTAACCCATCTGAGCTATAACTTATTAAGAAATTTTTGCATTTCATACCATTAAATATTTTTTCAAAAGCACTACGAATCTTTACTTTAGAGCAAAAATCAGAATATTCATCTCTCCATGGTCTTAAACCACTTTTTCCTTCTGCTGTAGGTTCGTCTCCTTTAGCAATAGTTTCAAGTATATGATAATTTGCTCCATATTGTCTTTTTATGTACGGTGGGTCAATATAACAAAGGTCGGCTTGCATATTAATTACCAGTTCTTCAGCATGTCCTTGAAATATTTTATGCCCTTCTGTGATTCCACCATTTTCAAACTTTGTTGGTGTAAATCTTATTAGCTGTTTTGCCCTTTCAACAAATTTTGAAAGGTAGTGACCATACGTTCCTGCAATATTGGCTACGTCATTTACCGCAAAGATTAAATCATGGACAAGCAAGGAATACTCAATGTTAGTAATAGCATTTTCTTCTTTTAGCTTTTTGATAAATGCCCTCGCAGAATCAATTTTTTGTGCGTTTTCTGCTGTAAAGTATCTTCGTGGTGCAGAACCATTTTTTGGTTTTCCTTCTGGGCTAAATTCCCTCCAAAAATATCCTTTGAACGGATGTAAATTATTAAGTGCTTGAATTATTGCTTCATATCCAGAATACCCAGTTAGCAACAGTTGCCCTTTCTTGGAGAAATATTTTTTTGCTCCATTGAATGGCGGTGCTTGCTGAAGCAGAACCTTAACTTTAGTGATATGGCACGCTTGGTACATAACATCAGAAGCTATAACTTCGTATCCTTTTTTTCTAAGTTCAAGAGAAATCACTCCAGTTCCGCACATGATGTCTGCTATCTTTCCACCACTAGGCACAATCTTAGAGATTTCTGATATAATCTCATTGCTAATTTTGGTCTTTGCTCCAATATAACGGTATCCCATTGTATCACTTCTTGAGTTTATTTATAATATCACTTACTGTTATCTTTTTGAGTTCCATTACAGGTATCAAATCATCGGATTCTTCAATTGCATTAAAAATTATCCTATAATCTTTCTCATTAAGGGAAAATAGTTTACCTACAAGTATCTCCACTTTTATATCAACATCATTTGATGGAATAATTTCTTTCTTAAGAATTGGACGAAGCAATTCTATTATTTCTTGAATAATCTTTTTATTTTTTTCTGATTGCATGTCTGGAAGGGGCAAGCTAAGTATTTGAGTTTGAGTAAGATATGGATGGGATTTCCATTCAAGTTCCCCAAATGATTTTACCAGATAGAAATAGTATGCTCTTGAATTTATCAGTCCGATAAAAAATTCAAGATTTTTTTCTTTTTCTGGAATATTTTTTAGAATATAAACTACTTGATTAGTATAAACATCGTTATAATCAAGAATTGCAGTTATACCAACTCCAGTTTTTCTTACAAGTATTTTTGGTGATTTATAGGTGCTTTCAGGTTTGTAGTTTATCCCTTTAACTCCAAGTTTAATCCAAAGGGAAGGGCGACCAACATATCTTCTTAAATTCCCACCAGTAATAAACGGAACAGATAGTTGTATTTTATCTTTAGATATGATACTTTTTTTTGGTGCTGTCGTTGGGTTAAACTCTTTACCACATGAAGAGCAGATAATTTTTTCCTGTTCAGATAATGGAGACCATGAAGAGCAATTATTACACTGGCAGATCATTCCTGACCTACCAAGTTCTACCCCTCTCGTGCTTGATAGAACAGAAGCAAGTGTCTTATCAAATTTCTTAAATTTCTTTAATATATTTGTTTCACTTTCTTTAAGGTCAATATCAAATCGCTGATATGAATTTTTGATAAATCGTTCTTGAGGAACTTTGTGTGCTGATGTGGTTTCTGCTTCTGTAAATGTGAGCATTCCATTAAGGATTTTATTCCTATCTTTGCTTGAGAGTCTAAAGCAATCAACAATATTCTTCTCTGTAGGGGACGTGTTCTTGCAAATTATTACGACACACGCTCTATTCACATTAGGAAATATCTTCTCTCCTAATCTGGCTATAAAACATATTTGTGTTCTTTTTAAAAGGATTCCTCGTAGAATGCTTTTGCCATGATTAAGTATTGAATCAGGAATGATAAACCCAAAATATCCACCGGTTTTAACGATTTTTATTGCCAGTTCTATGAATAACTCAAAAGAATCAAACTGCCCTTGAAGAGTTTTGAAATCGGATAAATTGAGTTTATCTTTATATTCTGAAATATCAGCCCCCCACGGAGGATTAGCAATGAGTAGATCAAATCCTTTCTTAACATCTACTTTTTTTAGTATTCCTTGCCATCCTTTTGTCAAAGAATATTCTTTGAGTGGAATGAATGCATTGGTATTTACTAATTCAATGTTCAATCTATCATTTGATATTAAAGACAATCTCTTTCTACAAAAAATTATGGCTTGTTGGTCAATATCAGTCCCTACAACTATAATTTTTTTTCCCATAAGGAGTTTTTGTTGTAATATATTTTCTGCAACGTTTTTAAGAAGTATCCCATCCCCCGACGCAGGGTCTACAACACTTATCTTCTTTAAATTCCTAAATAAGTTATCATTCAAAGCATATTCTAACAATTTTTTTGCTACGTATTGAGAAAGCTTTTCTGGAGTATATACTGTGCCGTTCTTTCTTTCTGGTGTTGAATGCCCATTCTTTTTCATAGTAATCCTTTTGTTTAGACTTTTTTATTTTTTTGATTGAGCTGTAGTTTATTGGCAAACAGCCAAGCGTGAACAATTTCTTGAATCAATCCTGATTCTCCAACATCATATTTTTTGAGTGCGGTTTTGAATAATCCATAATCTTCTTCAGAAAGATAACCTGCAATTCGTTTGTCAGATGGCATTTTATAAGTATGCTATTTTTATTCATAAAAGTATATTACTTTAAAGCTTATAAGTATGCTACTTATAAATCTTTCGTTTTAAAAAATCCCAATCCTCATTATAAGTATGTCAGTTTAAGACAGCATGATAGCAACAATAGTGTAATAGAACGCTTCTATGAAAGCTTTAGGCAAAAGGATAAGACTATGAGGGGATTTAAGGGAAATCAAAAACAGTATGCAGAGAACTTTAAGACTTATTACAATTTTGTAAGGCAACATCAAGAATTAAAGATGACACCAGCACAAAGAGCAAAAATTCAAGAAAGTGATTTATGGAAAGACTTACTGCAAAAAGCAGTCCAAAATTAAAATTTTAACGTTTTTTCATATCCACAAGTAGATTTACTACACTCAATAATTGTCGCTTTGTAAAATCGTGATTTATACAGTCTACTTCCACATTTAGGACATTTTTCGTTAGTTAAGATTCTTTTAGCAGATTCGTGTTCTACTCCCATACTATTATAAAATATACTTGAAGTTATAAATCTTTTCTTATTTAATTTTTTTATCAACCGATTCTTAACAGCCCTTATTTACCAACCGAAGATTAACCAACACCATGTTTTAGGAAAATTTATTAAGTATACCCCTTAACTGATTAGTATGTCATGGATATTATTTTCAATTTTATCAGCCGCAGTATGGGCGATCGTAAATACAGTAGATAAATATGTTCTTACAAAACTGGTTAAAAAACCTGTTGTTCCCCTTATGATTCTTGGTATAATTGGATTAATTGCAAGTTTTTTTGTGCATTTGTTTCACGGCTTTTCCTATCTGTCTTATTTTAATATTGCCTTGGCTTTTGTTGCTGGAATTTTATATGTTATAGGAATTCTTTTTTATTTCAAAGCAGTAAAAATAGAGGAAATTTCACGGGTTATTCCTTTACTTTATTTAAGTTCATTATTTGTTTCAATTCTTGCAGCAATATTCCTGGGAGAAATTTTTACACCTATAAAATATTTAGGCATATTTTTATTGATAATTGGTGCAGTTTCTATCTCTTCAAAAAATTTCATAAAATTTGGTTTTGGAAAAGCTTTTTGGTTTATGGTTCTTGCTTCCTTAGTATTCTCTATAAATGCAGTTATAACAAAATATCTTCTTAATTTTGTTGATTTCTGGACTATATTTTCATATATTCGGATTGGAGCATTTTTTGCTTTAATTCCAACATTCTGCTTTAGTTTTAAGGATTTAATACTTGCAGTAAGGGAGCATGGCAAAAAAACAGTTATTTTAATATCTTTAAATGAAATACTTGCCTTGTTTGCTGTTATACTGATTACAATTGCAATGACAAAGGGATATATAACTTTGGTAAATGCCCTATCCTCAGTCCAGCCATTTTTTGTTTTATTAATTGCTGTAATTTTAAGTGTTTTTTATCCAAAAATACTAAAGGAAGAAATTGGAAAGTCAGCTATACTGCTAAAACTGATTGCTATAACTTTGATGTTTGTTGGTGTAATCTTAATAATCTAATTGCATTTTAACCTGATTTTCAGCAAAAACTTTATATAATAAGCCACCTGTTCTTAGTAAAATGGAACTATCAAAGCATTATGAGCCAAAAGAAGCAGAAAAGAAATGGCAGGCCTATTGGGAAAAACAGGGAATTTACAGATTTGACCCTAAGTCAAAGAAAGAACCGTTTTCATGCGACACTCCACCTCCGACTGTTTCAGGAAAGATGCACATAGGCCATGCAATGGCATACTCACAGGCAGACTATGTTATGAGATTTCAGAGAATGCTTGGAAAAAATATATTTTATCCATTCGGTTTTGATGACAATGGGCTTGCAACAGAACGTTTTGTTGAGAAAAAATGCAACATAAGAGCAAGGGATATTCCAAGGCCTGAATTCATAAAGATATGCCTTAATGAAACAAAGGAGGCTGAAAAAGAGCTTAAAAAAGACTGGTCATCATTAGGAATATCGCCAGACTGGTCCATTAATTACAGGACAATTGACGAATGGTGCAGAAAGACATCCCAAAGGTCATTTTTAGATTTATACAGAAAAGGGCGCGAGTACAGAAAGGAGGCCCCGACAATATGGTGCCCAAAGTGCCAGACAGCAATTGCACAGGTTGAATTAGAAGATAAAGAAGAGACAAGCTTTTTTAATCATATCCTGTTTGGGCTTGAAAATTCTAACAAGAAATTAGAAATAGCAACAACAAGGCCAGAGCTATTGCCATCATGCGTAGCTGTTTTTGTAAATCCAGATGATAAAAGATATAAGGGCTTGATAGGAAAAAATGCAGTTGTTCCTTTATTTGATTATAAGGTTCCAATAAAGAGAGATAAAAGAGCAGACCCTGAGAAAGGAACTGGAATAGTTATGTGCTGTACATTTGGTGATTTGGTTGATATTGAATGGTGGAGCGCTTATAATCTGCCTTTGAAAATAAGCATAACTATTGATGGAGTTATGAATGGACTTGCGGGAAAATATAAAGGGCTTAAAATTAATGACGCAAGAAAAGAAATAATTGAGGATTTAAAATCAAATAACTTTATGGTAAAGCAGGAGCAGATAACCCACACACTTAATGTTCATGAGCGCTGCGGAACAGAGGTCGAGTTCCTGGTTACAAAGCAATGGTTTTTGAAATATCTTGATATAAAAGACAAGCTTTTGGAAGCTGGAAACAAACTAAACTGGTATCCAAAGCATATGAAGGTCAGATATGATAACTGGGTAAATGGACTGCAATGGGACTGGTGCCTTTCAAGGCAGCGCTTTTATGGTGTTCCAATTCCGGTCTGGTATTGCGAAAAATGTGATGAAGTAATTCTTGCAAAAGAGGAAAATTTGCCTGTTGATCCTACAACAGACAAGCCGCCTGTAAATAAATGCCCAAAATGCGGCTGTGATAAATTAATTCCTGAGAAGGATGTATTTGACACATGGGCAACCTCAAGCTTAAGCCCGATGATTGCAACAAAGTGGAAAGAAGATGATAAATTCTTTAATAAGATGATTCCAATGTCCTTGAGAAGCAATGGGCATGACATAATAACTTTCTGGCTTTTCAACACTGTTGTAAAAATGCTTTTGCATGAAGACAAGCTGCCATGGAAAGATGTGATGATAAACGGCCATGCACTTGACCCAAAGGGAAAAAAGATGAGCAAGAGCAAGGGAAATATTGTTGAGCCAAAGGTTGTTCTTGAAAAGCACGGATCAGATGCAATGCGATTCTGGGCAGCATCTGCAAAGCTTGGCTCAGATATTCCATACCAGGAAAAAGAGCTTGTTTCTGGAAAGAAGATGATGACAAAGATGTGGAATGCTTCAAAGTTTGCAATAATGAACCTTAAAGGTTATAATCCAAAGAAAACAAAGCTTGAGATAATTGATAAATGGATATTCTCAAAGCTTAACAAGCTTATTAAGGCCTGCACAGATTCATTTTTAGAATATGATTTCTCAAGAACAAAATCAGAAACAGAAAGGTTTTTCTGGCAGCAGTTCTGTGATAATTATTTAGAGATTGTTAAGGATAGGTTATATAATTCAGCTGATTATAGCAAGGAAGCAGTTGACTCAGCACATTATACATTGTATAATACAACTTTAGCAATACTAAAGTTAATGGCCCCCATACTACCGCATATTACAGAAGAAATCTATCACCTTTATTTTGCAGAGATTGAGGGTTTGAAAAGCATTCATGTTTCTGATTGGCCTAAATACCAAAAAGGACTTGCTGATGAAAAAGCAGAGCTTGCAGGTGATAATGCAGTCAGTATTATTTCAGCTGTGAGAAAGTTCAAGTCAGAAAAAAACCTCTCACTGAACAAGCCTATTAAAACACTAATTATTAAGTGCGATGAAAAAACAAAGAAAGACCTTAATTCCGTGCTAAAAGACATAAAAAAAACAGTAAAAGCAGAAGAAATTGTTTTTGGCGATAAAGCAGAGATTGAATGCCAAGAAGATATTAAACTCGGAATTGAGATGTGATTGCTGATTGCTTATTTAGGATATGCTGAAATAGCAATTAACTTTTTTCCAAGATCTTCTGATTCAATCCTGTATGCTAAAATTTTCTTGTAAGCTAAATTCTCTACTCTATCTACATTTAATTCATTCATTATCCCTTCAATATCCTTCTTTTTTGTGAAAATAACTGATAATCTGGCAAAACTTATGCCATCAACAAACTTATCTTTGTAATCTATTATAAGATTTAGCCCACTCTTATATGGCTCAAATTGCGCTCTGCCATAATATGCTTCCCTGATTTTTGTCTGTTCTGGAACTGGCTCTAATTCTTCAAGTTTTTTAATCTCGTCCTTTGTGACATTATCGAGATAATACTTCTTTGTGTTTATTTCTAAATTGATTCTGTTTAGACTTCCTATCCCTGGTGTACCTGTTAGTATTTTAACTGCCATTTTATTTTACCTCTTATTTTTATTCAACTGGAATTAAAGCGCTGATTATAATCTGGTCATCCCTAAACATTCCATAAACAGGATTTTTTTCATCCTTTAGGTTTGTTGTGTATTTCTCTTTCCTTTTCTTTGCATTTTCTAACTGTATTTTTGAATTGTTGCCAAGAAAAACATCATTTTGTGAAAGAATTGTGAATAAGCCATGATCCTTATCTACTGTCCTATAAACTGCGCAACCAACTGCACTTTCTAATTTATATTTATTTCTAACCTTTTTTTCATACATATTTGTATCTTCTACTCTTATCTGTTCAAGAGGAATAGCTTTCAATATTTTAGCAAGCCCCTCTTCTTGTTCTTGCCTTTTTCTTGCTTTTCCTTCTGTGGGATAGTCTATTATATTATAATCACCTGTAGAAATATCCCCTATGACCAATAAGTAAGGTTTGCTGATTTTTGGTATACTATACCATATACTACTTCCAGTTCCTGCTGTTTGTTGTCCTGTTTTGCCTGTCATTTTGTTTACCTCCTATTTAAAGATTAAAATAGCCCTTATTTAAAAGTTTCTATTTTGAAGTAGTTATTTTTTCCAATCTGACACCATCTTTTGTGTCCTTGAGAATTATGCCTTTTTCCTTTAGCTGGTCTCTTATCTTGTCTGCTAACTCATAGTCATTGTTTTTTCTTGCTTCCTGTCTTTTTTCTATTAATTGTTTTATTTCCTTGTTTATCTCTTCTTTTTTTTCTTCCTTTTTTAGAATTCCAAAAACAGAATCAAAATCATACATTAAGGCAATTGCTTTTTCAGCATCTTTCCTGCTCATTTTATCATTCATTATGAAGGTGTTTATTTTCTTCATAAAATCAAACATAACTGACAAAGCAATTGAAACATTCAGGTCATCATCCATTGCATCCTCAAAATCACTTTTTACTTTTTCAATAAGTTCGGATATTTTTGGGTTATGCCTGTCTCCTTTAATATTATCTAGTTTTGCCATGAATTCATCAAGGCGATTTATTGCGTTGTCTGCTGCATTCAGGCCTTCAAAGCTGAAGTTCATCTTCTGCCTGTAATGGGTTGCCATCAGGACATATCTTATTGACCTTGGGCTGTATCCTTTTTTTAATAAATCCCTTAATGTGTAAAAGTTTCCAAGGCTTTTACTCATCTTTTTGCTGTCAACCAGCAGATGCTCGTTATGCAGCCAGTAATTAACAAACTTTTTTCCTGTTGCAGCCTCACTTTGGGCTATTTCATTCTCATGATGTGGAAATATCAAGTCAACCCCTCCTGTATGAATGTCAAATGTCTCTCCTAAATACTTCATGCTCATTGCAGAGCATTCAATATGCCATCCAGGGCGTCCTTTTCCCAGCTCTGTTTCCCAGAAAACATCTCCATCTTCTTTGTCCCAGAATTTCCATAGTGCAAAATCATTTACATGCTCTTTGTCATATTCATCCTGGCAAACTCTTGCTCCTGCTTTTAACTCGCTTATCTTTAAATGCGAAAGCTTGCCATACTCCTTGAATTTTTTGATGTCATAATATATTGCATCATCTGCCTTATAGGCATAGCCTTTTTCAAGAAGCTTTTTAATCAAGTTAATCATTTCCTTAATATGTTCTGTTGCCCTTGGATAAACCTCTACTTTTTCTATATTTAAGGTTTTTAAGTCATCAAAAAAGTATTTTGTGTATTTTTCTGTGAATTCTTTTAAAGAAAGATTTTCTTTTTTTGAGTCCCTTATTGTCTTGTCATCAACATCAGTAATGTTCATAACATGAGTTAGCTTGTATCCCTTGTACTTTATGTATCTTCTTATAAGATCTGCAAATATATTTGCCCTGAAGTTTCCTATGTGGGCAAAGTTGTAGACAGTAGGACCACAACTATAAATATTAACATATCCTTTCTTTATTTCCTTGAACTCTTCTTTTTTCCTTGTTAATGTATTGTACAGTTTTAGGCTCATTTGTTTTAATATACTGGTTTGATATTTATTTCTTTTTGCATATGAACATGCAGTGATCTAATTCAAAAGGCTCAAGTGTCCTGTAATCAACTATTGTAAGCTCATTCTCAAGCTTTCTTCTTATTTCCTCAAAAACCTTTTTTGGCTTTTTTGCAACATCAATGCTTCTTGCCTTGACACTTAAAAGAGCAAAGCCGCCTGGTTTTAGGAATTTCCTGGTGTTTTTAAGGAATATCTCTGCCTGCTGTTTCTGAGCAATATCCTGAAAGATAACATCAACCATTGTTATATATTTCTCAAAGCTTTCAGTATTGTTTGCATCTGCCATTATTGGCATTATGTTCTGTCTTGCTTCACATACAAAAACCATTTCCCTCATTACTCTTGGAGCAAAATCAAGCGCAAACACAAAGCCGTTTTTTCCGACAATATCAGAAACATGGGATGCAGTTGTTCCGGATGCACAGCCAAGGTAAAGCACTATGCTTGAGGGTTTAATCCCTATCTGGGATGCTCCTTTCATTATTGCTGCTGCTAATTTGCTTTTTTTTGGATTCCATGTGCGGTATTCAACACCCTGATCTCTTATCAAGATTTCATCATATACTTTTTTTCCTGGAGAGAGGTTTATTGTTAATAATAATCTTTTCTTTCCTTTTATGGTTTCATAAATTCCATGAAACCTTGTTGGCTGCATTATCATTTTTTCTTTTTAATGAATTTTTTCTCTAAATCATTTCTTAGTTTTTCTCCAATGAATTTTCCCTTGAAAAAATCAACTTTTACAGCTATTGAAATCTTATCACCTAATGCCCTTGCTACTTTTCCTCTTTCAGATGCTCTTGCTTGGGTTACAAGCGGATGCTCGTGCAGTATTCCATATTTTGGCGATTTTGCACCGGTTTTCAGATGCCTGAACAATGCTTCTTCTGCTCCCAACAATTGTATTGTTGAGGCAGGAAATTTTGCAAGCCTTTCAAAACTTCCTGCAAAGCTGATTAATTTTGCTCCTATCTGTGAGCCAGTTATTGCATACATATTAGGGTATGTTTTTTTTATTATTAATTCAAGATAATCTGACTGTGATTCTCTCAGGTCGTATAATGAAGAAATTCTTTTTGCCAGTTCTTCTATTGGCTTTATATCAGCTTCAGCAAGGTTTGCACCCATGCTTTTCTTGCTGCTTATATTGATTTCTTTTAGAAGCTCGCTTTTCTTATTTTTAAGTATTAATTCAACAAACTTTTCATTGTTTCTTAATTGTTTCGAAAACTCTGGCAGGTAAAGCTCATACCACTCCCTTAATCTTTTTACTAAAGTGTTTGCAACCCTATCAAGCTCGTCAATATTGCTTATTGCTTGGATTACAAGTGTGTCAGACTTTACTGAGTTTTTTATTTTGTTTCTTGTTATTGTTATTCCTGCTTTTCTCATAAGCTGGTAAAAATTAGGAATTTCAGATATCCTTTCATTTATTATTTCAAATTTATCTTCAGGGGATAATTCTATTCCATTTAGTTCAGTTTTTTTCTTACCTAAGAATATTATCTTATGGCCGTGCTTTTTTATTAAGGCCTTTTCCTCCTCAAGCCATTCATTATTGTTTAGCTTTATTGCATTATTGACTGTATCTTTCTCGTCAAACAAAGCCTGGTCAATTATCCTGAAGCCTGTGTTGAAAACAAAACTTCCAGTAACATTTGAGTAAATATACAATACCATAAAATAGGATAGAAAGCTGGACCTTTTAAAGGTTTTGATTAGTTTTTCAGATAAATATTTAAATATTATATTACAACTGTATATTAGGTGATAGTATGAGTATGGAAGATATGATTAATGAGATTGTAACAAAATCTTTTAATATTTTCAAGAAGCAATATGTGACCCTTATTCTTGGAACACTGGTTGCTCTTTTAGGAATGGTATTTATAATTACAATCCCTCCTTTGGTTTTTGGGATTTATTTCATGTGCATAAATGCAGCAAAAGGAAAGAAAGCACAGATTTCTGATATTTTCAGGGGCTTTGATTATTTCTTTACAAGCTGGGGATTGTTTATTGTGGCTTTTCTTACAATAGCTGTTGGACTTGCTTTATTGGTAATCCCTGGACTGCTCTTGATGGTAATGTTCCAGTATGCAGCTGTATTTGCAATACTTGAGAAAAAAGGGGCAATCAGCTCTTTGGAGAGAAGCTATGAAATAGCAAAAAAGAACTTTGCTTTTTCAGCAGTGCTCATGATTTTGATTGCAGTGCTAAACAGCATTGGCGGCCTTGTCAGAATAGGTGTTTTAATCACAATTCCATTCACTTCATTATGCATTTGTTTAGTAGCCAATAAGCTGACTGCGAAGAAAAAGTAAAAAACGTAATATTTATATAACAGTTGTAATAATCTTATTACATATGTTAAGAAAAGATAATCTGTATAGGGTTTTGGAAGTATTTTTTGATGATCCCTTGCCACAGGGCATAGGATTTCAATTAAGGGAGATAAGCAGGAAGATAAAATTAGCTCCAAAATCTGTTAAACTCTATTTAGAAAAACTTGAAAAAGAGAAGCTTATAGTTAAAAAAGAGCATAGAATACACAAATACCCGGTTTATTATGCAAATAGAGACAATGATTATTTCAAATTCTTGAAAAAAATTGATATTCAAAGAAAAATAAAAGAATCCGGGCTTTTGGATTATCTTAATGAAAAGTGCATGCCAGATGCAATAATCTTGTTTGGTTCTGCTTCAAAAGGAGAGGATATCAAAGAAAGCGATGTTGATTTATATTTGCAATCCGAAGAAAAGAAAATATCTCCGGATAAATTCGAGAAAAAGTTAAAAAGAAGGGTAAGCTTGTTCTTTGAAAGCAATTTTGATAATCTGAGCCAGGAATTAAAAACAAATATCATCAATGGAGATATGTTAGTGGGGTATCTCAAATGCAAATTTGAAAAACAAGATGAAAGAAAACTTGATCAGGATAACTCCAAACAAGGAAAAGGCAAAATCTATTTTAAAAATGGTGGAAACCAGCCTTGAAATGGTTAAGCAGATAGACATAACTAAATTTGCATCAAATGTAACTAAGGAATATTATGAAATTATAAGGGAACTAATGACCATTATTCTTTTATTAGATGGCTATAAAACATTTGGTGAAGGAGCCCACAGAAGATTAATAGGTTATTTAGAAGAAAACTATAAACAGTTTAATAGTTATGAAATATCTTTAATAGACAGTTTAAGAATAACGAGAAATAAAATATCCTATAATGGATTTTTTGTTGAAGAAACCTATATTCAAAGAAAATTAGAAGATATATTAAAACTTATTAATAAACTAAAAGAAATAGTTAAAGAAAAGATTGACTAAACATAATATAAATTAAAAAATAATAATCAAAAATTTACTTTTTTGGTTTTACGCAGGAGTATATAGCATCTAAGTAAATATAAACACCCCCTATGCGGGCATCTTGAGGAATTTGTTTATTTTGATTATCCCATCCATGGAATAACGCAATCACTTCTTGATCTTTTTCTATCTTAATACACTTAATATATCCAGAATAATTTACTGTTGATGGTCTTCCAGTATCCACTTCAGGGCCATAGTAACTAACTAAAGCCGTTGTCCGTAAATTTGGCTTTGCTCCCTCCTTGAGTATTATCTCAACTAGACATCCTTCGTTTATCCCCTGCTTTTTTAAATCTTCTAATTTCACCTGAGTCATTTTTATTACCTCCAATTAATAATTAAGATAATGGAATAAAGAAGTTTATAAAATTATCTATTCTTCAGTAGATACTTCTGGAAAGGAAGGTTAATCCTTTGTTCTAATTGGCAAGGCTCATCTGCATAGGCGTGCTGATCTCTTGGTTGTATAACCACAAAAAAGAAACATTAATAAATAATTAAATCTATTTTATTATTATGGAAAAGGAAGATATTGAACATATATTAAAACAACATAAGAAACTGCTTGATAAACCCAGATCTTGTATTTCAGAAGCTGAACAGGGTGTACTTAATAAATATAATTCACTTCTTAATCAGATACCTAAAGATATAAAGGATGCAATGGAAGGAGTTATTAAGGAAGATAACTATGTAGAATGGTATTATTCTCCAAACGAATTTCTTGGCAAACCACCTTATGAATCACCAAAAAAAGAAGTAATGGACACCATTCACTGCATTGAATGGGGAATCCCTTCATAAGCTTGCCTCATTTTCTCATAAAGAAACATTGCTACTGCAGAGCAAAGTGTGTAGCATTTATATTTATTTACTACTTGAGGAATAGTTAAAGTTGTATCACAAGCAGCTATGACTTTGTCATCTAATCCTTTTCTTTCCTCTCCTAAAACCAAAAGATCATTTTCCATATACTTAAATTCAAACAAATTTTCCGCAGCGGGACCAATCACTGTTGCAATCCTGCGATAATTGCCTTTATTAACATCTAAGAATTCCAGGCTATCTTTTATTAGAACTATCTCTCGAAAATCACTATATCCAGCAGAAAATCTTTGTATTTGATTTTCATGATCATCTTGAAATATCTTCCTACTGTCCTCTATGTATGTTCTTTCTACAACTCCCGCCGCAATAGATGTTCTAACTATTTCACCTAAAGAGTGCGAGTATCTTGGACCCACTAATAATAAGGATAATTTATTCATAAAATATAGAAAAACCACTCACTTTAAAAATCTTTCTATTTTTAACTACTTATTGATAACAACAATATCAATCTTTTATTTTATTCATTTTACTTTGCATCTGCCTTGCAGCCAATAAACTGACTGCAAAGAAAAAATAAATCAAATTTTTAGAAAGAGAAATAATTAATTATGTAAGACTTATTTGAGGAGTTTCTTTTTTATCTGTTAAAAGAGAGTCTAAGAATCTTAATGCATTTGCTTTATCTTTGTGTTCAGTAGTAATTGAAAATCCCCTTTGGTATGGCGTAAATTCAAACATCTTTGTAAGTGCTTCATAAACATCATCTCTATGCTCACGATTCCATTTCTCCCTCCTATCGGCCCATTTCTCATCCTTAAAATAGACATATCCCATATGATTATCACTAATTGCTCGTTTCGCAGATTTATGAGATAACAAAAATTTTTTTAAAGCATAATCTTTTTTTCTTAACCTTTCCTCAAAATTACTTGTTGCAAGTTTAACTCCTATTGTATGAGCTATCCAATATGTTACTCCAACACTAGGTTTGGTATCACCCATATCTTTAATGCACTCTTTTGTAATCATATAATCTAATTCACCAAACAAACTAAAGATAGTGGTTGCCGTATAAAGTGGTGCATGCCATAACCAATTACTTACTGTTGTGTTTGCTAATAAATGTCCAATAGAAAGACCAAGTGTAGTTAAATATATCATAAAAGAACTAGCATGAGCAACATTCCCTGTAAAGTAACCAACTCCATCTACAAAATTATAAGCTTCCTTAGGGAATTCTTTTTTGTCTTCTTTATTTATTCTTATAGTTGTTCCATTACCTAATTTTTTTTCAAGTCCCTGATCTGTGTATATTTTTAAGGGCCAAGACCCACTATTAATTGTTTCATCTTGTATTTTATTTAATTTGCCCGTTAATTCCCTAAATAATAAATGATTTTCCTTATTATCTTTAAATGGATATTTGGATATAACACTTATACATTTATTTCCAAGTCTCTTATGATTTTCTTCAGTTGAAAATATTCTTGCTATTAAACCATCATTGGATTTGATTTGTTGGTAATAATCCCTACTACCTTTTTCAGATACTTCTATTCCATTTCCGAAAGGTGTTTTTAATTCCTTTATAGAATACTCATGATTTGGTCCCATAAATGGTTTGTATCATTAATTAGTATATAAATCTTTCTATTTTTAACTACTTATTAATAATAACAATAATTAATATTCTAATTAATTCTCAAAACCTTTTTATACTAACCAATATCCTACTAACACATGAAAGCAATAATACTCCTCAGCCCAGGCATAGACAGCCCTGTTGCAGCTTGTTTAATGGAAGAGAAGGGCCTTGAACTGATTGGCCTCAACTTCTTTATGGACAACCACAATGCAGTTGATAAAATAGCCAAAAAGCTTGGAATAAAAAAAGTCCATTATATTAACCACAAAGAAATTCTCACCCAAATAAAAAACAATACAAACCCAAAATACACATGTTTGCTGTGCAAAAGAGTCATGTACAGGATTGCTGAAAACCTTGCCAAAAAAGAAAAAGCAGAATTCATAGTAACAGGAGAAAACCTCGGCCAGGTCGCTTCCCAGACATTAGATAATCTTGCTGTTCTTGATGAATCAATAAAAACAAATGTTTTAAGGCCATTGCTATGCTTTGACAAGAATGAAATAATTAATATTGCAAAAAAAATAAACACCTATGAATTATCAGAAAACAAAAAATGCCTTTTTGTTCCGGGACATCCGGCAACAAAGGCCAAGCTGGAAATAATAAAAAAAGAGGAATTAAAAATTAATTTATATAAAATGGTTTCAGAAGATATTTAATTTCCACTTAAATATCTCTCTCCTCTGTCTGGCAGGACAGTAATCACATTCTCATATCTTTCCCTTGCTTTAATTGCTGCCAGCAGATTTGCTCCTGAGCTTATTCCAACAAATATTCCATTCTCTTCTGCAAGTTTTTTTCTCATATTGATAGCATCGCTGCTTTTTATTGCAATAACCTCATCAATCATATTCATGTTGTCCTTAACAAGCTTTGGAATAAAGCCCTCGCCGATTCCCTGTATCTTATGCATGCCTGGTTTCCCTCCTGATAAAACAGCTGATTCAGCTGGCTCAACACCAATTATTTTTGCATTAGGAAATTCTTTTTTAAGTGCCCTTGCAACACCAAGCAAAGTCCCGCCTGTTCCGATTCCTGCAACAAATGCATCTATCCTGCCCTTGAACTGAGCTATTATCTCTTTTCCCAATCCAAGTTCATGAGCCTCTATGTTGTCCTGATTCTCAAACTGGTTTGGAAGCCATGCATTAGGATATTTCCTCACAAGCTCATTGTATTTCCTAATTGCTCCATTCATATCCTCCTTTTTTGGGGTTAATACAACATCAGCCCCAAATGCTTTTATCATCTTTATTCTTTCTACGCTCATATGCTCTGGCATTACTGCTGTAAACTTATAGCCCTTTATTGCTGAGATCATTGAAAAAGCTATTCCAGTATTGCCGCTTGTAACCTCAATTATCCTGCTGCCTTTCTTTAGCTCACCTCTTTGCTCTGCTTTTTTTACCATGTAATCAGCCATGCGGTCTTTTACACTTCCGCTTGGGTTTGTTGTCTCGAGCTTTGCATGTATTTTTCTTATTTTAATCATAGGAGTTTTTCCTACAATGCTCAACACATCAAAGGCTTGCTCAATTTTTTTTAGATTTTCCATTTTTTACCTCATATTTATTTTAAAAATTTTTAGACAAAAGCCAAGAAAATAATTTAAATTAAAGACAATGAATCAAGAACTAACAACAAACAGCTTCAGCTAAGAAAACCCTATTAAATCTTTTGAATATTGAATTTAGCTGTTTCATGTTAACTGGTTTAACACAACTACTATTTAAGTTTTTTGTTTTGTTACCATTTTTTAGTAAAAAATGATAATTAATCAGGTTAATAACAATTTCTAAAACATAATTTTAAATAAGAGATGTTTTTTATTTTTAATATGCTTACAGAAAAACACTACAATGAAATAAGAGAAGAGCTTGACAGCTGCAAGAGACCTTTGTTCTTTTTTGATGATGACCCTGACGGGCTTTGCTCTTTTATCTTGCTTTATAGGTATAAAAGAGAAGGAAAGGGTGTTGTTGTAAAGAGCAGCCCTGAGCTTAAGCCAATTTTTATAAAAACTGTTGAGGATTACAGCCCGGACAAGGTTTTTATAGTTGACAAGCCAATGGTAAGCCCTGATTTTATTGATGCTGTAAAAGTTCCAATAATATGGATAGACCATCATAACATTATCAAGAACAGCGGAACAAAATACTATAACTCAAGAAAAGACGGATTTGGAGAGCCTGCATCATGCATTTGTTATAGGGTTGTTAAGCAGGACTTGTGGATTGCAGCATGCGGAGCAGTTGCTGACTGGTCTCTGCCTGATTTTTCAGCAAAGTTCTCAAAAGAATATCCTGATTTGCTGCCGGCAAAAATAACTAAACCAGAAAAAGCCCTGTATGAAACAAAACTCGGAGAGCTTGTAAGAATATTGTCCTTTATTCTCAAGGGAAAAATATCAGATGTTTTAAGCTGCGTTAAAATATTGACAAGAATCAAAACCCCTTATGAACTGCTTAACGGAGAGACAGCACAGGCAAGATTCATTATTAAGAGATTCAAAAAAATAGAAGAAGAATATGAAATCATGCTTAAAAAAGCTCTTAAAAATATTGATGATGATAAAATGATTTTATTCATTTACTCAAACAGAATGAGTTTTACAGGTGACTTGTCAAACGAGCTTCTTTACAGGTTTCCAAAAAAACTCATTTTAGTTGCACGTGAGAAAGGCGGTGAGATGAAATGCAGCCTTCGCTCATCAGACCATCTTTCAGTCTCAAACATACTGAAAAAAGCACTTGTTGGAATTGACGGCTATGGTGGTGGCCATGAGTATGCCTGCGGTGCCTGTATAAAAAATAAGGATTTTGAAAAGTTTGTTGAAAACATAAGAAAAGAGTTACAGATTTCACAGGAAAAAAAGCCTGCAAAATAAAATAAAAATAAAAAAATAAATGATTTTATTTGAATTTTATGAATTTATTTCTTTTTCTTAGCTGCTTTCTTTTTTGCCATCCAATGCACCTCTTCGAATTTGGTTAATCGTTAATGTATAAACTTGCTTATTAACCTTTCTATTTTAGAAATCTCCCGGCGATAATTTTAAGATTTTTGTTGAGAAAAATTTACTTATTTCCATCTGAAATTAATTTTTGAGAATTCCTAATCTGTTTAAGGACAAAAGGTTTAAATAGTTTACCTTAATGCATATCCGAAGCTGTAAGTTGGGCTTTTTGTATTTAGGATGGTTAATCATAAAAATTTTATTATTTATCTAAACATTAATAAAATTTAAATACTACTTGATAAAATTATACCTTATGTACAAATCAACCAAAAAAGGAGGGAAAAACAAAACCAACAAAATAAAATATAATTTTAAAAAACCAAATTCTAAGATAATCATTTTCTATGTAATCCTTATATTTTTAATCATTCTTCTGTCTTTTTTCTATTTTAATGCAATAAAAAGAATGCCTTCTAACTTCACTGGAATCCATTATTATGAATATTATACTTCATCTGTAATATTAACTGAAAAAATAAGGAATTTAGAGTTTAAAGATTTCTATCAACTATTTTTACTTACCTATGCTGATAAATTGATTATTTTGGGTAGAATTCCCTTTTTCCTTTTGTTTACATCTACCACACTTACTTTCAACTTCTCAAATTATTTTATAAACATGTTTCTTTTGATAATCTTATTTAGAACTCTTTTGAAAATAGAAAAACCATTCAAGGCTTTTACACTAATTTTACTTGTACTGGGAAGCAAATTCTTTCTTGAGACGCTTCTCTCTTTTTATATTGATTTGACATATATGCTTGTTTTTTCAATATTTCTTATATACTTATATGAGTTTGATAAAAACCATAAGAAGAATAACATCTCACTTACACTTTTGGTTTCTCTTTTATTTTTTACAAAAAATATAAGTTACTTGATAATTCCAATACTTTTGATTTTCCTTACATTCTACTACTATTTTTATAAAAAAGAAAAATGGTCTTACTTAAAAAAAATATGGATAATATTTTTAATTGGTTTTTTAATATATTTTACAATATCCACAGGATTAAGAGGTAACCGATTAATGTCTGATATTGATCAGGGTGCTGGAGGTAATTTTGAAGTAAGGGATTTTGGATTTACAATGAAATCAATTTCAAATTATTTTTTAAAAAACATTAGAGAAGGCACTTTTAAAAATTATTTGTTCCTACATAAGTTTAATTCAATATGGATATCATTAGCATTATACCTTATTTTAATTTATAATATAATTAGTAAAAAAAATAAATTTTGGGTTTTGATGTTTATATTCTCAGATATATTCTTCTTTTTTTTCTATAACATCAAAGGCCATCACTTTGAGTTTAGATATGTCACAATGTTTTACTTGATTTATTTTTATTTGTTTTATGATTTTATTTATGTAATCTGCAAGAGATTATTCAGAAAATATGGTAACCATATCCTCTTATTTATCATCAGCTTATTGTTTTTGTTTAATTTTCTGCAAATTGCAAAAAATATGCAAAATCCAAATGATTATACCCCCACATATTTCTCTTTCACTTCAGAATTAATAATAAATGTGGAACAAGGATCCAAAGTATACATTGATACAGAACATTTAGATGATCCATTACATTACAATTATAGATGTGATGCTCTCATAAGATATAATGATTTAAACCTAACCAGATTAACCAACATAAATCCAAGATTTGCATATACTATAACTGATGATATTAAAACAGCAGATTACATTCTTACATCAAGAATCCAGAATTTCAACATGAGCCATTACACTATTATAGACCACCTTCCTCCACCAAAATATGACCCTAGGGATTTATATTTAATTAAGGAAAAAGAAAAGTCATAGTCTTAAGAATTTGTATTCCAGTGCCCTAAAAAACATATACACCATTGTCTTAAACAACTGCTTGAAACTTGGGGCACTTGAATATTTAGTGTATAAAGCCTTTGTAGGTATTTCAGATAAATTCTTATTTATTTTTAGTATCTCCACAACACTATCTATTGTCCACCTATAATCATTATGGCACCTATTAAAATTAAACCCTTTAATATTCTTGAGGTTGTAAATTCTAAAACCAGTATGTATCTCAGAAACTTTAATGCCTAATGCCCATTTGTTTAGCATGTTAAAAAATTTGTTCCCAAAAGCCTTCCAAAAGGGCATCTGAGATATATTTTCTTTGGTTGTGACTCTTGAGCCAAAAACAATACCTAACTTTGTTTTTTTTATTTTTGCATATAAATCAAGGATATTTGCAACTGGATATTGCATATCCCCATCATACTCAATAAGATAGTCATATTTTTTCCTGAATGCATACCCAAATGCAACCTTTTGTGAGCCACCATAACCTAAATTTTTGGAGTTTCTGACCAGTTTTATCCCTTTTTGTTTTTTGTTTTCTACTAATTCTTTTAGTTTTTCGAATGTATTATCCTTGCTTCTGTTGTCAATAAACAAAATGTCAAAATTCAATTCTTTCTTTGTTTTCATTAAACCAAAAAAAACTTTTTCAATTGTGTTTTCAACATTATAACCAGGCACAAAAACAAGGATATTATCTGACTTATTTCTCCTCAAATGATTTCACCTCTTCTGGAGTCCCTAAAATATGGACTTTTTTGCTATCTAAGATTGAAGTATACACCTCTTTGTTATCTTTTATTAGAATATTGTAAATAGGGGCAATATATTTTTCTTTAGATTCCTGCGAATAATATTTACCAAAACATTTCTTGAATAAGGAAAAACTGCAAAAATAATAAAGCCCTATAGACGCATATTCAGATATCCTTACTTTTTCTGTAATATCAAAAATTCTTTTATTTGAATCAAATTTTACAAAACTCCAGTGGGTTCCATTTGCCTTAAAACACGGAACAAAGCCATACCCCTTTATATCAGTTTTTCTTAATTCATAAGGCTCAACGTAAGTATCCACATTATAAATCAGTATGGGTTCATCCAAACTTATTTCTTTTTCTGCTTTCAAAACAGTTTCTGCTTGCCCGGAAGTTATATTATCTATGGATACAATCTTTCTTTTTTTTATGCCTAATAATTTGCATTTTTCATTAATGAAACTCAAATCATTATTTTTTTCTAAGGTAACAAAAATAAATTCTTCACCATAAAAATCCTTTAATGTTAGCATAGCCCATTCAAACATTGTTTTGTCCTTTATTTTTATCATGTGTTTTGGAATGAGGTAGCCTGCTTTTTTGAATCTAATTCCTTCACCTGCCATAGTTATGATAATTCTAATAATAACCACCATCCTTAACACTATAAAATAATTCCAGACCCCTTGAAAAAAGCACAATTTGCCTTTTAAAATCATCAACATGTAATGGAAGCATGCTTAGGAACAAAAGGGATTCGATTAATCTAACTTCCTTGTAATCATACTTAAATAGAATTTCTTCCTTAAATGCTTCCGATATCTTATTTTGTTTATCTGAAGCAAGTATTTCATAGTTTATATGGTTATCATTAAAATCAAGTTTATATTTTGAGTCAACTATTAAATCATAAAATCCCAAAAAACTGTGAGATAGTTTTGCAATATCATAGTATGTGTCACCATATATGACAAATTTTCCAAACTTTCCTCGCGGATCAACGAATATAAAGTTAGATTTATCAAAGAGTATATTTCCTGCACATAAGTCCCCGTGTATCAAGCAAAAATCTCTTTTTGGTAAGTTAAGCAAGTATTTGTGTAGACAATCTTTAAGGTCTTTTTTTATTTTATCTTTAAAATATTTTTTTCCATTTATATAAATTGGATTTGATAAAATTTTATTCCAGCTATTTTGCATTTCCAGCTGTTTTAACCGTTTGATTGTTTTTTTATAATACATACTAAGAAGACTCTCAAATTTTTCTTTTTCAGTTATTTTTTTATTTGCAGATTGAAATTTTTTGACTATTTCATGAAGATCCAAAAATATTTTTTTCCACTGGTCAAGTGGAAGCTTATCATTTAAATAAATATCTGCAAGTGAAGGATAATTGTAAAATTCCATTTTTATGTATGGATTATACCCCTTTCTGTAATCAAATATCTTAGGAAAATACCTTCTGAAGTGAGATGGAAATGATAGATACCAATCTATCTCAGAATTAAGTTTCTCATCGTGAAGGGTTGATTTTGTTAAGGTTTCTTTAATGTAGTCAATCTTCATGCTGTTGAAGAATCTTATATCAAGTTTTTTAACTATGTGATTTGATTTTAACATTGTATTAACAAATTTAATAATCTCCTAAAAGTTGATATTATTTCCTGTGCCTCTGGCCTTCATAAAACTCCTCAACCATGTTTAGTGTGCTGCATTCCTCAGCAGACCTTTCCAGCCTTAAATTTATCAATCTCGGAAATCTTAAGGCATATCCTGAGCTGTATGTCTGGCTTTTCTGGATTTCTTCATAGTTTATTTCTACAACAATCTCCGGCTTTACAATAACACTTTTTCCTTTTTCAGAGATTATCAATGGCTTTAATTCCTCTGTAAGCTGGCTGAATGAAACTCCAAGCTCTGATTTTTCCTTAATGCCTGTCCCGACCTTTCCTATCTCAAGAAAATTATTGTTTTCATCAATACATGCAAGTGTAAAAGAACTCAGCCAGTCAGATCGCTTGCCTTCTCCCCACTCTGCTCCAACAATAACCAAATCAAGGGTATCCATAATAGGCTTGAACTTCACCATATGCCCAACTCTTGCACCTGGCTTGTAAACAGCGTCAAGTGTCTTAAACATAATCCCTTCATTTCCTCTCTTAAGAGATTCCTTGTAAAACTTTAAAACTTCCTTCTCATCAGATGTTATAAGGTTCTTGACATAAACAATTTTTCTTTCAGCAGGCTTTACTATTTTCTCAATAATATTTCTTCTCTCAATAAAAGGTGTCTTAATCATGTTTTTCCCATTGTAATAGATAACATCAAAAACATTCAGCTCAACAGGAAACTCCTTTGCCATATTCTCAATGTCATACTTTCGTTTAATTCTCTGGGATATGCTCTGGAATGGAAGATATTTTTTTGTTTTTGGGCTGAAGCCGACTCCCTCTGAGTCAATTATAAAAGAATCCCCTTTAATATTATGTTTAACATAATCAACAACATCTGGAAACTGTTTTGTGACATTCTCAAGCCTTCTTGTAAAAAGCTTTATTTCATTATCTTTTTTGTGTATTTGCAGCCTGAAGCCATCTAATTTATACTCAATATCAGCTGGCTTGCCAACTCTTTCAAATCCTTCTTTTATATCCTTTACTTTTATGGCTAGCATTACCTTTACAGGCCTTCCAGGCTCAAGGCCAACACTCATTAAGCCTTTAATACCCTCAACTTTTGCTTTTTCTGCAACAACAGAAAAGTCATTTGCAACATCATAAGCTCCCTGAACAGCATTAACAAAATAATTATAAGCTTCCCTTGCTAAATTCTCATCATTGCATAAGATAAAATCATATTTTTTAATATCTGCTTTCTTAAGCTCGTCAATGCTTTTTAGTTTAAGAACTTTTTTTTCATCAAATTTTTCAATTTCTTTATTGAACTTGTTTTCTATAGCTTCGTTGCATTCAAGGCATTTAGTTATATTAGGCATATAGTTATTGCATTTATCACACTTGAAAAATATTCCACTAACTTTTGGAAAAAATGCCCATGCAATTGCATCTCTTAAAGAGCCAGCTCCAACGCCCACCCTTAGGTCCTCTAAAACATTCCTCACGATGTATCTTGCCTCAATAGGTTTTGCAGATGTAAGCAGCTCAGATATTAATTTTACTTTTTGGTCAACAGAGCCAAGGCCTTCTAAGGTGGCAAGTTTTCTTAAATTATCAAAAACCTTGCTCACAGACAAATCACTAGAGAATAAAGTGGCCTGTTTTTTCTTTTGGATAAGGTTTTCAGCTGTCTTTCCAAGATCACCTGTTTTTTTCCACTCATCCTCAATTTCCTTAACACTTAAGCCAGATGAAACATTTATTGCCTTTAAAACCATTCTTGATGCAACGCCAATCTTGCGCTCATCCCACGGCGGAAAGATTTTGCCCTGCAATAATAATGTTATCCTGGAAAGATCTTCTACCGGAGTTTTTCTTAATAGTTCAGATATAAAATAAGTTTTCTCAAGTCTCTTTGTTGTTGAGTCAAGCTTTTGGTAGACCTCAACCAGGTTAATGTATTTCATACCCTTTAATAAATCTCCTTACTATAAATAATTTTTGAATAAAGCGATAATTTTATTAATAAAGAGTTTTATAATGCTTAATATGGAAGTTTTTGAATGCATAAGCACAAGGAGAAGCATAAGAAAATATCTTGATATTCCAGTTGAATGGGACAAAGTGGGAACTATTTTAGAAGCTGGGAGGCTTGCCCCAAGCTCTGGAAATATACAGGATTATAACTTTATTGTAGTGCAGGATGAGGACAAAAGAAAAACAATTGCAGAGGCTTCATTAAGGCAGCACTGGATGTCAAAAGCTCCTGTTTACATAATTGTCTGCGCAGACCTGAAAAAAAGCGAAAGATTCTATGGTGTAAGGGGAAGCAGGCTTTATTCTATACAAAACTGTGCAGCTGCAATAGAAAACATGCTTTTAACAGCACATTCACTTGATCTTGGAGCATGCTGGGTTGGTGCATTTGATGAGAATGTAGTCTCAAGGGTTCTTAACATTCCGGATTCTGTAAGACCCCAGGCAATCATAACAATCGGCTATTCTGATGAAAAGCCAACTATTCCTCAAAGATATCCCCTGACAACTGTTGCATTCCTTGAAAAATATGGCAATAGGATAAAGGATATGGCTGCTGTTTTACATGATTATAGTTTAGTAATGGAGAGAAACCTCAAGAAAGGTAAAATAATATTTGAAAAAACAGGCAAAAAAACAGGCAGTTTATTAACTGAAAAAGGAAAAGAGCTTGCAAAAAAGATTAAGGAAAAACTCGGAAAATAATCTGCTTCTTAAGATAAAGATTTATATAGCAACTATTTTCTTTTTTTAATATGATATCAAAAGATAATCTGGCTAAATTATTATTCCCCCATTCCAAAGTCAGGGAAATACAGGATGATATGATATTAGATGTTGATAATGCCCTTAAAAACAAAAAAAGCCTGATTATGCATGCTCCGACAGGCATTGGAAAAACTGCTGGCGTCCTGGCTCCTGCACTGGCTTATGCAATAAAAAACAAGCTGACAGTATTTTTTCTGACAAATAGGCATACACAGCATATTATTGCAATAAATACTCTTAAAAAAATAAAAGAAGAATACAACCTGAGTATAAAGGCTGCTGACATAATTGGCAAGAAATGGATGTGCCTTGTTCCAGGTGTTGAAATGCTTTATTCAGGTGAGTTTGCAGATTACTGCAAAACTGTAAGAGAAGACAATAAATGCGAATTTTATGCAAACACAAGAACAAAATCAAAATTAACTGTAAAAGCAAAGGCAGTTTTATCAGAATTAAAACAATTATCTCCATGCCATACAGAAACAGTTAAGGACATATGTTCAAAATACAGGCTTTGCCCATATGAAATCTCAGCATTATTGGCAAAAGATGCAGATGTTATTGTCACAGATTATTATTATATTTTCAGCCCGGCTATAAGAGATTCTTTTTTCAAGAGAATACAAAAAGATGTTGAGAATACAATTATTATAATTGATGAAGGCCATAATCTTGCTTCAAGAGTAAGGGATTTAATGACAGAACGGTTATCAAGCTTTACAGTAAAGAGGGCTATCAGCGAAGCAAAGAAGTTTAAGTATAATAAAGCAAGAGAAAGCCTGGTTGAGATTAAGAATATTCTGGAAAATCTTGCCAAAGAACTAAAAGAATATGGTGAAACTATTGTAAAAAAAGATGAGTTTGCAAAAAAAATAAGCCAGATTGCAGATTATGATGATCTGGTTTCAGACTTTGAGTTCATAGGCGATGCTGTCAGGGAAACAAAAAAGCAGAGCAGCATTGGCTCAGTTGCAAAATTTCTTAGTGCATGGCAGGGTTCTGATGAAGGATTTGTAAGGATAATTGAGAAAAAACCAAAAGCGATAATTTTGTCATACCGCTGTTTAGACCCATCATTAGTTACAAGAGATATAGTAAATAATGCACATTCAACAATCATAATGTCTGGAACACTAACTCCAACACTAATGTACAAAGACCTTTTAGGTTTTGAAGAAAATACAGTTGAAAAATCATATAAAAGCCCTTTTCCAGTCAAAAACCAGCTTAATATTATAGTTCCTGAAACAAGCACAAAATATTCTCTAAGAAATGAAAAGCAGTTCAGGAGGATAGCAAAAATATGCTCTGATATTGTGAATGAAACCCCTGGAAATTCTGCACTTTTTTTTCCAAGCTATTACATAAGGGACACTGTTAATCACTTTTTTACTAAATTATGCAGAAAAACAACTTTTCTTGAAATACCTAACCTAAAGAAAGAGGAGAAAAAAGAGCTCTTGGAAAAATTTAAGTCTTACAAAAATTTAGGAGCAGTCTTGTTGTGCGTTGCATCAGGTTCTTTTGGAGAGGGAATTGACTTGCCAGGGGTTTTAAAGTGTGTTGTTGTTATTGGAATACCATTGCAAAAGCCAGACCTTGAGGCAAAGGCATTGATAGATTACTATGACATGAAATTTAGCAAAGGCTGGGATTATGGATACAGGCTTCCTGGTTTTAATAAATCCTTGCAAAGCGCTGGCCGCTGTATAAGGTCATCAACTGATCGAGGGGTAATAGTATTTTTAGACCAGAGATATTGCTGGCCAACATATTTCAAATGCTTTCCTATTGACTGGGATATTAAGATTACTAAAAATTATCTCAATGATATTAAAGACTTTTTTTCTAAAAAATAGATATTATAAAAACTATTCCAGTATACAAAATAGTAACATTTATATACTAGTATGATTTATTATGTTCAAAATGGTCATTTTATTTGACTTATTTAATATCCCTGATGATATACTGGAAGTAATATTCGCAACAAAACAACAGAAGATAGTTGCCAATCTGCTGATAAATTACATGAAAGAAAATGGCGGTGAGATAGGCAAGTCAGAAATGTCTCTGTTTGCCACAAGGCTTCATGAAGGAACATTGGTTGCAGAGATTGAAGAGCCGTCATACAAAGGCAAGAAGGTCAAGCTTTCATATAACAAAAGGCAGTTTTATGACAGAATATTAACACCAATGAAAAGCATGGGCATTATTAATTTCAATCTTTACAAAAAAACATACAAAATATCAGACCAGTTCCAAAAGGAAATGATCAATATTGGTGCAATGTGGCTTGAAGAACTGAAAAAGCCACCAAAAAAATCAAAAATCACATTTATATAGGCTCCCTGCCTAATTCTTACTACCCCTAAACTCAAGAATAGGGAGCCTTTATTTTTTTATTAAAATTTAACTTAACAGGAGGATAGTTTAAGTTGTTAGATAGTTGATTAAATACTCCAGAGTAGTAAAGTATAGAAATATTTATAAACAATAAAAATAATTTTTATTAAAATGTCAAAATTAGTGGAATTAGTTTCAGAATACTTTCTTGGAACCGAATCAAGAGAATATTATAGAAACAAAACAATTTACTTTGAAAAAATAAAAAATAACAATAGTAATAGAATAAAAGAAGAAAGTGAATTATTGTCTGAAGAGATTGAACTAACTAAAGGAGCTGAAAGAAGGGTTTTTCTTGAGAAAATGTTATCAAATTCAATTGAGGTTGCTTCTGCGATAACAGCACTAGTTACAAAGGAACCAGTATATTTTTACTTGGGAGGTTTTGTAGGAGAATGCACAAGAACTTATTCATTTTTTTATGAAAAACAACAACAACAATATTGGGATGCAGTTGAATCAATGAATAACGCTTTTTCTACTATTACTTCACAAATCAATACAATAACGGAGTTAGTTTCCAAAAATTATAAAAAATAGAAATAAGGTTTTTGTTATGGATATAGGGATCAAGGCAAAAAATTTGTTTAATGAAATTTCTTTTGGTTTATTGCATCTTCTTGAAACACCAAATGAAAGTAAAAGAGATTATAAAAATAATACAATGGATCCTCTTCCTAAGGTTAAACCCCTTCTTGGTATTGGAGGAACAAGAGGTCCTATTAATATGAGAGACTATGCTTATCACCCTGGTTATGTGGGCTCCAATGATAAGGGACTAATTTAGAAAGCTTTTTATTAAACTGTTATTTCTGTTTTTTTATGAGAGATATAACTGAAAAAGAGGCAGTTGAACTTTTGAGGAAGTATTCTACTGATGATGAAAGTTTTAACAAGGTATTGAATCATTCAAGAGCTGTCCAAAAGCTTGCTTTAGAGATAGCTGAGGAGGTTAAGAAAAATCATGATGTTGATATTAACCTTGTTAAGATAGGCTCCTTATTGCATGATATTGGAAGATTTAAATGCTATAAGGAAAACTCAATAAGGCACGGAGTTGTCGGCGGAGAAATATTAATTAAGGAAGGCCTTAAAAAATATGCAAGAATTGCTGAAACACATATTGGTGTTGGAATAACAAAAAAAGACATAGAAAAACAAGGCCTCGATCTCCCCTTAAAGGATTTTGTTCCTGAAACAACAGAAGAAAAAATAATAACATATGCTGATAATCTAATATTTGGAAGTAGAGTTGGCACAATAAAAGAAGTAATTGAAAGATACAGAAAAGAACTTGGAGAGGAATATGTGGAAAGGGTTAAAAAAAGCCATAACGAGATAGAAAAGCTAAGAAAAAGAAACAATTTTTTATGATCATTGGGCCTATGGTCTAGCGGCTATGACATCACCTTCACAGGGTGAAGATCCCCGGTTCGATTCCGGGTGGGCCCATTTAACTATAAGCTTAGAATTTTTTCTAATTTATCTAAAGAACTAATTGTAAAGCAAGAATTTATATTCTTAAATTTATATTCATTCCTTAATATAATAACTCCTAATACATTTGCTTTTTCTGCACATATTAAATCCTCTTCTGCATTTCCAACATAAATTGATTTTTCTGGATTAACCTTTAACTCATCGAGACATTTCAATAAACCCTGGGGATGAGGTTTTGGTATTATACCATTTGAGCTTCTCGCCATTATAACAGCATCAAAATATTTTTTTCCAATAAGTTCTAACTCAATATCCACAATATGTTCAGCTGCGCTAGTTACTATTCCTAATTTATAACCTCTATTTTTTAATTCTTTAATGAAATTTATATCTTCATAAGCTTTTACAAAATTCTTCCTTAAATCGGTTTTTTCGTAGATATCATATTTTTCCCAGAATCTCTGAGGTTCTTTTACTCCAAATTCATTTTTTATTATTTTATTTCTCTCCTTTTCAAACCAGAATTTGTCTATTTTTTTATTTGAAGCTGAGACACCTAAATCTTTTAAGGTATTTCCTACAATGATATACCTGTATTCGGGGGCTGTATGGATTAATGTTCCATCTAAATCAAAGACAATCGCTTCATATTTCATGAAATTTTATTAATATGTCTAATTAATAAAGTTTTCTTTTGTTTTTGTTTATCGGCTTTTAAAAAGAAAACATTTATAAGCTTGGAAACCAATGCCAATATAGGGTAGTTTATGTACGATAAATGTGAGTCGTGCGGAAAGCTTATACTTTCTGCAGAAGATTGTAGGCTGCATTTTGGCAATGACAATGTTGTTCATACTTACTGCCTTGGGTGCAGCTCAAATCATGCAAGGATCTCTTAGTTTGCTATTTACACTAATCTGAGTTATATAGTTGATGCAATGTAATATACTTTTATTCTTTTTATTCTTATATAATGCTTTAATATAAGAAAATTTAAATAATAGCTAAAAAATAAGTCTAATATGCTATCAGACAAAGAAGCAAAAAAATGGTTTAGGAAAGAGGCAGGCAAAAACCCTGACAAATATTATGCAACAGATGTTTTGAAGAAAGATGGATTTGCCAGGAAGAAATGTACAAAGTGCGGAAAGTATTTCTGGACCACAAATAAAAACAGGGATTTTTGCGGTGATACTGCCTGCTCAGGCGGATTTAGGTTTTTTGAGGATAATCCCTGCAAGGAAAAGCTAGGTTATATTGAAGTATGGCAAAAATTCTCAAAGATGTTCAGGGAGTTAGGCTACACACCAATAAAACGCTATCCTATTGTTGCAAGATGGCGCTCTGACATGGATTTTGTAATAGCAAGCATTGCTGATTTCCAGCCATATGTTGTTAGTGGAGAGGTTGAACCACCTGCAAATCCTTTGGTAGTGCCTCAATTCTGCTTACGGTTTGGAGATATTGATAATGTTGGAATAACAGGCAGCCACATGACCTGCTTTAACATGATTGGCCAGCATATGTTTGTCTCACCTGATAAATGGGACCAGAACAAGGTTTTCAGGCATATAAAAAAATGGCTTAACAATGGTTTGGGAATCCCTGATTCAGAGATTACCTTTCATGAAGATGCATGGGCAGGAGGAGGCAATTTTGGGCCATGCATGGAATTCTTTTCCCGGGGAGTGGAAATAGGAAACCAGGTTTACATGATGTATGAGCAGACAGAAACCGAGCCAAAAGAGCTTTCATTAAAAGTGCTTGATATGGGGATGGGAATGGAAAGGTGCGCATGGTTCAGCCAGGGCACTCCAACAATTTATGATGCATCATTCCCATCTGTTGTAAAAAAACTCATAGAAAAAACAGGCATAACATATGATAAAGAGATTATGAAAAAATATGTTCCTTATGCAGGATTCCTTAATATTGATGAGGTTGATGATATTGACAAGGCATGGAAAGATGTTGCCGGTAAAGTTGGGATAAGTGTAGATGAATTAAAAAAAGCCATATTGCCAATGGCAGCCCTTTACTCAATTGCAGAGCATGCACGAGGCTTGCTTATTGCATTAAGCGATGGTGCACTGCCATCTAATATGGGAGGATGTTATAATCTGAGGATGCTTGCAAGACGCTCATTTTCATTTATTGACAAATACAACTGGGATATTAGCCTGCCAGCTGTCTGCAGGTGGCATGCAGAGGAACTAAAAGGTGAATTTCCAGAGTTAAGCAAGAACCTTGATGCAGTTGAAAAAATACTTGATGTTGAAAAGGAAAAATATGAAAATACAAAGCAGAAGTCAAGACAGATAATCCAGAACCTAATCAGAAAGGAAATAACAGAAAAAAAACTTTTGGAGTTATATGATAGTCATGGCATTGACCCCGAAATCATCAGCAAGGAAGCCCTGAAGCTTGGAAAGGCAGTTGATGTTCCAAAGAATTTCTATTCACTTGTTTCAGAGCTTCATAGTGAAGAGAAAAAAGAGATTGCTGAAAAAAAGGAAAATCTTAACCTAAAAAATATTCCTGAGACAAAGGCGCTTTATTTTGACGATTGCCATAAAGATAAGTTTAAGGCAAAGGTTCTGAAAATTATTGGCAATAACATTGTTTTGGATAAGACAGTATTTTATCCCAGCTCCGGGGGCCAGGATCATGACAATGGAAAACTAAATAATCAGGATGTAATTAATGTTTTCAAGCAGGGAAATGTAATTGTTCATACTCTATCTGAAAAGCCTAAATTCAGGGAAAGGGATGATATCGAGGGGATAATCGACATTGGCAGAAGATTGCAGTTGACTCATCACCATACTGCAACACATATAATAAATGCAGCTGCAAGAAAAATCTTAGGACCCCATATAAACCAGGCAGGTGCAAAAAAAACTGTTGAAAAAGCTCATCTTGACATTACTCATTATCAGAGCATTACAAATGACGAGATTGAAAAAATTGAGAACCTTGCCAATAAAATAGTTAAGGATAAAATTCAGATTAATTCAATTTTTATGCCAAGAAATGAGGCTGAAAAAAAATATGGAATGGGCATTTACCAGGGCGGTGCTGTTCCTGGAAAAGAGATAAGGATTATTGAAATCAAAGGTTTGGATGTTGAGGCCTGCGGCGGAACGCACCTTAAAAACACCTCAGAGGTAGGAAAAATAAGAATATTAAAGTCAACAAAAATCCAGGATGGTGTTGTGAGGATAGAGTTTGTTGCAGGGGAGAGAGCTAAGCATGAAATTGATAAAAAGAAGGGGATTTTAGATGAGCTCTCAAAAATTTTAAATGTTAATGAAGCACAAATTCCTGCAAGGGCAGAAGAATTATTCATTAAATGGAAAAAGGCAAAAAAGGCATTAAAAAAAGAAAAGCGAATCTCCAAACAGGATTTTGAGCTGAAATCAACAGAAAAATTTCATGGGGATATTCTGGCAAAAACAGCTGAAGTATTAAAAACACAGCCAGAGCATCTTGTGAAAACAGTAAAGAGATTCATGGATGAGTTGGAATCTTTTAAGAAGAAAATTAACTAGTTCTTGTTAATTACTATAAACTTTTATTGTTAAAGCTTTTGTTGATAATCAATATTTAACAATTATTTAACCCTTTTTGTTTATAATCAACAAATAAGACATATTTATTAATATCTGTTGATAATCAACAATCTTAATTAAGAAATTTACTAAGCTTTGTCTGATTCTTTATGTTCCTGAGAAGTATGCTGCTTTTGAGGATATTATTAATGTCATAGTTGAATTTCTTTTTTATTAATAATCCTGCATATTTTAACATCAGTTCTTTTGAGGCAAATTCAATTGGCCTGTTCTTCATTGTTTTTCTTACTGCCTCCCTTACAACCCAAACACCTAAAGGAACTGCATATTCTCCTGTGATAAACCTTAATGCCAAAACAGAGGACTGTTTTTTCATTTTTTCAAGTTTTTCAGCTATTGAAAGCCTTGCCGCATAATAGCCTCCTACGCAGTTTTCAGCATATGTTTTTCTTCCATGATATGGCTCATAATCTGTCATAAAGTTTATATTTTCATCAACATTCCAACTTGTCTTGGGCATATATGTCTCAAAAAGTTCGTAACACCATGGCTCTGGGAACAGTAAGATTAAATAATAATTCCCAAGATAAGAGCCAAAAAAAGCAAGATAATCTGCCTGCTTGTAATCCTTAATACTTTCTATAAGCTCTTTTGCAATCATATCATCTGTTGCAGTTATGCTCCATCTTGTAGGAACTAATTTTCTGTTTTTCTTAAGCCCAATATTTCCAACACTCAACAGTTTTGTGAGAAAATTTTCATCAAACTCTTTTTTATGCAAGTAAAGTATTGCATTCTTTGCTTTTAAATCAATATCATCAACAACTTTTTCAACATAATGTGATATTTTTGGGTTTGAGGTTATTTGTACATTTTTCAGCTTTGCATTTGGGCCCATTGGTGCATTATATGAATCAACTTTTAGCTTGAATCTTGGCTTTTCATCTAATGACAGTTCAACATCAACTGGCTTTGATGCCATTCCAACCTCTTTGCTTATCTCCAAAAACTTATTTTGTTTTTTTACCTCTATCTTGAATCTTGAGTTTATTAAAGAGGACCTTAAATCAACTATTTCTGGTATCTTAAAATTATGATCTGCCCAATATCTTGGAGCGTCATAAAGCTCTGCTTTTTTTTCAATTTTTGCAGGGCTCAGTATACCAACATTTACATTTGGATAGCCATAATAGCCGACAAACGGGGCAGGGCTTGAGCTAGAAAAATCACTCTTATCAAGCATTTTTTCAACCTTGAAGATTGCCTGGCTTTTTGCGTAAATCGGGCAAAAGGTTCTTCCGCAAAAGCCTCTTCCCTTGCATTTAAGGCATAATGGCTGCATGAAAAGGAATAAAATGATAATTCATTTAAAGCTTTCGAATAAAAAGTTTTATAAACAAAATACAGTTCTTTTGCATTGCAGCCCTGTGGTGTAGTGGCCAATTGAAAATCACAGATTTTCAAAAAGGTTAATCTGCGATTTTAGACCAATCATTCAAGCCTTTGGAGCTTGAGACCGCGGTTCGAATCCGCGCAGGGCTATATTTTTAAAGGATTTTCAAACATGATTGATAAATATATCTCTATGGACTACTACGAACCCTCTTCTGAAATGGAATTTCAAGAGAGATATATTAATTTGTTTTCAGAAATTGAAAAATCACTTAAGAGAATTTTGAATTTTGAAAAATCACATGAAAATCCTAAAAACTGGATTAAAATTTTTGCTGAAGGCAACAACATATACTTCAAGACTCCTGCATTAGTGAATGTTATTCTTAACTACAAGATTGCTTTAGAAAATGGCCTTAGATTAGACTCAAAAAAATATGTGGAATTTTCACAAAAAATTGCTCTTAAATATACACATAATACAATAAAAAACTCGCAGGATTTGTATATTAAAGCTATATCATTAGTAAAAGACATTTATGCATTGAAAGATGGATCAATTGAATGTTTGAAAGATTTCAAGAACAAGATTCCAGAGGAGTTGCGTGGTTTTATCTATACATCAAAAAAAGATAAATACACATGGATGGCATCTCATCCAAAAAGAATTATATGTTTAGCAGATAAGATTAACAAAAAATCAAAGATTGATTTGATTGTTGGCACTGCACATGGCTCAATAATCTCTGCGACACTATTGTCTAATATGCTTGGTTCAGACATATATTTTGTTAGATTCTCTCATTTTAAAAGAAATGATAATAATCCAATAATATCAGACTCAGACATGGAGCATCTTTCAGATTATAAGGGAAAGAATGTATTGTTTTTTGATGAAGATCTTGCTTCTGGAAAAACCTTGAAAAACCTTGAAAAAAGATTGAACCCTATTTTTATAAATCATCACACAGGTTCAGTAATAGAGCATTATTTGTCTGATTGTCCTGAATTTGTTGCAGAAACCTTGTTTGATTAGTAATTTATTATTATAAATAGGTTTAATTAATCTGGCTATTCCCCGAAAGCTTTTTAAATAAGCCCTGTTTTCTTTTTCATATCAAGAGATAATCCGGTCAAGGCTGGGTTATACTGGAGACAAGATTCTTTTTCTTGGTCTCTTAGGAGAAAATAAAATGGCAAGAATGTATTCAGGAAGAAAGGGAAAAGCTAGCTCAACAAAGCCATCAAAAGCAACAAAGCTGAGCTGGATAAGATACAAGTCCAATGAGATAGAGCTATTAATAGCAAAGATGGCAAAAGAGGGAAAGACCTCAAGCCAGATTGGCTTATTCTTAAGAGATGTCTATGGAATACCTAATATAAAACAGATCAGTGGAAAGAGCATAACAGCAATACTAAAAGAAAAAAATCTTTTGTCAAAAATACCAGAAGATTTAATGGCTTTAATAAAAAGAAGCATTACATTAAGAAAACATCTGGAATCAAACAAGCATGATATGCCTGCAAAAAGGGGATTAGAGCTAACTGAATCAAAAATCAGAAAATTAGTCAAATATTACAAGAAAACAAAGAAGCTTGAAAAGGACTGGAAATATGATCAGGATAAGATAAGGCTTCTTATAGAATGATTGGGATAAAATTGGATAACTATAAAAAATTTAAAGAATCTGTAAAGCAGGCAGCTGAAAGATTTAAAAAATTAGATAAAAAAGAGAAGATAAGGATTATATCCCACCTTGATTCTGATGGCATCAGCGCCTGCTCTATACTGATTAATGCATTGAATCTTGAGAACAGAAAATACTCTGTTTCTATTGTCCAGCAGTTGAACAGCAAGGTTATATCAGAAATATCAAAGGAGAATTACAGCTGTTTTTTCTTTACTGATATTGGCTCTGGAAAGCTAAATGACATAAAGAGTTTGCTTGCAGGCAAGGAGGTTTTTATTCTTGACCACCACGATCCAGAGGATGCTGATATTGGCAATAATATAGTCCATGTTAATCCACATCTTTTTGGAATTGACGGAACAAAGGAGGTTTCAGGAGCAGGTGTTGTTTATTTCTTTGCAAAATACCTTAACAGGAAAAATGAAGATATGGCTCATATTGCTATCATTGGTGCAATAGGTGATGTACAGGAAAATAATGGTTTTTCAAGGCTTAATAATGAAATTCTTGAAACTGCCAAGACAAAAGGAAAAATAAAAGTGATTAGGGGATTAAAGGTTTTTGGAGCACAGACAAAACCGCTATACAGGCTATTGCAGTACAGCACAGATGTTTACATACCAGGTGTAACCGGCTCTGAAAGCAATGCAATACAGTTTTTGCAGCAGTTGGACATAAACCCAAAACAGGGAAATGAGTGGAAAAAGCTTGTTAATCTTACAGGGGATGAAATTAAAAAGCTATCTGCTGGCATTATAATGAAAAGGCTTGATGAAGAAAAGCCAGAGGATATTTTTGGTCAGGTCTATATTCTGCGTGACGAAGAAAAGGAATCTCCTCTAAGGGATGCAAAAGAGTTTTCCACACTGTTGAATGCCTGCGGAAGGCTTAACAAGGCGTCTCTAGGAATAGGGGCATGCTTAAATGATGAAAAAATAAAGAAAAAAGCAATAACTAATCTCTCAAAGTATAAAAGGGAGATTGTTAAGACAATGAAATGGTATGAAGAGAATGAGGATTCTGAAGATATAATTAAGAAAAAAGGTATGCTTATAATAAATGCTAAGGATAATGTAATGGCAACAATGATCGGAACTCTTGCCTCAATTATTTCATCTTCAAATGGTTTTGATAAAATTACGCTTGTAATGTCAATGGCCCGATTGTTAAATGGAAAGACAAAAGTAAGCCTGAGAATATCTGACCGAAAGGCAGATGCTGACTTGTTTAAAATCATCTCAAATATTGCTGAGAAGGTTGATGGTGAGGCAGGCGGTCATTTAAGCGCAGCAGGAGCAGTAATACCTACAGAAAGAGAACAGGAGTTTATTAAAGAAGCAGAAAATAGTTTTGCTAAGTTTCAGCAAGAGATTGTTAATATTACTCCCTAAATTCAACATCATCAATGATTCCATCAGAATTAAGATCTACGCCTTCAACAACTCTTGCCTTTATTTTGTTGTTGTGGATATTGCCCTTTGATACTTCTTTGAAATATTTCAGGAAGGCTATTATTGCAGCCCTTGTTCCTGAATACCTTTTTCCAGCAACAAGAAGTATACTTTTTTCTTTATTAAACGGGTTCTTGAAGCTGGCTATAAGCCCTGTTTCATCTGTTGGGTAAACATTCTTGGATATATTTGATTTTATAGCCCAATGATTGTTCTTATCAAAGAATATTGGCATTTTTTCATTAACCTTTTTGGTTATGTTGTTTACCACAGGACCGCCTAAAAGTATGAGGTTGTTTTTAAGCTCTTCCTGCCTTACTTCTGTGTCAAGCCTTACATTTAGGTCTGGAACATAGTTGAGGAATGTTCCTAAGAATAATGCAAGGTCAATTCCATAATAGCCGTCCCTTGACCTGGCTTTTTCAGGTCCGTGGGGGTCAGGAGAGCCAACTATTATCATTGCGTCAAGTTCTCCATTTTTTATAAAAGGCTCTAAGAATTTTGAACTGCTTTTTGGAATTATTTTCTGTGTTTCTTCAAATTCTTTTAATCTTATTACAAAAGCCGGTTTGTCTAAATAGTAATACTTTGCAACAGCTCCCTGCTTTATTTCTTTTTTGTTAATTTTTATTATCCCTGATTTCTCAAGGTTCCTTATGTGATAATATATCTTCTGCTCATGAACCTTAAGCTCTTTTGCAAGCTCTATTGGGTACATTGGCTTTTTTATTAATAGCTTAAGAATTTTCAGTGCTAGGTCAGAACTGAAGTTTTTTGCCTCTTTTGCTGTTATCTCTTTTACAGGCAATGACAATATCTGGTTTTTTTCTTTTTTTATAACAAACATTTTATACTAAAAATAGTTTTTTAATAGTATTATAAAATATATTATAACTAATATTTAAATTTTTCTAAAAAAGAATTACAAAAGGTTTTTTATTCTTTCTATATGCTCTGCAACTTCAGTCCCCTTTTTTGTTAATGTTAAGAGCTTTAGTCTTCCCTGCTTATCAAAGATTACTAAGCCAGCTTTCTGCATTTCCTGAAGTATTTTAACAACATGGGAATAAGTGCAGTCAATATTTTTTGCTAAAGAAGAGGCATAAATCTCATTTTTTGCATTTTTAAGCTCAACTAACATCATTGCAGGTTTCTCTCTGAAGAATACATTAAATATATCTTTAGTTTGCATTATTAAACCCCCAAATACTACTATAAAGAGTGTATCCATAACTATATTTAAACATTTATATTTTTAAATAGTTATTTTATAGTATATATAATAGAAATTTTTTATTTACAATTTGTTTTGTTTGAAGTTGCTTTCTGAAAGCCAAAGCAATAAAATTCATTAATAAAAATTAGCCTTTCTCTTTTAGTTAAACATATCAACTACTAGCTTTACAAACTTACCTCTCCAAAAAACAATTCTTGTAACTCTAGCAACATTTTTTGCACCTGGAATACCAACATCCGCCTTTCTATTGGAATAAGGAGAGCCCTTACAACATATAACTTTATTGGCTTCATCATATGATTGAATATTGCCTACAGAAGTATTTAGGACAGAACCCACATCTGTGCATACTTCTTTTGTGTGTTCATCAACAAAGTTACAGCCATTATCACCATCACAGTCAGCATGGCATACTGGAACTTCATCACTTGTTTTACTGCAATCAGATTTACAATCAGCAGAAATTTCAGGTAATAAATATATCAGGATTACTAAAGATAAACCTAAGATTATTGAAAAGTTAAAGATAATTTTTTCTTTGCTTGAAAAATTCCACATTTTGTTATACCTTACAATGGGATGATTTATTAATCTATATATAAAGTTTTACTATTTCTATAAAGTAGTTATAATAAAAATTTAAAAGAAAATTTTTTTCTTAGGAATCACTTTCTTTTCCAAAGAACTTTTTTCTCTCCAGAGTAAACCCCTAACTTTGTCATCTGCCTGAACTGCAGGTCAGACAGTATAAGAAGGTCAATATTG
>PCYE01000012.1:0-834 GCA_002762865.1 Candidatus Woesearchaeota archaeon CG10_big_fil_rev_8_21_14_0_10_33_12 | reverse complement strand
CCTTAGTTTTTTCATTTATCATTATTTTATAAACCTTGAACTTTGAGATTTTTATTTCTTCAACTATCCCTGCTTTTACAAGCTTTCCAATAATCCTATAGGTTGTTGCGGGGCTTACACCAGCAGCCCTGCCAAGCTCCCTAAGGTAAAACTGCTTATCTTTGTTCTGCAGAAATATATCAATAATCCTAAGAATCTTCTTGTCAAACAACTGCTTTAGAATATCAATATCAGGCATTTAAATTAAAAATAAGAAGAATTATATAAATGTTTTCATTTTTGAAACAATGTTTCATTTATGAACTTTAAACAGCTCAAGAGCTTCTTCTTCTGCAAAATGAAGCTTCCCTGGAACAATAAGGCAATGCATTGGTTTTCCGAAATCCTCTTTAAGCAGATCTTCAGCATTTCCAGCCTTAATGCAGGGCTTTAATGACCCAAGCCTTGCACATCCAACGCATAATAAGCCTTTGGAAAACACTTTTTCCTTTCTTTTTTCCTCTATACTTAACAGGTATTCAATAGCCTGGTTAATAGTCATAAATCTTTTTTCATGAGGCCTTAAATCAAGCAGCAGCAATGTATGCAGCCCATTCTTCATGTTCTCTTTTATTGTATCATAAGGTGTTTCCGGATGCCAGTTCTCCTCTTGAAATGGAATGCTTGTTGTTCTCCCAAACTTGTAAAGCTGCAGTCCGGTAACACCAACAGCAGAAAATACAGATGTATTATGTATAATAACACATTCAATGCCTGCTTTCTCTGCCCTTAATCTTAGGTCAATATGAGTTGTAGCAGACATAGGATCACCTACAACAAGAAAAGCAACATCTT